>CACYDW010000046.1 GCA_902773325.1 uncultured Ruminococcus sp.
CCGAAGGGGTGTGGGGGCGACCGGAAAGCCCCCACAGTCAGCCGATGATTTATCAAAGTATAAAAAATAATGTCGTTTACTATAAAAAGCCTTGAAAGCCGCTGTTTATCGGCAAACGACACTGTCGCATTTAACTGGCTTTTTTGATTAAATTTTTGTTTTTACGGCTTTTCACGGGTAGACGGGTCTTTTTGGGTTTTACTTGTCATTCAACACCTGCGGCAGATCAGCGTAAAGCATTTTCGGGAAAATATGCGGATGATTCAGGCAGAATACAAAAGTACTCCTTGCGCTCCCAACGCTCAATATCAGCAGACCACTGTTGTCAGCGGCGCGGCATTGCACCAATCTCCTATATTCACAATTGTATCGACCGGTCTGAATTTCTGAAAATGTACAGCCACACATAAAAGCACAGTCTGAACCTTGAAAAACCACGCTTTTCAAGGCTCAGATTGTGCCGTTTGTTTTGTTATCGATCATTTCTGCACCGATCGGTAAGGGCGGCTTCTGCAATACAGAGAAGTATTCACAAAAGACGATCAACCCGCAGCACATCATTTGATCAGTTCAGCCTAAGGAAAATTGTGCCATATCGTCAAGGCGCAAAAGAACGGGCGATAATCCTCTGCCGGCACCGGCATCGATGTCGATCCATGTATCGGTGATGATGATTTTCCCCTCGTATTCCTCACCGAACTTCCATGAGGGTGTGTGGCCGAAAACTACCATTTTATCCTCATAATACCTGTCGGTCAGCTCGGGACGATTCCAGACCAGATCGTGCAGAGAATAATCGTCAAGGGACTTTTGGGGCGAGAAATCGCGCAGTCCGCTGTGAGTCAGCACAAACTCCCTGCCGCCGACTTTGACCGTCCTGTACGGCGCAAGCGTACACAAATAGCGAAAGAGCTCCTGCCGTTTTTCCTGAGAGATCGCAAACAATCCCCTGATGGTTTCCTCCGCTCCGTTATACATCCAGATACCGAGGTTGACACGTTGGTCGTTGTCGAGCTTTTCCATCAGTTCGATCGCATCGGGGTGGAACAAAAAGTCGCATTTTCGCATCATAACCTCATGGTTGCCCAGCAGCAGCTCGGCATTGTTCTGCTCTTTGAACCACAAGAGATAGTCAATGCCATTTTTCCCGCGATCTACCACGTCGCCGAGTGCATAGAGAAAATCATCGTCAGAAAAGCCGGCTTTTTTCAATAATTCCATAAAGCCCTCAAACGGATAGCCGTGTAAATCAGAAATCACATAAATCATATTCTACACCTCGGTTACGTTATCTTTTAATGGATGATCATATTTCATTCTCGCTGCACTCGTTTTGACACCATAAAAACGGCGCACGGAAACGGTTGTCATACTGCGTGAGCGTTTGCCGCATAGACAAATATCGGTTGTTTCTATTCAGCTTATACTCCTGAGCCAAGGCTCAAGGTCTACAATTCCGAATGACTTCAACAGCATCAGAATGATCAGTATTGCAATCAGCACACCGATGATTTTTTTGAAGATGGAGCCTTTTCGCTTTCTCAGTACATGCGCGATTTCGTTATGCAAAGGGTCAAGGCTGCCATCGCCTGTTTCATCAACAAGCTCCTTCGCGATTTTTAGTGCTTCCTCCAGATATTCTACCGCCTGCTTTTTCTCAGCCGTGACCAGAGCTAAGTCAAGCAGCGCGATTGCCAGACTCTCACGGTGATTGATCGTAGGCTGCACCGATACCAGCTCACGACCTTTGACAACCGCGTTTGACAGGCAGCTGCGTGCAGGCTGCATGGCATTGATACTCTCTGAAGGGTTCGCCATCATCTCCGCATAGCCCTGTTCGCGCAAAAGCATTCCCAGATTGATATTCACGCTGACATATAAGCTGAGATCCTCTATATCGTTTGCGCTGCGATAAGCGGACATTGCTGTTTCGGAAGCACTTCTGTAACAGTGCTCCGCCTGACTTGCCTTTCCCTGTGCCTTACAGCAGTCCGCCTGTCCCGCAAGCAGCTGCGCATAGACAAACTGCATCTCATGATCGCACTTGTTTTTTGATGCCTCGATCACCTCAATACCCTCGCAGGCATGCTTCCATGCGTTTTCCACCACCTGCGGTGAGGGGTCTTTGTCAAAATGGATATCTGCAAGGTGGCTGAGTGCCTGTGCACGGTAAAGGTCATATTCCTTTAGCCTGGAGGGAGAGATTTTTTCCATACAGGACAAAAACTGTCCGTCTGCCGAACGCGCATCGACACAGCGATCGCGCGATCTGAGCAGCAGGCTTAAACCGTCTGCACCGTAAAGGAGCTGATAAAGACGGTGAATGCTCTCTATCGGCTGTTGATCTATCTGAGAAACGAGGATTTTTCTTGCTTCGTTCTTATAGTCGATCGCCTTGTCATGATCTCGCTTTACACCGATTCCCGCGATACAGAAAAATGCCATCTGTTCCAGCGCGTCCACACAGCCGTGCTTAGCAGAGCCTTCAAGCAGCTTCAAAGCGCGTTCCATATCCTTTTCCACATGGATTCCCAGATAAAAAGCCATACCGAGCAAATAATCCCTGTCACGGCTGACGGAAGGCGGCGCAAAGCCCGACTCCCTCATAAGCCGCTCTATCGCGTCAGAGTCGTTGAGGTCGGATATATTCTCAATCCCGTCATATAGTGATGAAAGACCGCTGCGGTCTGTCTGAACCGCCTCAACAGGAAGTACCTTCTTGCTGAAATGATCATGCGCCTTTGGATACTCCTGTCGTTGTACATAGTTGCCTTTTTCAAGAAGATGCGGTGTGACCACCAGTGCTATTGCATCGCTTTCTTTGATCTTATCCTCGATCTGATCGTTGAAATCCCTGCCTGCAACCAGAAAGTCGTCAAACCAGATCGCAACGGCAGATGCCGACGAAGTGTTGTGAATAGCTTTCATTACTTTGAGTGCTTCTGCGCGGTCTTTTTTGCGGTAGCTTAAAAAGAGTTTTCCGTTAAATGCCTTGTTTTCGATAGCTTCATACAATTCGCTTTCTGGGATAAACCGATTGATCTGATCGCTGAACAGACCGGTTGTCAGTTCCGAGTCAAGCGGAATACCGTGCCAGTCGCCGACAAGCTTATTGAGCGCGACAATATGCTCAGGGTCACTAAAAACCGGAAGTATCGCCGTACCCTTTGACGCTAATTCATCAAAAAATGCCTTGAGCTTTTTGCCGCCGATACGGCTGCACCACGAAAGATAATGCTCTGTAACGACCGGAATGAATACCGAAGCACCCATGTAGTCCAGTTCTCCGCTCTCATCACACAGCCGCTCCGGTTCATCGCTGTACCAGACTGCGAAGGTGTGTCCGTTATTCATCATAAACAGCAGCTTTGCAGCCTTCTCACGCACAGGATCGTCCTCCTGCATTGCGTGGATATATACCGGATTTTTACCCGAGGGCGAAACATCGCCCTTTGTTTGATAAATAAACCTCATATCGGACGCTCCTATTTGATGCAGCGTTTAAGATCGCTGATAATTTCCTGCTCGTCCTTGTCATCGGAATGAGCATGCAGATCAGCGTTCAGCAGCTCCAGCACAATGTCCATTTCATCCTTGAGCAAATACCTCTTTTGCAGGCTTTTGACAATTTCTTTGTCTATCCGCGAATCAAACATTGTCTGACGGTTCAGACTGCGTCTGGCTTCCTTTGCCCAGCCGTTTTTGAAAAATAATATCAGGAAACCGATCTGTTCTTCCGACATCGGTGACAGATCATACACCTTCGGTTTTGAAAACAACCCCATAATTACCTCCTTGAAAACAATCCGTCTTTCTTTTGAAACGCCAATATCCCCTGCGTGATCTGCACAGGGGATATGATCTTGTTATTTCATCTGATATTCTTCTATCGTCTGCACCAGCGAGCCTATGCCTTTTTCAGCAAGCAAAATAAACTCCAGTACCTTTTCGCTCCAGCCGGCTATCAGGTTGAAGCTTCTGCCGCAGAACTGCTGCGTACCGTAGCCCTGCAGGTCCACACCGTGTACCCAGAGATCCGGGTTATATGTATCGCGGTATTGATCGACCATGCTCTGCACTGTTTTCAAACCGCAGCAAGAATCGTTGCACTGGTTATCGCTGAAATAGATCACACGGTCAAAGGGCTTCAGGCGCGCAGATCTGTCCTCCTCAAGCGCGTATTTCATTGGCAGCTCCATCTGAGTGCCGCCGCCGGTAAAACGGTGCTTTCTGCATATTTCTAATATAGAATCATATTTGCCGTAATGCTCAACGACATAGCCGTCATTTGACACGCAGGACCAACCGCCCGAATAGTCAAAGTAGCATACCGCCGCGTCCTCGCAAATACGGCTCGCCATAGCGCCAAGCAGTCCGGCAATCTCCGAGCATCTTACCGTGGATTTCCTCGAGATCGGGGCGGTCATCGAGCCGGATACGTCTACGGCGATCAGCGTTCTGCCGGGGATCGTTTCAAGATTCCCGACCGACACGGTCAGCGCCTTTTCCAGTGCGCGGTGTATTTCGGGTGTCATCAGGTTTTCCTGCTCCAGCATACGGTATGCGCTGAAAAAGCGGAAGGGCAGCTGGCGGCTCTTTCTGACTCTCTCGGGGTCTGAAAGGACATTCAGCACGGGCGCAGCGTCCGCGCCGCTTTTGAGGATATTACGCAGATTGCGCAGCAGTGCCATATAGCCGACCTTGCCGGAAGCGATCAGTTCGTTCCACACCTCTTTGGTATTGCCCTTTTCGCTCAGCTCGGTTTCCCACGTGTAGGGTGTTTCGAGCGTATCGTCAAGGACTTTGCGGAACAATGCCTCGGTATCTGCGTCCTTCGGGGTCGGATGGGTGATACGCAGAACATCGCGAAGCTTCATCGACATGCCTCTGCTGTTGTATTTTGCAAGAGCATACTCATCAAAACGCTGGATCTGCACCGCGATCTCACGCTTCAAGGCATTCGGGAAGGGCTTGCCGTACATAAGCAGATAGCAAGCCATGATCTCGGTGATGTCGTCGGGACGGACGATGATATTGCGGATGACCGCGCGGGTATACTCATGTGCTTCGTGCGCGATCACGCAGGCAAGCACATGGCTGACGGATCGCATATTGGCGACATTTCTCGCATAGCAGGCAAGCTTTGCAACGAAAGCGGGATCCTCTCCGCAAATAATGGTCGCCAGCACGAAAATATCGCCGTCAGTAGAGCCGTAGAACTTCGGTTCGCCGAACATCGTCGTCAGCACGGCGGTCACAAGCTGTTCCTTATCCTGCATCTTATACGCCGGAAAACCCTCACGGTTCACGGTCTTGTCGGTGTTTTTAAAGTTGAATTTTGACATAACGTCACTCCTTTCTTTACGAAAGAGAAAAAGCCGAGTCGAAGCCCGGCAGGTATAACCACATACAGAGAATGAGCGACAACGGGACTGTTATTCTACCTGCGCTCTGCCGGATTGAGCTACCGTCCGAAAGGACGGGGAGGATTTGAACCTCCAACATCAGATCCCCTGAAACGAATGAAGTAACCGTCATCTGCACTGCTGTATGTAATTACCAAAAATAAGTATTATCACATCCGGAGAATCGGCGACAACGGGCTTTCATAGCTCCGAGCCTATAGACGGAGTCGAACCGTCACGATACAGTTTATGAGTCCGTAAATCGAAGTAACCGTCATCTTCACTGCCGGATGTAATAAGCAAATCAGTGTAATCGCATACAGAGAATGAGCGACAACGGAACCGTAAATTTTCTCCGCTCTGCCAACTGAGTTACCGTCCAAAAGGGCGGGTGGGATTCGAACCCACGCATGGTCTGTGAAAATAGAAATAAAATGAAGTAACCGTTATCTGCACTGCTGTATGTGATTACGCATATATTATAACATTTTGATATAAAATAATCAATATATTGTTGATATATTTTATAGATTCTTCCGTAAAGAATTTGTGAGGAGTTATTGTGAATAGAAAAAACGTGCCCATTTCTCCTGTGTGATTCAGCAGTACCGCAGCATCAAGCAAAACTATATATGCGTTTTGCCTGTACTTGCTGTATCAGATACGGGTGAAAAGTTCGTTTTTTAGGAAGGGTTTCCCCCGGGAAAACTGCCCGGCAAAATTGATTTTCCTGTGAGTGAATAAGAAGCTCTTGAAAATGGAAAACAAGCGTGATATTATAGTTAAAGAGATTAAACATATTATAGATGGTGTTTTATGGAGCAGTGTTTTTATGGAGCAATATAAGGTTACAGGAATGAGCTGTGCAGCGTGCAGTGCAAGGGTGGAAAAGGCAGTTTCCAAAGTGACCGGAGTAGAGAACTGTGCTGTCAGCCTTCTCACAAATACAATGAGCGTTGAGGGCACAGCGCCCGAACAGGAAATCATCAAAGCGGTAGAAAATGCCGGATACGGAGCTTCCAGAAAAGGTGCAGCGGCGAAAGCCGGACCGTCCGATGATGATTTTCTGAAGGACACCGAAACCCCTCGGCTGATCAGACGCCTGATACGATCAGGAATCGTTCTTTTCGTTCTGATGTATTTTTCCATGGGGCACATGATGTGGGGCTTTCCTGCCCCTGCCGCCTTCGATAATCTTGTTTTTCTTGCCGTATTTGAAATGCTCCTTGCGATCGTGATCATGATCATTAACGCAAGGTTTTTCACGGGCGGTTTCAGGTCGCTGCTCGGCGGTCATCCGAATATGGATTCGCTTGTGGCACTCGGTTCCTCCGCCGCATTCTGCTATTCGCTTGCCGAACTTTTCATCATGATACTTGCACAGGGTAACGGCGATCACGAAACCGTTATGAAATACGGCATGAACCTGTATTTTGAATCTGCGGCAATGATTCCCACACTGATCACTGTCGGAAAGATGCTGGAAGCCCTGTCAAAGGGAAAGACCACCAACGCTCTTAAGGGGCTTATGAAGCTTGCGCCAAAAACGGCTGTACTGTACCGCGGCAGTGAAGAACATGAGGTCGCTATTGAGGAAATAAAGGAAGGCGATATTGTTGTTGTCAGACCGGGAGGAAGTATTCCTGTTGACGGTATTGTGATATACGGATCGTCCTCCGTAGATGAATCGGCTCTCACAGGTGAAAGCATACCGGTTGACAAGGAGGTCGGTTCGCAGGTTTCGGCGGCGACCATAAACAAAGCGGGATATATCCGGTGCAGGGCTGCAAGAGTCGGCGAGGATACGGTTCTTTCTCAGATCATCAGAACCGTATCGGAGGCGGCTGCAACAAAAGCACCGATCGCAAGAATCGCAGACAAGGTGTCCGGAATCTTTGTTCCTGCTGTCATCGTGATCTCACTGCTGACTCTTGCAGGCTGGATGATCGCAGGAAAGGAGTTTGGATTTGCCGCCGCAAGAGCGATATCGGTGCTTGTGATCAGTTGTCCGTGTGCGCTGGGACTTGCAACGCCTGTTGCCATAATGGTCGGAAACGGAGTGGGGGCAAAAAACGGAATACTGTATAAAACCGCCGCTTCACTTGAAGCATCAGGGAAAGCAGCTATCGTTGTGCTTGACAAAACAGGTACCATTACCGAGGGAAAAACCGCTGTTACGGATATCATTCCCTGCGGCATTAAAGAATCAGAATTGCTGACACTTGCATCAGCCCTTGAAGCAAGGAGTGAGCATCCTCTTGCAAAGGCAGTAACAGAAAAGGCGGGAAATATCGCCGTTCCGGAGGTAACGGATTTTCAGGCGGCCGCCGGAAACGGTCTTTCGGCACTTCTTGACGGAGAAAGCCTTGTCGGAGGAAACTACAGATATATTTCCCGGAAATGCACTGTTCCGACAGAATTTGAAAACAAGGTCAGAGAGCTTTCCGACGAGGGCAAAACGCCCCTTCTTTTCGCCAAATGCGGAACCTTCATAGGTCTTATCGCAGTTGCCGATACGATCAGGGAAGCTTCCGCAGAAGCCGTAAAAGAGCTTGAAAAAATGGGGCTGAAAACCGTCATGCTCACCGGCGACAATGAACGAACCGCAAAGGCCATAGCCGGACAGGCGGGTATAGACGATGTGATCGCCGGAGTTTTGCCGGATGAAAAGGCACAGATCATAACCGATCTGAAAAAACGCGGAAAGGTCATCATGGTGGGTGACGGTATCAATGACGCACCCGCCCTCACAGCCGCTGATACAGGAATTGCAGTAGGTGCAGGAACAGACATTGCGATCGATGCGGCGGATATCGTTATTATGAAGAACAGACTGACCGATGTTTCCGCAGCCGTTCGTCTGAGCCGTGCGACCATCAGGAATATTCACGAAAATCTTTTCTGGGCATTTATCTACAATGCGGTATGTATTCCCCTTGCAGTCGGTTTATACGGAATCGAAATGAAACCCGCATACGGTGCGGCGGCTATGGCATTATCAAGCTTCTGTGTATGTATGAATGCACTCAGGCTGAATCTTGTAAAAATTCATGAAACGGGTCATGATAAAATAATCAAAAAAACGGAGGAAAAGACTATGACAAAAACAGTAAGAATCGAAGGAATGATGTGCGGACACTGTGAAGCAAGAGTGAAAAAAGCTCTTGAAGCCATTGACGGCATTGAAAGTGCCATTCCCGACCACAATGCCAACACCGCTGTGATCACTCTCAGCAAGGACGTTCCCGAGGATATGATCCGTTCGGCCATAGAAGCGCAGGATTATACCTTTATCGGAATCGAATGACAGAAGGAAATCTTTTTACGGCAGAGAGTTTTATGCTGACAACGGATCAGAATCAAGCATATTGTTTGTTGATTCGTCAGCCAACCGTCAACCGTTTGTTGACACAGGTAAGTAATATAGATTATACTCTCTTGTCAGCAGTATTCTGCACTTGTACGAAAAAGCTCTCCGAAATCGGCTGAACGGGTCGGAGAGCACAGAAAAAACAAAGCGTTACAATGTAACACAGATGTAACACAGATGCAACACAGATGTAACACAGATATAGATATAGATATAGATAAAGATATAGATATAGATATAGATATAGATAAAGATAATAATACTTTCTTGTCATCTGACGATGACAAACGCGCAGCTTTTGACTATAAATCGGCGGTTGATTTGTTTCAACAGATCCGTGTTTCTTTGCAAAAGGTAAAGGAACTGACAAATTTTATTCTGCATTCAACTATCACGGATTCAGATGTGACATACTCCCCCACCTATAGAGGTGGGGGCTTCTCGCTCAAGTATGGTAGCCCATACAGTATCA
>CACYDW010000047.1 GCA_902773325.1 uncultured Ruminococcus sp.
GCTTTGTTCATGTCTTTTCACCTCTTTATTGCAAAGATAACATAAATACAACCGTAAGTCAACAAAAAAGTCAGCCTTGCGGCTGACCGGCAATTCATCACCGGCCTATAGAGGTAGGTGATGAATTGCCATATTAGGATAAACCCGCCGTGCATATTGATGTTCGGCGGGTCATTCTTTAGTGCGCTGCGTCTGTATGATGCTTTGTCAGATTATTTGGAGGTCTTTTTCCCGGATGCCTTCTTATCAGATGCTTTAACCGGTTTTGCCGCTGTTTCAGCTTTAGCAGGCTTCTTCTCCTCCGGCTTCACGGTTTCAGCCTTAGCAGGTTTCTTCTCCTCCGGCTTCACGGTTTCAGCCTTGGCAGGCTTCTTCTCCTCCGGCTTCACGGTTTCAGCCTTGGCAGGCTTCTTCTCCTCCGGCTTCACGGTTTCAGCCTTGGCGGGCTTCTTTTCCTCTGCTTTTTTTACAGGCTGTTTTGCTGCTTTGGGAGCTGCGGGCTTGGGCTTATAGGTTTCAAGACCCTCACAGGACTCCAGGAACGGCTTGATCTGCTCATAAATCTTATCTACGCCGCCCTCTGTATCGCTCTCAATATTAAGCGGCATGATCGGGTCGTGAACACTAAGACGGAGCAGGAACCAGCCGTCACCGTTCTTCTTATCAAACGATACTCTGATACCCTCGTGGTTATCATCGGCTACTTTAAAGTTTTTCTGCGCTGCAGCATATTTTTCAAGCTCCTTGATAACCCTTTCACCGCAGGTACGGAAGTCCTTATCGGTGATCTTGATGCGAATTTCTTTAGCCTCAGCCGGCTCTTTCAGGGATTCGAGAAGTGTTTCAAGCTTCTTGCCCTCCTTGCGGAGCTGTGCCATTTTGATAATGATCTTTGTAACGAGATAAGCACCGTCGTCAAGGAAATAGTTCTCTCTCATAGCGGCATGACCGGAGGTTTCAATCGCAAGCGGACAGTTTACACCATTTTGGTTCTGTCTGATGGCTTCGTCAATTACATTCTTATATCCCCTCTTGAATCTGAGGTGCTTGCCACCGAGTGTATCTGTAATAAAGGTTTTGAGTCCGTCTGATGTGATGGAATCGGTAACGACCATACCTCCGCCATTGCCCTCCAGTGCAATAGCTGCGGCAAGTGCTACAAGGCGGTTACGGTTGATCTCTTTGCCGTCTGAACCAACTGCTCCGCCGCGATCTACATCGGTATCAAAGATAACACCCAGATCTGCTCCCGCCTGCATGACTGCTTCACAAACAGATGCCATTGCTTCGGGTGCTTCGGGATTCGGTACATGATTCGGGAACATTCCGTCCGGCTCCAGATAACGGCTGCCTCTTACATCAGCACCCAGGATCTCAAGCACGTCTGCGGCATAGAAACCGCCTACACCGTTGCCGGCATCTACAACGATTCTGAAGCCCTTGAGCGGGTGATGATAATCATCGTCGGAGTTGACCTGCTCCTTGATCATCTCACGCAGGATTCCTGCATAATAGTCCATAAAGTTCATCTCGCGGACAGTGCCGCTGTCGGATGCTGCCGGAGCTTCACCGTTCTGTGCATATTCGAGTACAGCTTCAATGTCCTTGCCCTCAAAACCGCCCTCACGGGTAAAGAACTTCAAGCCGTTTCTATAGTAAGGATGATGACTCGCTGTGATCATAACTGCTGCGTCACAGCCAAGCTCTACAGTCGTCATAAACATAGACGGTGTGGTGGCAAGTCCGCAGTCAAAAACGGTTACGCCTGCTGCAAGCAGGGTCTTATGGACTGCCGCCGCAATTCTGCCGCCGGAAATCCTTGAATCTCTGCCGACGGAGATTTTCAGCTCATCAGCAGGCTTGCCCAGCTTCTTTGAAACGTAAAGCAAGCTGCCGTTGATCAGCTTTGTTACAACCTCATCGGTCAGATTGACTTCGCTGCCTGCACCCTCAACTGCAACACCTCTGATGTCTGTTCCGCTTTTGAGTGATTTCCAGAATTCATTTAACATAGCACATTCTCCTTTATCAATTATCAGTCTGAATATAATCGTACTTATCGCTGGTACGCTTCATGGTAATGACCTGACCGCCTGTATTCATCGAGAGTACATCATCTTTTATGGTATACTCAAAATGCATATCCTGTGAGCTTTTATCGGACGCATAAGCATAATAGGTGCATTCGCCGTCAGCGGCAGAATAATTTCCTCTTATAATAAACTCCGATGAAAGCCAGTCATAGCTGCCGTCCTCATAGAAATTAAAGGTATAATAGATACCGTAATCGGCATCAGAATAAAGCCAGCAGCCCAGCAGATCGGGATCAGTCGTGTAGTCCTCTGCGGTAAAACCGACACCATAAGGGTCAAAATCGCCGCGCTGTTTGAAGCTGTGAACATAGTAGCGTATGCCGTCCTCCACAAAATAGTCGGCAACCGAGGTTTTCAGCTCAACCGCTGAGGTATTCTGGCTTTCAAGATTATCGTAGGGGAAAATCATGCCCGACCGGTCAGTCAGCCGCAGTGTTCTGCCGGAAAAAGCATTACCTGAGATCTCAAAATCCATTCTCCTCGGACAGATATCCGAACCGAAGTAGCTCAATCCAAGATACACCTGCGTATGTGCATCATCCGTGCTGTAAACCGTATAACGACCGGTATATGTAATTCCGCCGTAGCTGTAATCAACGGTCTTATCATCATGGAAACTCAGAATGTAGGAATAGTCATGGTCTGCTATGGAAAAAGCAAGCTCCCATGATCCGATAATCGAGGTATCAAAAAAGCATTTCCAGACAAACAGACCTGCCGCTAACAGCATCACCAGACAAAATGCTGTAACGAGTGAAATGTTGCGGGTAATGCTGCGAAAAGGCTTTACGGAAGCATCCCTGACCTGTGACGAGTCCTCTGCAAGATCATCTGCAGGTTCATCGTCGGAATCCGCGCTTTCATCGGAATCGCTTTCCTCTTCATCGGCTTCTTCATCCTCATCGGAATCGCTGCTTTCTTCGCCGGATTCGCTGTACTCATCATCGGTAACAGCTTCGTCTGCCTCCTGTGCATCTTCATACTCTGCATCAACAGTGCTGTCAAGCTGTTCATCATCGTTGAATTTCGGTGACATAATCGTCCTCCTTTTATGTTGTCGATAGGTATCAACTCCTATTATTTTAACTTATATTTTATATGATTACAAGCATAAAAATGTAATTCTGTAATTTTTATTATAAAGTCATAATCCAAAGCCGTAATCAGTAATTATATTTTGGTGCGCTCATACATTTGTACAAATTTTCCGAATAAAGATGATTATTCTTGTGTGCTTAAGAAATATTGACGGAATGTAAAAGTTAATGTTGAAACCAACAGAAAAATATGATATTATATGATTACCGTTTTATATTTTGCTGTCGTTGCACTTTGGTAAGGATGAAGCCAATATAAAATGATTTCTGAGTTTTTACCGTATCTTTATTTAGGGGGATAATAATATGGAAACTAAAGAACTTTATGATCTCTGGCTCGCAAATGCTTCTGAAGATGCTGATCTGATCGAAGATCTGAAAATAATTGCCGGAAATGCCAAGGAAATAAATGAACGTTTCGGCCGTGAGCTTTCCTTCGGTACAGCCGGTCTGAGAGGTATTCTCGGTGCGGGTACAAACAGAATGAATATATATACAGTAAGAAAAACAACACAGGGACTTGCCAACTATATCAAGAACCAAAAGTCCGAAAACCCTTCTGTGGCGATCTCATACGACTCCAGAATCAAGTCCGACCTCTTTGCTATGGAGGCTGCGAGAGTACTTGCCGCGAACGGCATTGTGGTTTACCTCTCTGAAGAATTACAGCCCACACCTGTTGTATCCTATGCCGTCAGAAAGCTGCATACCAGCGCCGGCATTATGGTTACAGCAAGCCACAACCCTTCTAAGTACAATGGCTATAAATGCTACGGTCCGGACGGCTGTCAGATGACGGAAGCAGGTGCTGATGCTGTTTATTCCGAAATGCAGAAAATCGACGTTTTCGGTGACAATATCAAGCTGATCGGCTTCAAGGAAGGTCAGGACAGCGGCATGATCCGGTATATCAGCGATGACCTCTATGAGAGCTACCTTGATGAGGTTCAGAAGCAGTCTGTGAATCCCGGTGTATGCACCGGTTCCAAGCTCAGGCTGGTTTATACACCTCTCAACGGTGCCGGCAACAAGCTTGTTCAAAAGATCCTGAACCGTATCGGTATCACGGATATTACCGTTGTACCAGAGCAGGAAATGCCTGACGGAAGATTCCCGACCTGCCTCAAGCCCAATCCCGAAGAAAAAGAAGCTCTCCGACTCGGACTTGCGCTTGCAGAAAAAGTAGATGCCGATCTGCTTCTTGCTACCGACCCCGACAGCGACCGTGTGGGCATTGCCGTAAAGGTTAAGGACAGATACAGACTGATGACCGGCAATGAAACCGGTATTATGCTTCTGAATTACATTCTCTCAAGCAGAAAGGCAAACGGTACACTTCCTGAAAATCCTGTTGCCGTCAAGACGGTTGTAACAAGCAAGCTCGTTGCGGAAATCTGTAAAAAGTACGGCTGTGAGCTGCGCAATGTTCTCACCGGATTCAAATATATCGGTGAGCAGATTCTTCTCCTTGAGGAAGCTCATCAGGAAAATCGCTATGTCTTTGGCTTTGAAGAAAGCTACGGTTATCTTGCAGGCACTTATGTCAGAGATAAGGACGCTGTGGTTGCTTCTATGCTGATCTGCGAAATGGCTGCCTATTACAACGCACAAGGCAAGAGCCTTGACGAGGTGATGACATCTATCTACAAGGATTTCGGCTATTACATCAATCGTACCGAAAGCTTTGAATTTGAAGGCTCTGAGGGTATGGAGTGCATGAAAAACATCATGAAAAACATTCGTGCCAACACTCCTGCCGAAATCGCCGGCTTCAAGGTTACAGAAATCTCCGATTATCTTGAATCATACAGCATGGTCGTTGATACCGGTGAACGTACCGAGATCAAGCTGCCGAAATCCAACGTTCTTTCCTACGCACTTGAGGGCGGCGGCATGGCAATTGTAAGACCCTCCGGTACAGAACCTAAGATCAAGATCTATATTACCGCCGTCAGCAATATATCTGAGGCAGATGCGCTCGGACTTGCCGACAAAATGATGCAGTCTATGGCAGATACTCTTGGCATTGAAAGAAAGTAACGCGATTTGTAGTAGGCGACAAAAATATTCTTACTCAGATATCCGAAGGGGTGTGGGGGCGATCGGAAAGCCTCCACAATCAGCCTATGATTTATCAAGGTATCAAAAATGTCGTTTACTATATCATTTACGTTACAATACAGAACGGCTTATATCTCTGTTCTGATGACTGTATGCCGCTCCAAAAAAATACCGCACAGAGCTTTATTCAAACTCTGTGCGGTATTTTTTATGGGAATATTTCAAAAGGAATAATCACAGCTCATTACGGGAAATACTGATCAAAGAAGTCGCTCCAGTCATCACCTTCATCATAGCCGCCGCGTGGATTAAAGCCGTTGCTGTTATCAGAGGTATCGTTTTTGTTCTGATTCGTCGCTTCGTCAAAGGTAATGGAGAAGGTCTGCTCACTGCCGTCACGATATACGACCATATCAGCCGTTTCACCGGCTTTGAGCTTCAGAAGGGCTGCCTTCAGGGAAGAAACCGAGGTGACCTTATATCCGCCTACGCTGAGAATACAGTCACCGACCTTCAGACCGGCATTTTTTGCTGCACCGCCGTCATTCAGCGAATAAATGTAAACACCCGTTTTATCCACACCATAACGTATCATGGAGTTTTCTGTGAGAACATCTACAACCGTTGCACCGATGGACGCTCTGCCGGTTACATATCCCTTCTCCTTGAGGTCGCCGAGTATACTCTTAACGTTGTCAATCGGAATGGCGAATCCGAGCCCCTCCAGACTGATTCCGTTTGATGATGTGGTGGACTTTGCTACAACAATGCCGATCAGATTGCCGTTCGCGTCAAACATTCCTCCGCCTGAGTTGCCGGGATTGATAGCGGCATCTGTCTGCAAAAGCTCCATGGTGACATCATCGATCTCGATAGAACGGTCAAGTGCGCTGATAATACCCGTGGTGACTGTGCCGCCGAGCTGTCCGAGCGGGTTGCCGATGACAATAGAGGTTTCGCCCAGATGAAGATCGGAGGAGCTGCCGAAGGTCGCAACGGTAAGCCCCTGTGCTTCGATTTTGATCAATGCAACATCATAGGTTGCATCAGTGCCGATGAGCTTTGCATCATAGGTACTGCCGTCGGTAAGAGTAACGGTTATGGTATTGGCATCTTCTATAACGTGGTTATTGGTGATAATGTAGCCATCAGCCGATATAATAACGCCGCTGCCTGCACCCTGTGTTACATACTGTCCATAGAAGCCCGAATAGGTTGTGGTTTCCGTATTGATCTCTACCACACTGTCCTTAACGTTTGCAACCACCTCTTCTATAGATGTCGCGGTCTTGGTGGAGTTATTGGATTCGATAATCGTGAGTCCGGAATCCTTTCCTTCGGTGGTTTCAGCGTGAGCAGAGGTGCCGCCTGCTGTAGCAGTAACTGTCTGAGATGCTTCTTGCGTCAGACCCATACTGCCTGCAAGATAAGCCCCGCCCAATCCGCCGCCGAATCCGAGAAGCAATGCCAGCGCAAGACCGCCCGCAATCAGTCCCTTGCCGGTTTTATGGGTCTTTCCGGTGCCTGCCGATACTGATGTCTGAGCGTGGTGATAATACTGCGGTGCTGCATACTGAGAAGTATATCTCTGATAATCATAGCTGTAAGACGGCTGCTGGATCGGAATCGGCTGTGTATCGTCTGACGGACTTACATAAGCCTGTTCATGAACCGGTGCAGATTTGTGATTCTGATAGCCGTCATTCTGACCGGCAAAGACGGGAGCTTCCTGCTGTGCAGGAACTGGTGTATTCTGATTCCATTGGGTATATTCTCTTTCATCCATTGTTATTCCCTCCGTTTGAAGTGGTTTAGGAACTGTGAAAAAATAAATTTTCAATTGATGCTTAGGATGATTGGCACTGTACAAGGCGCACGACCGCAGGAATACTGCCGTATTTCAAGGGAGTGCA
>CACYDW010000048.1 GCA_902773325.1 uncultured Ruminococcus sp.
AGCGGCAGCTCCGACATATCCAGCAACGCGTCCGGATCACGGGCAAATACACCACTTCCGCTTGCTCTGTCCATAGTACGTTTACCTGCCTGAGAGCCTTTGCTGTGATGATGGCAATAAATAACAGCTGTGCCGAGTTCGGTACATATTTTATCGAACTGATTGCAGAAAGCAGCCATCTGATCGGCACTGTTTTCATCACCCGTAATAACTTTATAAATCGGGTCAATGATAACGGCAATATAGCCCTTTTGCTTTGCCCTGCGGATCATTTTTGGTGCAAGCTTATCCATTGGCAGACTTCTGCCCCTGAGATTCCATATATCAATATTTTGCAAATTATGCGGCGTGATGCCGAGAGCTTTATAAACATCTCTGAATCTATGCAGGCAGCTTGCTCTATCAAGCTCCAGATTTACATAGAGCACTTTTCCCTGTGCGCAGTTCCAACCGAACCATTTTTTTCCTTCGGCTATTGCAATACATAGTTCTATCTGTGCAAAGGATTTTCCTGCCTTACTGGGTCCTGCTATAAGCATTTTATGTCCCTGCCTTAGGATATCGTCTATAAGCGGCGGTGCAAGATCGGGAAGATGTTCCCACACGCTTTCAAGGCTCTCTTCGTCCGGCAGGTCATCATTGACCGTTTCGGTATATTCTTCCCATTCGAGAAAAGACGGAAAACCGATATTTGTTGCAAGAAGCTCCTGCATTTTACCGTTTCTCATAATGCCAGGCATGCGGGACAGACGGGACGGATTCTTATTTTGAATATCGACAGACAATCCAGATTCCTGACAGATGCGATAAATGTATTCAACCCTTTTTCTGTATTCCTCTTTGTTGTCGGCATCAACATGAACGATAGCGTGGATAGACTTTTTTCCGCTGAATACCAGACAAGCGACAGGTAAGCGGAGCTGCTCGATGATCTCACGCTGCTTTGACAATTCCATGTTGTCACATTCAACAAGGGTGTATCTGTAATCCGTGACATTCTCATTTTTAACACCCTTGCCGTCAAGCGGGTTGAAACGTATCCATGCTCCGGCTTCTCTGTTATAATCGCCAAACACCGCTCCTATATCGCCTCCGCACTTTGACAAGGCTTCAATGAGCTGCCCGGCTGTTCGATCGCAATGCCCTTTGCTCGGCAGGAATCTTTCCTCTTTTTTCCAGCTTTCGGTAACATAGCCGACATTTTCATTGACTTCAAACAGTGTTTCAAGATAGGTGATGATCTGCTTACAAGCTTCTTCCGGCGGCATTTCCGGCGGCATTTCTCCATCATAGGATAGTTCATCATTCCATGACAGTTCCCGCCCTGATTCAGGCTTGTAACCGTTCTGCCGTGCCATCTGAAAGACCGTCGCACCCGTAACCGGATCTGTACTGCCGCCGAAGCTCTCCCATTTCTTTTCACATTCTCCGCTGTGATAACGTGCATCTGCTCTGCTCCAATTATCCCAGACTGAAACGGAGCAGCCCTCATGCTTTAACGCCATACCAACATTGACCCATTCCTGATATGTCAGACTGGCGGGATTTATGTACTTGATAGCTTCAATAAGTTCTTCTATTTTGATTCACTCCCTTTGTTATGGCTTATAATTTTCAACATCTATATCACGCGGAACATACCAATTGTTGGCTGCAATGCGGTCGATCAGACTCTTTGCTTGCCGGAATTCCCATGTTCCAACGTGCCGGAAGCCTTTTTGCTCCAGAAAACGAATTTGTTTCGGAGTTGTCAGACCTGCACTTCTGCGCTTATCCAGACGGTCAAGTATCTTTGCTGCTTTGCCTGCATTGTCGATATCATCGGGGAAGATACCGTATTTTTCAAGTGCTTTAAGCTGTTTCAGCGTTGGCGGTGACATTTCCCAGCCAAAAGTCGGGACATAACTGCTAAGATCCTCTGCCTGAATGGACATTTCATATTGCAGCGGATCAACAAGTTTCCGTTTGCGGTGTTTCATCTCCGAAAGCGTTTTTGCAAGAGCCTGTTCACGCTGCTCAACAACGTCTTCGCTTGCCTTTTCTGCGGCTTCTTCAATGTTTTCGGGATTTCCCGCATTCTCGGAAAGGTTCTCGGTCATTTTCTTTGCGACTTCTTCATTTTCGCATATCAGATGTGCCGGTCTGCAAAGCTCATGCCGTTCGGTGTGCCAGAGAAAATCAAGCAGAAGGAGGTCTTTTTTACCTTTGTAGAGCCTTGTGCCGCGCCCCACCATCTGACAATACAATCCTCTGACCTTTGTGGGTCTGAGCACAATAACACAGTCAACAGAAGGACAGTCCCAGCCTTCGGTAAGTAACATGGAATTGCAAAGAACGTTGTATTCCCCGTTGTCGAAAGCTTCAAGGACTTCCGCACGGTCGTTACTGCTGCCGTTGACTTCTGCGGCTCGGAATCCCTTCTCGATAAGGATATCCCTGAACTTCTGAGAGGTTTTTACAAGCGGAAGAAATACGACTGTTTTTCTATTCTGACAGTATTTTTTCATTTCGTCTGCGATCTGATAAAGATAAGGATCAAGAGCCGTGTCGATATCGCTCGCCTTGAAATCCCCCGCTTGTGTACTGACTCCCGAAAGGTCAAGTTTCAGCGGAATAGTTACAGCTTTAATTGGCGAAAGATACCCTTCTCTGATTGCTCTCGGAAGGGTATACTCATAGGCAAGATTTTCAAATACGGTGCCTAAGTTCTTCATATCGCCCCTGTCGGGTGTTGCTGTAACCCCCAGAACCTGTGCGTTGCTGAAATAGTTTAATATACGCTGATAGCTATCGGAAATCGCGTGATGTGCTTCGTCAATTATGATCGTGTCAAAGTAATCGGGAGCAAACTGCATAAGGCGTTTATCTCTCATAAGCGTCTGCACGCTGCCGACTGTCACACGATACCATGAGCCAAGACAAGAGTTTTCGGCTTTTTCGAGGGAACAGCAAATCCCTGTCGTTCTATACAGCTTATCCGCAGCCTGCTCCAACAGTTCTCCCCTGTGCGCAAGGATAAGCACACGCTTACCCTCACGCACACATTCTTCTGTTACTTTGGCAAACACAATGGTTTTTCCGCACCCGGTAGGAAGAACAAGCAAAAGCTTATAAAAGCCCTCCTCCCATTGCTGCATGATTGCCTGTACTGCTTCTTTCTGATATGACCTCAGCTCCATCAAAACGCACCCGGCTTCCAACCGCCTGCGGCGGGAACAGCTGCGGCATTCGCAGGAGCAGTATAATCATAATACTTTGCAATCTTGTTGTTTTCGCGAGTTTCTCCTTTGTCGTTGACATATTTTTCAACGATCAGCTTACACCTGCCTTTTGCGCCCGGAACAGCGTTCCAGTTCATTCTGACAGTTTCTCCCTGCTTTTTCTGACCAATGGAGCGGAAAAACTGCGACAGCTTCCATTCCATTTTTGTATGCAGCACAAGATGATCCTTCACGGTAGTAGCATCTTTGCCGTTCGTTACTTTGATATCCAGCACCGCCATATTTGACGCCGGTATCTTATCACTGCCTTTTGAACGGCTGCGTTCAAATTTGACTACTTCAAAATCATAGTCACCTTCGGGCAGTACAACAAATTCTGTTTCCTGAGATATTTCATCATCCCATCCCAGTTCTCTCTCATAATCTGACATGATCGCATTTCTCCTTTATGTATGATTTGGTGACATACTCCCCCACCTATAGAGGTGGGGGCTTCTCGCTCAAGTACGGCAACCCGTACAGTATCAACGAGCTATCCCCGTG
>CACYDW010000049.1 GCA_902773325.1 uncultured Ruminococcus sp.
CCGCATAAACACTGTATTTTTGATAACCGCCAAAAGGCTCTGATTATCTCTTTGAGAACTGCGGAGCGCGGCGTGCAGCCTTGAGTCCGTACTTCTTTCTTTCCTTCATACGAGGGTCACGTGTGAGGAAGCCTGCCTTCTTGAGCTTGGGACGAAGGTTCTCACTGTCGTACTGGAGAAGCGCACGGGAAATACCGTGACGAATAGCACCTGCCTGACCGGTAACACCGCCGCCTGCTACTCTGCAAACAACGTCAAACTGATCGTTGGTGCCGGTAAGTGCGAGAGGCTGACGAACAATCAGCTTGAGGGTTTCAAGTCCGAAATAATCGTCGATATCTCTTTCATTGATGGTAACCTTACCTGTGCCCTTATAAAGTCTTACTCTTGCAACAGAGCTTTTTCTTCTGCCTGTGCCATAAAAATAGGGTGTCTTATCGTACATAATAATTTGCCTCCTCCCTGATTACTCTAAAACGATAGGCTGCTGAGCCTGATGCTTGTGCTCGCTGCCCTTATAGATGTGCAGTCTTGTGAGTGCCTTGCGGCCGATCGTATTATCGGGGATCATACCCTTAACAGCAAGCTCCAGAGCAAGCTCCGGCTTCTTTTCCATCAGCTCATCATATTTTACAGACTTCATATGGCCGATATAGCCTGTGTGATGATAATAATACTTCTGCTCTTTCTTTTTGCCTGTAAGAACTGCCTTCTCTACATTGGTTACGATAACGAAGTCACCGCAGTCAACGTGGGGTGTGAAGGTGGTCTTGTTTTTTCCGCGAAGAAGGTCTGCAACCTCAACAGCCAGTCTGCCGAGAGATTTGTTTGTTGCGTCTACAACATACCATTTGCGTTCAACTTCGCCTGCTTTCGCCATATAAGTTGACATAGCTTAATCCTCCCTGAATAATCCGTTTTTCTGTTTATGAAGGTAAAATTATTTATTACCTCAGGTCACGTAGAGTATGATAACACAGTTTTTACGGCAAGTCAAGCATTTTTTTAATTTTTTTAATTTAGCTTTTTCATTTCTCCCGTTTTCTTATGATTTCTGATAAATGCTCCTGTTTCCTCATTTGTGATTTTATCCTTCCCGTGATATTTTACTACTCCCAAAACTCACACAACCAATAACGCGGTCAGGCATCTTTTATCAAGATACCTGACCGCTTCTGATCAGAACAGCTTTGTACCGTTGCAGGTGATAGATGCGATATCGCTTGCATTCAACGCACAGGGTTTGGAATTATCATCCATATAGTTAAAATGCCACATCATTGTACCCTTGTTGCTTGAATCGAACGAACCCTGACCGCCTGCACTGATGGCATACAGCTTTGTGCCGTCCTTTTTGGTGATCTCCAGTGTGATTTCCGTAGAGATATTCATGTAGTCGTGCTGCTTTTCAGCGCTCCAGTTGTCCATATCATTGACGTCATAGTCCTCATAGAGCTTCATCAGGTTGGTTTCGGCAGTCAGCTCAATGGAGAAGGAGTTTGCTGTAAACTCTTTGATCGTCCATTCTGAATCAAGTGCGCTGAACTGTGTGCCAACAGACGAGCTGAATACGCGGTTGGTGCTCTTGTAATTCAGTGTAACGCCAAGCTCATATTCAAAGGGGATCTTTGTATAGGTCAGAACTGCCAACTCGTTATATTTGCCCACTTTAACAGGCATGATCGTCTGATTGCTTTCGAGGGAAGCATTCTTTTGCTCCAGCATTTCCTCATTCTGCTCCATGTAATCGGTGCAGCCCATATAATCCAGTGCGGTATCGCGGTAAAGCACCTCATCAATATGCCAGATGGTTGTTTCTGTATCGGTGACCTCCAGTCTTGCGCCCTTGAGATAACCGGCGGTATCGGAACAGGATACATAGGCACGGATCGTATTATCATCAACAAACTCATAGGTCACACCCGAACCCATACCGCGTGTACCGTTCATTGCGAGCATCATCTGCTTCCATACGCTTTCGGATACGTTCATTTCTGCGTCAGAACCGAGGAAAATATAAGAATCACTGTTCTCTACAAAGCTGCTGCCGTCCTTTTTGGTGATCTCATATACTGCCAGAAAATCCTGATCGGTGCCGGCTACGCCGCCGAATTCGATGTTGAGTGCATCGCTCTTTGTGGTGATGTCTGCGCCGGGGAACACACCCTCAGCAGGCTGTCCGGAGAAAAGCTCAGCGAAAGCAGGGTTAAATACACCCGTTGCTGCCTGTACGCTGATGGCTGCGGCGGCTGTGATCGCTGCGGCAATAGCTGCAATTGCGAATATCTTCTTAACAGAGGTCTTCTTTGTCTTTTTCTCGTTTCTGATTTTCATCATAGTCAGCTCCTTTACATTTGCGGCATTTACGCCGGTTTCCTTTACTACGGTTGATTCATCTGCGTTCAAATAATCCTGTTCTGCCTTATCGAATATAAATACCTTTTTCATCGTGTATACCCTCTTTCTGCCAAAATCGTTTTAAGCTTGGCTCTGGCTCTTTTGATTCTGGACTTGACTGTTTCGCTGTTCATACCCATCTGCTCCGATATATCCGTGGAGGACTGGTAGTAGTAGTAGTGTCTGATGATGATTTCCCTGTCCGGTTCACCGATCTCGTCCAATGCCTGTCTGAGAGCTTCGGTGAGCATTTTGTTTTCAATTTCCTCAGACACCATAAACCCGTCTTCGTAGTCCACCTCGTCAATATCGATCGTCTGATGCCTGCCAAGCGATTTCAGACGATTTTTGGCTTTATTCTTAGCGATACAGCACAGATACCCTTTGAGCTTGTCCGGCTGGATCTTATCCCGGTTGTACCAGAGAGCAACGAAGGTATCGGAGGTTAGCTCCTCTATATCTGTTGTGCTGATCGAACCGTTTGCCAGATTAAAAATGATTGTTGACACCAGCGGCGTAAACCGGTCTATCACTGCTTCAAGAGCACTTTCATCGCCTTTTTTCAGGTTCTCCGCAAGTTTTTCCATATCCATTGCTTTACACCGCCGTTTCAGATTTCCGCTTTTCAGCTCTTCGGAGCAGCAGCGGAGCATTATTGATGAATCATCTTGAAACCTTTTTGGTTTCTCAAGCGCTTTCATATATAATAACAACGCAGCCGACCCGACGGGGGCATCTTTTTGAAAATTTTTTTTATTTTTTTTTGAGGTATCACCGCTGCCTGCGCAAGCGGTTTGAATTTTTGTTTGATGAATCATCCTGAAACCGTTTTGTTGGTTTCTCAAGCGCTTTCATATATAATAACAACACAGCCGACCCGACAGGGGCATCTTTTTCAAAATATTTTTTATATTTTTTTCAAAATGCTTTCAAAGACAAAAAGCCTGCTTTTGCACACGGCAAAAACAGGCTCCCGGCAATAATGGAAATATAATTGCAAACAATCATACCGCTTTTTTTGATTTTGAAGAAATCGTAAGAGAAAAGCGCTTCTTGAAGCTCAGTCTGTCAAGCGACAGCCCGAGGAATACAAACAGTGCTGCACTGCCCGCACTCTGGAGCAAATTGGTCGGCACATCACTCAGTGCCGCAGCAAAATCACCATACATCAGTGCCGAAGCCAGATAATAACCGCCTGTGCAGATCACCGCAGCCGGAAGAAGTCCGATCAGGTTTCGCAGATTGATAATGGTTTCCTTTTTGCGGCTGAAAGCAAGCACCATCAGTGATTTTATAATGACGGTGGGCAGCACCCACATTGCATAGCCGCCGAGGTAATCAGACAATCCCGCACCGATCGCGCCCGCAAACATCGCATAGGGCATCGGGAGAATGGCTGCGGCAAGATAGATGATACCGTCTCCGATATGGATATACCCCTCGTGTGTAGGTACTTTGATAAATGCTGTCAGCACATAGACCATAGACCCGAGCAGTGCTGCAAGCACAAGGTTTTTGAGGTGTTCCTGTGATTTTTTTCTGTTCATGTTCTTTCCCTCCAATGTCATTCAAAGAATGTAACACTATTATAGGATAAAATCCACAGCTTGTCAATACCTATTATTCCTATAGAATTATATTTTTTCGTTTCCGAATAGCTCAAATATATACAGCTGTCGAAAAAATATTCTTACTCAGAGTGATATCCGAAGGGTTGTGGGGGCGACCGGAAAGCCCCCACAATCAGCCTATGATTCATCAAAGTATAAAAAGCGGCAGCAAGGTCATTCCCTGCTGCCGCAAATGATAATGAATTATTTGAGTATTTCAGTGATACGCTTTTCAAGACCTGCTGCATCAAGACCGAATTCGGCAAGCAAGCCCAGTGCCGGACCGCTGTGACCGAAGGTATCTTCAACACCGATCCTCGTTACAGGAACAGGGCAGTTCTCAGCGGTGATTGCACATACTGCTTCACCAAGACCGCCGATAACATTGTGTTCTTCAACGGTAATAATTCTGCCGGTTTCCTTTGCCGCCTTGATCACGGCGTCCTTATCGATCGGCTTGATGGTGTGCATATTGAGCAGACGGATATTCATACCCTTTTCTTCCAGAGCCTGTACTGCCTTGCGCGCTTCATTCACTACCAGACCGGTAGCAATCACGGTGGCATCTGTCCCGTCCTTGAGCGTAACGGCCTTTCCGATCTCGAAGGTATAGTTTTCGGGGTCGTTGAAGCTTTCGATCGCCAGTCTGCCCAGACGGATATATACGGGACCGTTATATTCATAAGCTGCCTTGACAGCGGCAGTCATTTCATAGTGGTCGGCAGGATTCAGCACTACCATGCCGGGGATCGTTCTCATCAGGGCAAGATCCTCACAGCACTGATGGGTCGCACCGTCCTCACCAACGGTAATACCTGCGTGAGAGCCTGCTATTTTTACGTTCAGGTGCGGATAGCCCACAGAGTTTCTTACCTGCTCGTACGCTCTGCCCGTAGCAAACATGGCAAACGAAGCCGCAAACGGCACCTTGCCGCACGATGCAAGTCCGGCTGCCACACCGATCATATTGCCCTCTGCAATGCCGCAGTCAAAGAAACGGTCGGGATATGCCTTCTTGAAAATGTCTGTTTTGGTTGCCGCTGCAAGGTCTGCATCCAGCACAACGATTTCGGGGTGTTCCTTTGCAAGCTCACAGAGCGCCAGTCCGAAGCTTTCTCTTGTTGCGATCTTTTTTGTTTCTGCCATCATTTACGCCTCCAATGCTTTCAACTGAGCATCCAGCTCTTCCACAGCGATTTTATATTCGTCAGCATTAGGCGCTTTGCCGTGCCAACCGACCTGATTTTCCATAAATGATACGCCCTTGCCCTTTACGGTCTTTGCAATAATGGCAGTAGGCTTGCCCTTGACGGTTTTAGCCTGATCGAGGGCATTCTCTATCTGCTCAAAATCATGTCCGTCAATGGTAATGACCTCAAAGCCAAAGCTTGCGAACTTGGTGTCGATCGGCTCCAGTCCTGCAACATCGCTGACAGTGCCGTCGATTTGCAGACCGTTGAAGTCCACGATCACACAGAGGTTATCCAGCCTGTTGTGAGCTGCAAACATCGCAGCCTCCCACACCTGACCCTCTTCACATTCGCCGTCGCCGAGCATTGCATATACTCTGTAATCAGAACCATCATATTTCGCTGCCAGTGCCATACCGCAGGCAGCAGAAATCCCCTGACCGAGAGAGCCGGAGCTCATATCTACACCGGGAGTGTGCTTCATATCGGGGTGACCCTGAAGCATGGCGCCGATATGTCTGAGCGACTTGATCTCATCAGCCGGAAAATAGCCCTTAAGCGCAAGTGCACCATAGAGTGCAGGGCAGCAGTGACCCTTCGAGAGTACAAAGCGATCTCTTTTGGGATCCTTGGGATTTTGGGGATCGACATTCATTTCCTTGAAGTACAGGTATGTAATGATGTCGGCAGCAGAAAGCGAACCGCCCGGGTGACCCGACTTTGCATTGAACACACCTTCAATTGTGTACCGCCTTACCTTACAGGCATTCTTTTTGAGTTCCAAAAGCTCTTGATTATCCATTCTGACACTTTCCTCCATTTAAAATTTTATTGAAGGATTTTTTATGAGTGGCAAAGCAACTCATAACTCCGGTTTGATTATAACATAAGGAACGCGCAACTTATTTCTCTAAAAGAAAAATAACAAAACAACTCCTCAGAATCACTGCTTTTTTGTCAGGTCTTTAACCTTCGTACCCTTCATACTGAGCCTGCCCTGTTTTTCCTTATCCACAATATCGGGAGGGAGCTGAGAGAAAATACGCGCATTGGCGGCTCTTGATTTTCTTTTGGTATAGATCACAGAAATAATCAGCACGGCAATGATCACAACACCCGTTGAAATACTGATGATTCCGAACAGCAGATAATACCATGCGTCATTTTCACCGTGGATATCACTATCCTCCTGTTTGATCTGTGCAAACTCATTGTCGGAAACGGTATTGCCGATATCCAGCTCCATGGTGGAGGTTTCGCCATTTTTGATTTGTTCCCAGTCCTCCGAAGTCAGCTCTGAGGTATCCACCTCGGAATAATACACCTCCTCGGAGGATTCCTCCTCGGATTCTTCTGTTTCTTCTGTTTCCTCTGTTTCATTATAGGTCGTTTCAGGCGCGGTATAAACCGGCGCGCTGTATTCATAATCCGGCTGATAGTCCGGATGGTATTCCGGCTGATAATCCGGTTCATACTCCGGTTCATATTCCGGCTGATAGTCCTGTTCATAATCCGGCTGGTCGTCAGGCTCATACTCCGGCTGTTCATCATCAGAAACAGGCTCTTCATCATCGTCATTACTATCATCAGACTGCGTATCGGAATCGTCCTCATCGCCGTCATCGGTATCGGAGCTTTCATCGTCCTGTGTATCGTCATCCGGTTCATCATCATACGTTCCGGGGTATTCAGGTGCTTCGTCCGGCTGCGATTCCTCATAATAGGGCTGCTCATCGTCAGGCTCTGCATGAACACTGATACCGGTTGTCAGACAAACAGAGAGCAAAGCCGAGGTCAGCAATACTGTTAATAACCTTTTCCCGTTCATATTCCGAACATACTCCTTTCAAGTGCCGCCGCACATCAGCAGCACCCTTACACGGATTATCATATCATAAAGCAGCGGCAATTTACAACCGATTCTCTGTTTTTCTGCACTTTGAAGAAAATAGCGGTTGATTGTCGGTTTTTATCGTTGATTTTCACCATAGGGTTCTGAGGAACTGTTCACATCAGGCGCGACAGTATTTCTTCAAAGCAGATGCCGTCCTGCGGGGGAACACCGAAATCGTCCGAAATCTGCACAGCGTCAGCAACAAATGCCGCTGCTTTTTCGACTGATGCCGACAGCTCTGCCCCGTTCACAGCATCAGAAGCGATCACAGAAGCAAACACATCTCCCGTGCCGGCCCGCGGAACACTCCTTGCCGCCTCATGCGTCATCAGACTATAGCTGCCGTTCTTATGATACACAAAGTTGCCGATGTCACTGCCCGCAGCAATTCCGGTGATCACAATATCCTTTGCGCCAAGCCTTCGCAGCGTATCACACAGCGAAAGCAGCTCTGTTTCCGTCCGGATATCATCACGATAGGGCTGTCCCGCTAAGATACACGCTTCCGTAACATTCGGGGTGATAATATCGGCAAGGGGAAGCAGCTCCCTGATCTCCTCACAGAGTGCCCTGCCGAATGCAGAATAGATTTTGCCGCCGTCCCCCATCACGGGGTCTACAATAATTCTGGTATTTTCCGTGCCGAATCGGTGAATAAAATCCTTGACCAGCTCCACCTGTCTTACCGAGCCGAGGTATCCGGTATAAATGCCGTCAAAGGTCAGCCCGAGCTTTTCCCATTTGTCGAAATAAACAGGCATATAATCGGTGTAATCCTGCATAAAGAAATCTTCATAGCCTGTGTGATTAGAAAAAACCGCTGTGGGCACAGCGCAGCACTGGATCTTCATTGCCGAAATAATCGGCAGTGCCACTGTCAGCGAGCATCTGCCGAAGCCGGAAAAATCATTGATCACTGCCATACGCTTTTGTCTGCTTTTCCCGTTCAAATCTGTTCATCTCCTTGCAAGGCACAGCTACATACCGACTGTCTGTGCCAGACCGACAATGACCGGCATGGTCGCGACCGAAACGAGTGTAGAAAGCGTAACGATATTCACCGAAAGCTTTGCATCGTTCCCGAATTTTGCGGCAAACATGGTCGTTGCCGCCGCAGACGGAGCTGCCGCTGCGATCACGCAGGTAATAAGCACCGTACCGCGTATTCCGCACAGCATCATACCGCCGAAGGTGAACAGCGGTACGGCGATCAGCCGCAGCAGCATACAGAAAATCCCTTTGAAATCCCTGAATGCTTCCGTAAATTTTGTCTGTGACAAATAATAGCCGATCACTAACATCGGCAGAGGTGTATTGAGGTTAGCCATAAAACCGATCGGTTTTTCAATGATATCCGGCACCGGAATCGAACAGGCGAAGATCACCATACCGACCGCCATACCAATGATACATGGGTTGAGCAGTATTTTTTTCGCAGACACCGACTTGCCGCTGCCGCTTGAAAGCCATACACCGAACGTCCACATAACGATATTGAACACAACAATATATACCGCGCCGTAAAACACACCGTCCGAGCCGAGAATCGCTTGCTGCATAGGCAGTGACATATACCCGCAGTTGGAAAAGATCAGTGCAAATCGATACACGCGGTTTCTCTCCGGTGTTTTATCATGGAACACCAGCATCGCCAGCGCGATCGAAACAAGATGAACCGCCATTGCCGCCCCCGCCGTAACAAGCAATCCGTTCAGCATTGCAGGGTCAAATTCGCGGATAAAATTCTGTACAATAACACACGGACAAACAATATACAGCACAATATCGGTCACCGACTTGACCGCCGTTTCACTAAGCAGCTTCGTCCTGCCGCAAATAAACCCCAAAGCGATCAGTATAAACAGCTCCAGCACCTGTACCGCCACAGTCATAAAGTTTTCAATCATCTTTTTGCCTTCCTTAATATTGGGGCTCTGCCCCAAACCCCGCAAGGGCTGCTCGCCCTTGACCTCGGCAGGGGGCTCGAGCCCCCTGCACCCACAGCTTTTTACTATGCAAGTGAATATAATAGAAGAATAACTGCTTCTATGAGGGATAAAACAGAATAGCAAAACATTATTCTTCAAAGCATTATTATTCTTCAAAGCATTATTATTCTTCAAAGCATTATTATTCTTCAAAGCATTATTATTCTTCAAAGCATTATTCTTTATTATTTATTTCAGTACAGCAAAGACCGTCATAAACATCAGTTTGATGTCATAGAAAAAATGAAATCGCTTGATATACTCTAAATTGTATGTCATCTTCTGAGGAAGTACCGTATGCAGGTAGACCTCATCGGGGTCGTCCGCACCGTCAAGGAGCTTTTCCTCGTCCTTGAATTTAATGCTTGCCAGTGAGGTAATACCGGCGGGCATCAGCAGCGTTGCCATCATCTCATCGGTATAGCCGTCCACATATTTTTGTACCTCGGGACGTGTGCCGACAAAGCTCATATCACCCTTGAGGACATTAAAAAGCTGCGGCAGCTCATCGAGCCGGCATTTTCTCAGGAATCTGCCCGCCCTCGTCACGCGGCTGTCATGGCTGACGGTCACCTGTGTGCCGAGCTTTTCGGCATCTGTGACCATTGTGCGGAACTTGACGATCCTGAATACCCTGCCGTAGGTCGTCACCCGCTTTTGCAGGAAGAACACTCCCCCCTTGGAATCGCATTTGATCCATACTGCAATCAACAGCATCAAGGGCAGTGCAATAACGGTCAGTATCAGAGCGGTCACGATATCAAATATTCTTTTCAATAAAATACTGCCGCTTTTATGCGACAGTATTTCATAGTATGGCTTTACGCTGTCATTTCTGAAGCTTTCGGGAAGCTGTTCCCATTTTCTCATAGTATCTCACCACAGTAGGTCGTATTGGATATAGTTGGTTATGAAGTTCGTTTTTTCAGGAAAGAATGTCCCCCGAGGAACTGCATCACGTTAGAATCCCTTGGCTTTGAGGTCACTGACGAGCTGCACATAAAATTCGCGGACATCGAAGTCAGGCTTGTCACGGCGCATCAGGTCGATCATATCCGCATGAGAAAGACCGTCAGGGGCGCGTGATTTCAGGTAGGTAAAGTTATCGCCCCATTCTGCCGATTTTACTGCAACCAGACCGTCGTTGTCACCGTCAAAGGTTTTCGCAAACAGATAGGAAAAATTCAGCGGGAACACATTTCTCATAGGCTTGTTGATCTTGCTGCCTACGCTCTGATAATAAACCCCCGGACAGTTGATGACCTTTTCGTTGAATTCCTTACAGCGGGTCGCACGCAGATCGTTGACGGCTGCTAAAAAGTCGGGCGAGGTATCACCTGCCACCGCCGCACCTGTATTGTAAGCAAATGCAAGCTTTTGCCGCAGACCCTCCGGCGCGGTATCGAGCAGCCAGTCTGCAAAGGCACAGCCGCGGTGAGGGGTATTGATGGTCGTCAGCGAAGCAACATACTGATCACAGCCCAGCACGGAAAGCGCATAACGGCTGTCCAGACCGCCCTTGGAATGGGCTATGATATTGAGCTTTTCACTGCCCGTTTCGTCGATCACTTCTTTAATGCGGCGGGCAAGCTCCTTGGCGCTGTCCTCGATATTGAGCGCAGACTGCTGTTCACCGTAATAGATCGTTGCACCGTTCTTGATAAGCTCCTCCGGAACTCTGCCCCAGTAGTTGAACTTTTCCAGATCTCTGAAAAACACACCATGTACCAGCAGAAGCGGATATTTTGTCGCACAGACCCTGTCGTCATGACGCTCACGGTCACGCTTTTCGCGCTGTTCTTCCCCATCGACCTCCATGCGTCCGAGGGAAATGATCTTCAGAAGGACAATAATATTGACGATCGGCATCATACCGCAGAACAGACCGATCAGCCGCCACTTCATGCCGATCATGGTTCCCGTGCAGTAGACACGGATAATGCCGTTCCAGAACACCGTGTTCTCCGCAAACAGCATCAGAATGACATAGTTCCAGAACATGGTAGAAAACATACCGAATACGGCAATGCTCATGCTCAGAACGAATGCCGTATCCACAAAGAGCAGTGCTAAAAAGGCGCACAGCAGGTCGGTGCCGTCCGACAGGATACGCAGCTTGATACTCGGACGCTTAACGACAGACGGAATCACATTGCATACGGCAAATACCGCACCTGCTATGAGATGATAATACCACGGCAAGCCGTAATAGGCGATCACACCTGACGCCATGGAGGACCCAAACAGCAAAACGGTAAGAAACGTAATTCTGATAAAATGGTTTCTCATCATATTCCCCCTTATTCCTTAACTATTTTGGCCTTTACCCTTACGGGATTGCCGCTTTCGGAGGAATTCTCACTGTCGCCGTTGTTTTTAAGCTGTTCTCTTGCCACGGCAAGCATCAGCTTAATGCGGTTCTCCTGATTGACGCGGGGTGCGCCGGGGTCGTAGTCAATGGCAACGATATTGGCATTGGGGTGCTGCTGCTTGATACGGCGCATCATACCCTTGCCGTTGATATGGTTCGGCAGACAGCCGAAGGGCTGTGTACACACGATATTTTCAAAGCCGTTTTCCACCAGCTCCAGCATTTCTGCCGTCAGAAGCCAGCCCTCACCCATCTTGCTGCCGTAGCCCACATAGCCCTTGACAAGGTTTTTGATATGGTGATAGCGTCCGCCGGGCTGAAAGCCGTATTGAAGCTGTGTTTTAGCGACCATTTCCTCTAAACTGAGCAGATAGTCCATCAATTGCTTGACGACAATATATTTCGCCTTGCTGCCGCCGTAAAGACGGTAGTCCTCGAGCCGGTTATCCACCTTAAAGAGCATGAAGCCGAGCATACCCGGAAGATTGACCTCACAGCCCTGTTCATAGAGGAACTGTTCCAGACCGTTGTTGCCGAGGCTGGAATACTTGACGTAGATCTCGCCTACCACGCCGACCTTCACCTTCGGAACACGCCTGATTCTGATCTCCGAAAAATCACGGGTTATTCTGTCGAGATTTTCCGCGATCTCCTTTTTGGCAAAGCCGTGACCATTTGCCATGATCTCCGACAGTTCATTGATCCATTTTGACACAAGAGCGGCGCTGTCGCCTTTGTTGATCTCGTAGGGCTTCACCTGATTGTCAAGGCTCATGATCAGGTCACCATAGATCAGTCCTGCCGCCATACGTCTGATCATGGGCAGAGTGAGCTTGAAGCCCTCATTTTTTTCCAGACCGGACAGGTTCAGTGAAATAACGGGGACATTTTCATAGCCTGCCTTGACAAGTGCCTTACGCAGCAGATGAATATAGTTGGAGGCACGGCAGCCGCCGCCTGTCTGGGTGATCATCAGAGCCGTTTTATTGACGTCATATTTGCCACTTTGCAGAGCGTGTATAAGCTGACCGATGACCAGCAGTGCGGGGTAGCAGGTATCATTATGTACATATTTCAGACCCACCTGAGCGATTTCGGGACCTTCTGTATCCAGCAGAACCGCTTTGTAGCCGTAGTGAATCAACACATTCGTAATAATGCTGAAATGGATCTTCGCCATCATCGGAACGAGAATGGTATATTCCTCTTTCATTTCTTTGGTAAACAGCAATCTGCCTGTTTTATCATAAACCAATTCTGCCATCGTTAAACACTCCTGTATTGATAGTGAGGTCACTTTTTGTTCTTTCCTGTTGCCGCCAACAGACTTCTCAGTCTGATTTTTACCGCACCGAGATTGGTGATCTCGTCAATTTTGATCTGGGTATAGATCCTGCCGTTGCGTTCCAGAATCGAGCGCACCTCATCGGTGGTAATGGCATCTACACCGCAGCCGAACGACACAAGCTGTACGAGATTCATATTTTCATGTCTGCTGACGTAGCTGGCAGCGGCATACATTCTTGAATGATACGTCCACTGGTTGAGTACACTGGTAGGCACCTTGGTCTCGCGGTCGCTGACAATATCCTCCGAGATGATAGCGACATCGAAGCTGGTGATCAGCTTGTCAATGCCGTGGTTGATTTCGGGGTCAATATGATAGGGTCTGCCTGCCAGCACAATGATCTCCTTGTTTTCAGCAATGGCACGTTCGATGATCCCCTGACCGTAAGCGCGCAGCTTGGCAAAATAATTTTCATATTCCTTATAGGCAAGCCTTGAAGCTTCTTTCACTTCCTTCTGGGTGACATCGGGAAAGTATTTTACAAGCTCGGCATAGATTTTTTTTGGAAAATCCTTCGGTCTGTGGATTCCCACAAACTCATGGAAAAACCTGATATTTTCAATTTCCCTGACATTGGCATAAATGACCTCCGGATAATACGCTACCACAGGACAGTTATAATGGTTGTCGCCCAGATCTTCATCGAAGTTATAGGACATACAGGGATAGAAAATCGCTTTGATATCGTGGTCAAGCAGCCACTGCACATGACCGTGCATCAGCTTGGCAGGGAAACATACCGTATCGGAGGGAATCGTCTGCTGACCGTGCAGATAGAGCTTTCTGTCACTGAACGGCGATGTGACGACCTCAAAGCCGAGGTGCGTCAGGAAGGTATGCCAGAACGGGAGCAGCTCCAGCATATTGAGTCCGAGCGGAATACCGATTTGTCCGCGCTTGCCGGGCTGGGGCGTATATTCCCTGAGCAGCTTTAGTTTATATTGGTAGATATTCAGACTGTCGTCGGGTGATTTTTTGGTCACGGGCTTTTCGCAGCGGTTTCCGGCGATGAATCTGCGTCCGTCGCTGAAGGTATTGACGGTCAGACGGCAGTTATTGCTGCACCCGCCGCAGTTGACGGAACGAATCTCATGCTTGAATTCCTGAAGCTGCTGTGCATTGAGAATTGCCGATCGTGCCTTTGCCTTGCTGTTTTCCTTGGCATAGAGTGCCGCGCCATAAGCTCCCATCAGACCGGATATTTCGGGGCGGATGACGTTTGTGCCCATTTCCTGTTCAAATGCGCGCAGCACGGCATCATTGAGGAACGTACCGCCCTGTACGACAATTTTTTTGCCCAGCTCACGGGGGCTTGCAACACGGATAACTTTATAGAGCGCATTCTTGACAACGCTCAGGCTCAGTCCCGCCGAAATATCCTCAATCGTAGCACCGTCCTTCTGAGCCTGCTTGACGGAGGAGTTCATAAATACCGTACAGCGTGAACCGAGGTCAACAGGCTGTTTGGCAAGCAGTCCTATTTTCGAGAAATCCTCTGCGCTGTATCCGAGGGCATTGGCAAAGGTCTGCAAAAACGAGCCGCAGCCCGAAGAACATGCCTCATTGAGGAAGATATTATCAATGACACCGTTTCTGATCTTGAAGCACTTGATATCCTGCCCGCCGATGTCGATAATGAACTCCACATCGGGCATAAAGCTTTTGGCAGCGGTGAGATGTGCGATCGTTTCGACCACACCGATATCCACAGAAAAGGCATTCTTGATGATTTCTTCTCCGTAGCCCGTAACGGCTGCACTCGCAATTTTGACTTTGGGATTGATCTCATACACATGGGTCAGAAAATCCTTAACGATCGGCACGGGGTTGCCGCTGTTGGAGAGATATTCGGAATAGAGCAGTGTACCCTCCGCATCAGCCACCACACCCTTGACGGTGGTAGAGCCTGCATCAATGCCTATATAAACGGGCTTTCTGAAATCCTTGAGTTCGCCGCGTCTGACAGTCGCCCTTGCGTGTCTTTCACGGAAATCATCAAGCTCCTGCTGATTCTTAAAAAGCGGCTTATTAAAGGCAAAATTACCTGTGCCGCGGTAGGTTTCAATTTTTTTGACAGTTTCGTTGATGTCAACGCTGTTTTCCGCACAGAGCGCCGCACCCGCCGCCACATAATACAGTGAATTTTCGGGACAGATTCCCGTTGTTTTCAGTGCCTTGTCAAAGCCGCTGCGAAGCTGCGGAATAAAGGTCAGCGGCCCGCCCAGATACACGATTTTTCCCGTGATCTCTCTGCCCTGTGCCAGACCTGCGATCGTCTGGTTCACAACCGCCATAAAAATACTCTGAGCGATATCGGCTTTTTTCGCCCCCTGATTGAGCAGCGGCTGAATATCGGTCTTGGCAAACACACCACAGCGCGAAGCAATGGTATAAACGCGCTCATGCTGTGCGGCAAGGTCGTTCAGTTCCTCTACGGGAACATGAAGCAGGGTCGCCATCTGGTCAATAAACGCGCCCGTACCGCCCGCACATGACCCATTCATCCTGACCTCCATACCGCCCGAAAGAAACAGGATCTTCGCGTCCTCGCCGCCCAGCTCGATCACCACATCGGTATTCGGAATAAAGGTATTGGCAGCCACTCTCGTAGCATAAACCTCCTGTACGAAGTCCATGCCGCAGGCATCGGCAACACCCATACCCGCAGAGCCCGACATCGCGATCAGGGAATCCTCCGCTCCCGTCACCTCTCTGCCCACCCTTGCAAGCAGCTCCGCGATCTTGCTCGTGATCTGAGAATAATGCCTCTCGTAGGTCTTATAAATGATCTGATTCTCCTCATCCAGCGCAATACACTTCACCGTCGTTGAACCAATATCCAGTCCGATTCTTATCATCCACGAATTCCGTCCTTTCACTGATGTTGGGGTCTCTGAATATTGGAGCTCCGGGTCTCGGTTGTCACCTCGGTCGGCGCTTCTGTCTGCGCCAGAGGTGTCCACCGGACACCCGAGCCCCTTGACCTCGGCAGGGGACTAAAGCCCCCTGCACCCGCAGCTTTTTACTATGCAAGTAAACAAAATAGAATAATAACTTCGTCTATGGAGATAAAGCAGAGTAGCAAACCATTATTCTTTACTTCTCTCCCATTGTATTTTACTCAATAGTTAATTATAGCTCATAGCAGCTCATTCAATATTCTCTGAGAGAATTATAAAAATGTAATTCAAGCCAACTCTTCTGCCACCCTTTTCGACATTTTTGTATGTTTTTCGTCTGCACAGCTTTCAATTATCAATTCATCCATTTTCAGTTCTTTCCGGTTGTAATAAGGGGAAAAATGATATATAATGGGGAGGTAAAAAAATGGAGGAATGAATATGACAAAATATTATGATATCGGGCTGAATCTGTTTTGCAGACAGTTCCATGAACCCGAACAGATTCTCGCCAATGCACTGGCAGACGGCATTACCTGTATTCTTACCGGCTCGGATATGCAGGAAAACCGCCTTGTATGCGACTTTATCAAAACACATCATGCCTACGGTACGGCGGGAATACATCCTCATAATGCAGACCATGCCCGCCCGCAGGATTTCGATGAGATCGAACGGCTCATCACGCAGAATCCTAAAATGGTGGCTGTGGGCGAATGCGGGCTGGATTACGACAGAATGTTCTCGTCAAAGGAGAACCAGCTTCGCTGTCTGGATCGGCACATCGCACTGGCAGAAAAGCTGCATAAGCCTATGTTTCTGCATGAAAGAGATGCCGCTGACGATTTTATCGGCATTTTCTCCCGACACCCTGAAATCTGCCGCAGATCGGTGGTACATTGCTTTACAGGTGACAGGTCAACTGCCGAACGCTATATTGCTATGGGTTTCTTCATCGGCATTACAGGCTGGATCTGTGACGATAAGCGGGCAGAAGCTCTGCGTCAGGCGGTTTCTGTCATTCCGCTCGACAGGATCCTCATAGAAACAGATGCCCCCTACCTGACCCCGAAAAACATAAAGGGGCTGAGCCGCGTCAATATTCCGAATAATATCCGGTATGTTGCACGTGCGCTTGCAGGATACATGGGTGTTGATGAAGCCGTACTCATTCGGCACACCAGACAGAATACAGAAAGTCTGTTCAGCTTATAAAGCTGAGAGCGATATCAAAAAGGGCTTTGAATACCGGTATAACAGCCGGATATTCAAAGCCCTTTGCATATTCAGGGCAAATGGTGCCCGGTCAGTCTTTGGCATTGGACGGCTCTGTAACACCCTCGGGACGGTTGATCTTATCATCATCACCGAAATAGATGTTATACCAGAGCAGAAACACATAGATCGTCCATACCTTACGGCTGTTATCGTCCTTGCCGTTGAAGTGATCGTCAAGGTAAGAAACGATCAGGTCGGTGTTGAAGAACTTTTCGGCGGTTTCGGAACGGAACATTGCCTTGACTACCTCATAGTATTTCTCGTCCTTGAGCCATACTCTCGTAGGAACAGGGAAACCGAGCTTCTTTTTCTCGGCGGTCGCCTTGGGAAGATGCCGCAGTGCCGCCTGACGCATGGCATATTTGGTCGTGCCGTGTGCAATACGGTATTTGGTGGGAATGGTGCGGGCTACCTCAAAGACCTTTTTATCAAGGAACGGCACACGCAGCTCCAGAGAATTCGCCATGCTCATTCTGTCTGCTTTGAGCAGGATATCGCCCACCATCCAGAGGTTGATGTCCAGATACTGCATTTTTGTTTCGTCGTCATAATGCCTGACTCTGTCATAATATTTTTTGCAGAGATCCTGCGGACGGGTAACGATAGAAGCGTCCTTGAGGATCTGACGTTTTTCCTCGTCATCATACATAAAGGCATTGCCGATAAACTTATCCTCGGTTTTTCTTGCACCTCTCATGATATAGCCCCTACCCTTGATGTGCGGCCATTTTTTGGCGCTTCTCATCAGGGACATTCTCATCTTTTCGGGCACGATCTTCTGATAGGTCTTGAAAACGTGCGGCTCGTTATACACGGTATAGCCGCCGAACAGTTCGTCTGCACCCTCACCCGAGAGCACGACCTTGACATATTCGCTGGCAAGCTTCGACACAAAATAGAGCGCAATACAGGACGGGTCTGCCAAAGGCTGATCCATGTGATACTGTACCTTCGGCACAGCAGCCCAGAATTCCTCCGAGCCGATCAGGTGCGTGTGGTGCTCTACACCGATCTCCTTGGAGAGATTCTCTGCCCAACTGATCTCATTGTATCTTTCGCCGAAGTCAAAGCCGACGGTAAAGGTTTTCTGATCGGCAAAATAGGTGGAAACATAGCTTGAATCCACACCGCTTGAAAGGAAACAGCCAACCTCCACATCACTGATCTTATGGGCGTTGACCGAATCCTCAAAGGCAGCTTCGATCTGGTCGACAGCTTCTTCGATGGTAAGCTGATCGTCCGGCTCGAAGGTCGCTTCAAAATAGCGCGTTACCGACACATTACCGTCACGGAACCACATATAGTGTCCCGGCAGCAGGCAATAAATGCCCTCAAAGAAGGTTTCGGGGGGAACCACATACTGGAACGAAAGGTAGTTATCGAGTGCTCTCTTGTTGAATTTCTTCTGATATTTCGGATACTCCAGTATGCTCTTGATCTCCGAACCGTATACAAGCTCACCGTCCACTACGGCATAGTGCATGGGCTTGATGCCGAAGAAATCACGCGCAATAAACACGGAGTGATCCTTTACATTATAGATGGCAAAGCCGAACATTCCTCTCAGACGGTCGAGCAGCTTTTCACCCCACTGCTCAAAGCCGTGTATCAGTACCTCCGAATCGGCATGGGTATAGAATTGGTGTCCGAGCCGGATCAGCTCCTCGCGCAGCTCACGATAGTTATAGATCTCGCCGTTGAACATCAGCACAAGGCTTTTATCCTCGTTATAGATCGGCTGATGGCCGCTGTCGAGGTCAATAATGCTCAGCCGGCGGAAGCCCATAGAGATACTGCTGTCGGTATAATAGCCTACACTGTCGGGTCCTCTGTGGGTAATAACGTCCGTCATATTTTCGAGAACCTTATCCCTGTCGATCATTTCTCCCGTAAATCCGCATAATCCGCACATATTGCAATTCCCCTTTGCTTTCCTTTATATAGCAAACTTATTTTATACTATCCCATTGTAGCACAATCAAAAGTAAGTTTCAACAGGCAAAACGACGGTACACGGCAAAATATATTGCTCCTGCGCCGATATTTTTTTGCTTAATACACAAAAACCGACCGACACCCGTTTTCCTGCGTCACGGGCGGCGGTCGGTATCATCCTATCCTTGTTTTTGCGTATTACTTTTCGGGCTTATCGCAGCATTCTACCATAGAAGGCTCTGCCTTGGCTGCCAATTTGTATTCTACGGGTATTCTGATGCATACCTTCTGCACCAGAACAAAATGGCAGGTATCTGCCTTTTTTTCACCCGTACAGATCACCATTGGCTCACCGCAGCATTCTGTTTCGATCCTGCCTACATCGGCTTTCGACCTGACATCTACGGGAATATCAATATTGATATAATGCTTTGCCAGCTTTTTGCACTCGCTGTCCATGCCGCATTCGGGCACGGGCGGATATTGTTCAAAGGAATTTTTCATATCAAACACCGCATTTCCGAATCCATGTTTTTTCGGCAGGCTGTATGCCTGCCTCAGGAACTGTGAAGAAATAAGTTTTCTATTTATGCTTAGCAAAAATGAAAAATTATTGATGAACAGTTCCTTACATTTTCATTATATGCGCTGTCTGCAAAGCGGTTACACCTGCTGTATCGGTTCTGCTTCTGCACTGCGAATCAGCTTTTCAAGGGCTTCAGCAAGCTGTCTGTGTCCTTCGGGGGCAAGATGCAGACCGTCGGCATTTTCGGTAGTGACCAAACCTTCACACGAGAGATAGCGGCAGTCCTTCACGGCGGCGATTTTTTCGATCACAGCAGGCAATGCTGCCGAAACGCTGATACTGCTGCGTCCGAAGCTGCCGGAAAAATTACCGTCCTGCAAAATTGTTCCGGTGATCAGCGGGGGCGATACCAGAATGACCGAGGTACGGTTATCAAAAAGCTTGATCAGGTCAACAATGATCTCCAGACCCATTCCGACGATCTCGGGTGTTGCCGAAAACTCTGTTTTGCAGTCATTCGAGCCGAGCATGACCACGATATAGTCAACAGGATAGTTTTCCTTGAGAATAGTCGGCAGAATCTCACTGCCATTATAGGCAGGGTCACCGCCGTAGTTATAAACTGTTGTGCGGTTATTTTTGCCGCACTCCAACACACAGTAGCCGTCACCGAGCTTATCTGCTAAAATACCCGTCCAGCGGGTATGTGCGTCGTAGCGGTCATGCGTCCGATAGTCATAGCCATAGGTGTTTGAATCACCGAAGCAAAGGATTCTTTTTGCGCGCTTCATACAGCCACCTCCACACGGTCAAATGCAGTAGTCATCGCCTGATGCAGCGGGATTATTGGCGATCAGATCCTGAATGGTAACGCTGTCGAGGTATTCTGAAATCACCTTATTCAGTCCCTGCCAGAGCGGCAGCGTCAGACAATCCTCCTGACGGTCACAGTGGTTGACTTCTTCTTCAAGACACGCAACCGGCACAATGCTTCCCTCCGTAACCCGCAGTATTTCCCCCACTGTATATTGGTTCGCAGGCTTTGAAAGCATATAGCCGCCCTGAAAGCCCCTGTTGGCACGGAGCAGTCCCGACCTGGTCAGCAGCGGAACGATCTGTTCGAGGTATTTTTTGGAGATGCCCTGTCTGGCAGCAATATCCTTGAGTGCCACATAGCCGTCGCTGCTGTTCACAGCGAGGTCGATCAGCATTCTCAGGGCATATCTGCCCTTTGTAGAGATTTTCATATATTTCAATCCTTTCTGTTACAAATCTGCCATACAGCTCAACTGATTATTCCTGTTTACTAATGTCCTATTATACCATAGGTATTCTATGTTTTTCAAGTAGGTGCCTCGTATTTTTCCGATAAGCGACATTAAGGAAGAGTGAATCATGAATAATAATGGTTTGCTATTCTGCTTTATCCCCATAGACGAATAGTTAATTCTATTTTATTTTATAGTAAACGACACGAATCATTTCCTTTTTATGAAAATCCGGGGTGCAGGGGTGCGGGTGTCCGGTGGACACCTCTGCGCAGCAGAGGCACCGACCGAGGTGACAACCGAGAACAAGAGCCCCAATATTAAAACCGCAGCACAACCGTACTGCGGTATACAAAAGCATTGTTTGTGGAAGATATGATCATTTATGTCCGGAAAAGCTTGCAGAACAGTCCTCAGGGGTCAGCCGATGACCGGCGAGCACCATGAGGATCAGCTTCAATGAAAGCTCCTCGGCAGCGGCAGTCATTTCAAAGAAATTGTCGGTGTGCGTTTCACCGTCGATCTCCGAATACCACTCACCGTGCTTCATATTGGCATAATCAAACGACAGATCCGGATACGGCACCCGCATGATGGGCGAAAGCAGGGGGTCAAGACCGATGATCTTTTCGCCGAGCCGTGCAGCACGCTTTTTCAGTCCCAGATGGTCATTCAGATACACCAGACTTCTGTGCCAGTCCTTCTGCACCTGCACCAGAACCTCCGTCGGAATGTTCTCTCCGTAGGCTGCAAGCAGATAAGCACTGAGCATCTGCGCGATGGTCTTATTGACATCTGCCTTGAGCGGTGCGGCAGCCGACAGCTTATAGGAGGATATCTTCATTTTCTTATCATAGCGCAGCAGAAGCGTATCCAGACAAGCCTCGATCTCATTATGACATACGGATACGGTTTTTTCGGGCGAACGCTGATGAAGCTGTTCCGCAGCATAGAGAACATACGGGTGTAAAATGCTGTCAAATGCATAGTGTGTAATAAACCCAAGAAGATACCCCTTTGTAACAGGGTCTGCATGGCTGACAGCATAATCCGCCAGAAAATTGATAATTTCGTTCGCTCCGGCACTGTGCATCTTTTTGCCGTATTTCAGACAGCTCTGCCCCTTTTGCAGCGGCATGACACGATGGGTAAAGAAAATATCGGGTCCGGAAGCACCCCAATAGAACGCATCCTTGTCTGCTATCAGTTGCGGCTCATATTCCCTGAGGTCTGCCATGACCCTGTCTGCCAACAGGCAATGTGACAATACAGCAGGCATCAAACCACCCCCTTTTTTCAATCTTTCCGCGCCGTCAGCAACCGTCCGCCCCCTTGCCGGCCGTGCTTTTTCAGGAGATCGGCATAAGCGGCGCAAACGACGCCATCATTTTTTTCGTACCGACCGTATCAAACGCAATTTCAAGCATACTGTCTGCCGCCATCGGCTTCACAGACAGGATCATGCCTTCTCCGAAGGTCTTATGACGCACCCTCATACCAACGGCATAAGCCGTTCTGGGCTTAGCCGCTGCTGAACCGGAAATAATACGGCTGTTGGCGATATCCTGCCTGCGTACTGTTTTATAATCGGGAATCACGGGTGCATTGGGGTCGATCACATATTCCTTTTTCTTGTGCTCGACAATATCCTCGGGCAGCTCGCCGATAAATCTGGACGGGCGGTTGCGGGAGGTTCTGCCGAAAAGCATACGGTTCTCGGAATTGATGAGAAAGAGCCGCTTTTTCGCACGCGTAATGCCTACATAAGCAAGCCGCCGCTCCTCCTGCATATCCTCCTCCGACTGCGTACTCTGATAGCCGGGGAAAATATTCTCCTCCATTCCCGGAATGAATACCACCGGAAACTCCAGTCCTTTTGCCGAATGCAGCGTCATCAGAACCACCTTGTCCTCGTCACCCTGATAAGCGTCTATATCGGTCATCAGAGCAGTTTCCTCCAAAAAGCCCTGCAAATCGGCGTTTTCACCTGCTTCCTGTTCATAGCGGGCGATACTGGAGGTCAGCTCGTGTATGTTTTCGGTAGCGGAATCCGTCCTGTCGCTGCTTTTGGCAAGATAAGCCTCATAATCCGTCACCTTTATCAGCTTCTCATACATATCGGCAATACTGCTGTCGGCAAGCATGGCTTCAAGGTCATCGATCATGCGGCAAAATGCCCGCAGCTTATCGCTGATCTTGCTGAGAACCTGATATGCCTCCGACTGCTGCATGACCTCAAACATACTCATGCCTAACGTATAGCCGATCTCTTCGATCTGATTGACGGTTTTATCACCGATCCCGCGTTTAGGAACATTGATAATGCGTTTCAGGCGGGCATTATCGTGACGGTTGGCGATCAGGTTCAGATATGCCATCATATCCCGTATTTCCTTGTGTTCATAGAAGCGGTGACCGCCGATGATCCTGTAGGGAATCCCCTGCTTGACCATAGCGCGCTCAATGGACTGCGACTGTGAATTCATGCGGTAGAGCACCGCATAATCACTGTAGCGGCCGCCGTCTGAAACACCGCTTGTGATCTCATCTATAATAAACTCGCTCTCGCTGCTTTCGTTGGGCGATGTATAATGCACGATCTTTTCGCCCTGTTCGTTGTCTGTCCACAGGGTCTTGTCGCGGCGGTGCGCGTTGTTCCGGATCACGCTGTTAGCCGCCGCTAAAATCGTTTTGGTGGAGCGGTAATTCTGTTCGAGCTTGATGACCTTCGCGTCACTGTAATTGAGGTCGAAATCCAGTATATTTTCAGCCATTGCGCCCCTGAATTTATAGATACTCTGGTCATCATCACCCACAACGCAGATATTCCTGTGCTTTTCGGCAAGCAGTCTTACCAACTCATACTGGATCATATTGGTATCCTGATATTCATCTACCATAATATAGCGGAACTGTTCGGCATATTTTTCAAGGACATCGGGATAGCTTCTGAACAGTGTCACCGTATTGAAAATAATGTCGTCAAAATCCATAGCGTCCGCCTTGAACATTTTTTCATGGTAAAGCTGATATACCCGCGCAATCGACAGCAAACGCACATCACTGCCCGCATTTCTCAGGTAATCTGTCGTATTGACCATGTGGTCCTTCGCGTGGGAGATCTCATAGAGTACCTCCTTGACCGCTAACATTTTCTCATCAATGCCAAGCTGCCTGAAACACTCCTTGATCATTTTTTTCTGGTCATCAGTATCATAGATCGCGAAGTGAGCCGTATAGCCCAGTCTGTCGCCGTCGCGGCGCAGAATACGGGTGCAGACAGCATGAAAGGTTGCCGCCCAGATATCCTCTCCCTGAGAACCGACACGCGCACAAATACGCTCCTTCAATTCACCCGCTGCTTTGTTGGTAAAGGTGATGGCAAGGATTCGCCAAGGATATACCCGCGACACCGACAGCCTTTCCGCTAATTCATCGGAAAGCTTTTGCCTGCCCTCAGCGGCAGCCTGTATCTGTGCGGTTTCTTCGTCGCTGTAGCTGCCAAAAAGTTCTGTGCTTTCATAGGCTTCGCCCCATCGCAGAATATGTGCTGTACGGTTGACCAGCACGGTGGTTTTTCCGCTGCCTGCTCCGGCAATCACCAGCAACGGACCCTTTACCGTCAATGCCGCCCTGCGCTGCATATCGTTCAGGTCAGAAAATTCACGTTCGATGATCTGCTTTCTCAGTGCTATGATTTGACTTCGTTCTGTTTCTTTCAACATGATAACTCCCTCTCTCTGGCTTTCCTATTCTATTTTACAACAAAACGCAGAGAATTTCAAATACTTATTCATAACTTCATTGCCATAAACATACCATAAAACGAGAAAAATTTTGGGAGGTAACACAATGACAGTCAGACGAGGCATTGACGTATCTTACGCGCAGGGCAATATTGCCTTTGGACGCATTGATAAAAATGAGGTGGAGTTTGCCATTGTAAGAAGCAGCTACGGCTGGCAGAGCGGTCAGAAGGACAGCAAATTCGACCGTAACATCAAGGGCTTTCATGAACGGGAGATTCCCTGCGGTGCTTATCACTACTCCTATGCCCAGAGCAAAGAGGATGCTTTCAAGGAGGCAGAATACTGCCTGCACTGCCTGAAAGGAACACAGCTGGAGCTGCCCGTATTCTACGACCTCGAAAACAGTTCCATTGCCCGCCACGGCAGACAGGTCTGCACCGAAATTGCCATCGCCTTCTGTGAACGAATCAAAAGGGACGGCAGGCGCGCAGGAATCTATATGAACCCCAACTGGCTTGAAAACTACGTGGATAAGGACGAACTGCTCGGCAGATATGAGCTGTGGCTGGCACAATGGGATACCCCGAAGCCGTCCTTCCGCTGTTCCCTCTGGCAATACAGGGTCGCGCCCTACGGCACTGTCAGAGGAATCGACGGCGAGGTTGACCTCGATTATATGTATCTGCCTGATGAAAAAACCGAAAAGGAACAGCCGCAATCCGATGAACACTCCGACCGCAGCCCCCGCAGGGACGATGACAGCCACGACAAAGCCGACAGCCGCGTTGTGCCCGCCCCTGCCGATCAGACCGACACCCCTGCACCGCCGCCCGAGGAGCACAAGCCCCGCGCGGATTCCCCTGCCAAAAAAGACATCCGACCTCACCGCAGACACATCTACACCTATATTATCCGTCAGGGTGACAGCCTTTCCTCTATTGCCGCACGTTTCGACACCACCGTAGAAAAAATCATGCAGGATAACCACCTTGACCGCTACGACGAGGTTTATGCAGGCAGGATTCTCAGAATTGCTGTTGCGGAATAGCACCGAAATGTTCCGGAAGAAAGATTATTGATAAAATAACAAAAAAATCCATAAAATTCTTGACAATTACGTATCATTCTTATAAAATATATAGTAGGCGAGAATGTTTTTTCTTTCAGAGCGTTTTGGTGAGAAATAATAAAACATTTTCTTGTTTACCGATTTTGTCAGCTCAATAAAGCCGATGAGGTATTTTTATTGGTTGAGATATTCAATATTTCTGAATGCAGCTTTGCTTTTTTATATGACTGTGTTCCGCTGTATGGAACACAGGAATAAAATGATCGTTATGATCTTGTATTTAAAGGAGATTTGAAGTATTACTCATTCACGGTATACAGCGTTCGTGCGCCCGTCTGCCATGGGGCGCACCGCTGCGGTGTGTCTGATACCGCTGCCGTACAAAACAAAATAAAAATATTCACGGCACCCTTGAGTTGACCTGTCAGTCAATAGCTGATGCATAAAAAGCCATCAAACAAAAAACTTAGGAGGTGTCAAACCGAATGGAACCTGTATTGATAGTGGCATTGGTTGTGGGTGTTTCCACCGTATTCGGTGTATGCGCTTTTTTTGCAGGTATCAAGTACCGCAAAAAGGTAGGCGAAGATAAGATCGGCTCTGCCGAACAGGAAGCCGCAAGAATCATCGAGGAAGGTCAGCGCGCAGCCGAGGCCGCTAAAAAAGAAGCGCTCGTTGCAGGTAAGGACGAAGCTCATAAAATGCTTACCGATACCGAGCATGAGATCACCGAGCGCCGCAAGGATATCCAAAAGCAGGAAAAACGTATTCAGCAAAAGGAAGAATCGTTGGAAAGAAAGCTCGAAAACCTCGAAAAGAAAGAGGACACTGTGGCACAAAAGCTGAAAACAGCCGAGCTTCGCCTTGAAGAAGCCGAAAACTACAAGCAAAGCCAGTTTGAAATGCTTGAAAAAATATCGGGCTTCACCGCAGAACAGGCAAAGGCTTACATACTCAATAACCTCGACAATGAGCTGACACATGAAAAAGCTGTCAAGATCATGGAATTCCAGCAGAAAACCAAGGAAGAAGCGGAACGCTCCGCAAGAGAGATCGTGTCGCTCGCTATCCAGAGAGTTGCTGCCGACCATGTGAGTGAATCGACTGTTTCGGTCGTTCCTCTGCCCAGTGAGGATATGAAGGGCAGGATCATCGGCCGTGAGGGAAGAAATATCAGAGCGATCGAAACGTTGACCGGTGTTGACCTGATCATTGACGATACACCCGAAGCGATCACGCTCTCCTGTTTTGAACCTGTCAAGCGTGAGATCGCTCGTGTCACCCTCGAAAAGCTCATCGCTGACGGCAGAATCCATCCCGCAAAGATCGAAGAAATGTATGAGAAAGCCAAGCGTGAAGTGGAATTTCTGGTCAAGTCCGAAGGCGAAAGAGCCATCATCGAGGCAGGCATCAACGGAATGCATCCCGAGCTTGTCAAAATTCTCGGCAGACTGCACTTCCGCACCAGCTACGGTCAGAACGTACTCGATCATTCCATGGAGGTCGCTTACCTTGCCGGTATCATGGCTTCGGAGCTGGGTCTTGAACCTACTATGGCGCGCCGCGCCGGCTTGCTCCACGATATCGGAAAGGCTCTTGACCACGAGATCGAAGGCTCTCACGTAGAGATCGGTGTCGATGTTGCCCGCAAATATAAGGAAAGCGAAACCGTTGTACATGCCATTCATGCACATCACGGCGACGTAGAAGCCAAAACCGTCATCGCCTGTCTTGTTCAGGCGGCAGACGCTATTTCCGCTGCACGTCCGGGCGCAAGACGTGAAAACGTAGAAAACTACATCAAGCGGCTTGAAAAGTTAGAGGAGGTTGCTTCTTCCTTCAACGGTGTTGAACGCTCCTACGCGATTCAGGCAGGCAGAGAGGTCAGAATCATTGTGAAACCCGAGGCCGTCAAGGACGACCAGATGATTCTCCTCGCCCGCGCTATCTGCAAAAAGATCGAGGACGAACTGGAATATCCCGGTCAGATCAAAGTCAATATCATTCGTGAAAGCCGCGCGGTTGAATACGCACGATAACCGACGTTTCAGAATATCAGCATCTCCCTCATCATACGGTGAGGGAGATTTTTTACGCCGGCAGTTCTCTTGGGGCTCTGCCCCAAAACCCGCAAGGGCTGCTCGATTCTCGGTTGTCACCTCGGTCGGCGCTTCTGTCTGCGCCAGAGGTGTCCACCGGACACCCGCAACTTTTTACTATGCAAGACAGTAAAACAGAAAAATAAATTATTCTATGGGGAAAAAGCAAAACAGTGTAAATTCTATTCACTATTCGCCACTCACTATTCATTATTCACTATTTTCCTGCTTGTAACTGATTCTTCTTTGCTGCATACAATAGTGGTATAGCATAAGATAAGGGGGAAACATAATGTCAGATAACAATGTTACCGGCAGTGAAGAACGCTATCATGCGGACAAAATCAAAGAGGCAGTCTGCATCAATGCCTCACGCATCTACGATTCCTGCTCCGATAAGGACTGTCTTGAGGATCTGCCCGTCATGCTCACCAAACCCGCTCAGTGTATGGTGGACAAGGCTGCCAATGTGCGGCTGAATGATGTTTCGGTGTGCAACGTATCGGTCGGGCTTCAGCCAGTTCCATTCAACAAAGGCTTTTATGCCGTAGACATGACCTTTTACTTTGAAGTCAGCCTTGATGTATTCATGGCTCCCAATGCCCTGCCTATGCAGGTAAAGGGTCTTTCGGTATTTTCAAAGAGGGCAGTGCTCTTCGGCAGCGAAGGCAGCGTGAAGATCTTTACCTCCGATTGCGCGAGTGATATGCCGGATAATACCAACGCACCCACACAGAACTGTCCGAAGGCGATCGTACAGGTTGCCGAACCCATTCCGCTCTCTGCGAAGCTCGTTTCGCGCAACTGCGGCGGCAGCAGTGCCGCTTCTCCCGTATTTCGCATTCCCGAATGTATCGCCCGCAGATACGGCGGCGAATTTGTGGGCAGCGAAGCGGAAAAACAGGTACTCGCCTCTGTCGGGATCTTTACCATCGTACAGCTTGAAAGAAACGTTCAGATGCTCATTCCTGCCTACGATTTCTGTATCCCCAGTAAGGAATGTGTTTCCAGCTCTGAGGATCCCTGTGAGCTGTTCAGCAGCATTGAATTCCCGACCGATGAGTTTTTCCCTGCCAATCTCCCGCTTGACAGAAAATGCGGCTGCGGAAAATAATGCAGGGTCAGAGCCTGAACCCATCATAATAGTAAAACGGTCTGCACCGCATTCAGCCGTGCAGACCGTTGTGTTCATTTCAGTTATAGGAATCGCTGCTTTCTTCAAGACCGCTTCCCTCGATGTAATCATTGTAATAAACATCAGGGAGATAATCATAATCGGAATCGGGGTCAACAAAGTAATCCTGCGTGTCGGTGATATCGGAGTAAGCAGACATGAAGATTTTGGTAACAACTGCAGAAAAGCTCTCGCCGATTTCCTCGCCAAAGGTCTTGACCTTACCGTTAATATCCTCCTGTGTGATGTCGAGCAGATCATTGGAGGAAGTAAGCTCCCTGATCTCTGCCTTGTTGGATACATAATACTCAAAGTCAACGCCTTTGCCGTAATAGTCGTGAATTTTCATGGTATAGGAATCTGCTGAATACCGGAGGTTGCCGCTATAGGTCTTTTCAGACGAGTCACCGGCATTTCTGGTTGTCAATGTAAAGTCACCGGTCGCCCGATCTCTCACAAACTCGGTCGAGGAGGTTTTGCCGCCGACCTCACTGGTAACAACATATTTGTCATTGGTGCTGTCGCTCAGGTTTTCCACAACATAGGCAGCATCGCTGTCATTCTTCATATTGGAGGTAAAATTCATGGTGAATTTTTTGCTTTCAGCAGGGACAGCACCGAACGTTGCAGCAAGGTGAGCCTGATCCTCGCCTGACTCATAGCTTGCCTCTGCCTGCATGACAGAATGATCATTTTTATTCAGCCAGCAGGTCAAGGTCAGCTTAAAGCTCTGGTTGTTAAGCTGTGAAGATGCCGAAAGGGGATCCATAGACTTGATCGCTTCAAGAATTGCCTTGCGCGCGTCCTCATTGAAGTTGATATTCTGGTCAGCCCAATCCTTGACATCGACATAGATTCTGTCAAAAACAGTCGTATCAGTGAATACGTAGGAAATGATATCCGCATCGGTAACCACGCCGTCTACATCGACCTTGCCGTCCGTTACGGTAACGCTGCCGCACTCATCAATATCGGCGCAGATCTTCTTGCCGAGCTCTGCAAGTGCGAACATCTCTTCATCAGGCTTCAGCATATTGGTATACATATATTCGTATACGTCCATAAAAGCGTCATAGCTTTCCTGTGACACACCGAGCATTCCGCCGGGGCCGAAAACAGAGCTGACTGCCTGCTCTCTCAGGTTTTCGGAATTGACGAAATAGTCAATGGAAGCGTTCGGACTCGTGCCCACCAGAACATGATGCCGGACATCGGAATAAAGCTCCAGCGATGTACCATTTGAGGAATTCACACCTGCATAGAGCTTCTTGCCTGTTCTGTCAAAGGATACCGTAGCCGAAACGGAATCTTCACCGCTGATAATGGTATATCTTTCCGTTCTCTGCCTGGATTCAGGCTGCATTGCCGTGAGCATTTCATCATTGTTGACCATGTTACGCGCTGTTCCGGCAAATGACTGTGCTAAAAACTCGGTGGGATGCTCCTTCATCAGGCGGGTGGAATTGAGCATATTCATAACGATCAGTACAATAGCTGCGATCACACCGACTGTCAGAACCACAGCGCCTGTAATGATGACAGGCTTGAGAATGTTCCTTTTCGGCAGTTCTGCCACAGCGGCAGCCTGTGCGGGATATGCCGACGGAGCGGAGGTGCTCGTATCGGGATAGGCAGCAGAATTGCCGAAGCTATCACTATAGGCTGCGTTATTCTGCTCTCCAAAATCCATGGGGTCATCATGATCACTGTAAACAGAAGCGGTATTTGCGGTGGGAGCGTCCGGCTGTTCACTGTAAACCGGCTGTGAAGCTGCCTGCTGCATGGAATCTGCTGCGCTCTCCGTGGGAAGAGGGGTTCCGCATTCCGGACAGAATGGTGCTCCGTTGCTTTCTTTTCCGCAATTGGGACATAGCATAGCGATCTCTCCTTTGTAATAGTATTGTTACTGTGCAAAAGTATACTGCCCGCACGAACGAACAAAGCCTTTGCCATCACGGGTATCACAAACCGTGCCGCAGTATCCGGAGCATCACAGATTCACAAAATACAGCGAGATCCGTGATCCTCTGATTATATTGTATTAAATCATTTCATGAAAGTAAATGGATAAAACAGAAAAAAAAGGCTGATTTCTTCGGAATTTTTATGATAATCGTCAAATACTCTTGACTTTGGCACAGTTAAGTTTTGAAATAGATATGTTTTGTAAGGTTTTTCATAAAAATATCATCATTCACCCACAAGCACTTCTGCCGCGATATGTTTTTGGTAATAGGCGATCACAAGGTCAAGCATCATGCCGTAGCTTCTTGTACCCTCCTGCTGTGCGTTGGATTTAAGATAGCTGTCGTTCACAGCGGCGGCGGCCTCGGCAACCGGTGTTTCAAACTGTGCCCAGTATTCGGACTGCGCCGCCATATCCCTTCTCACGCCGTCGCTGATATAGCTCCATACATCGTCCGATGAAGAACCGAGTGCATTCAGTCCATAGATGAGAGCCATCATTGTCCCCGAATAAGCAAGCTCCTCACTGCCCGATTCCACGCAAGCCTGAAACGCAATAAAATTAGCGTCCTGCTCCTGCATGAAGCCCCTCACGTGCGCCAGCTCATGACACATGGTTGACGGCTGCGACCACGCAGGGATATCGGTATTGGCATTGGCTTCAAATGTCCACGGAAAATATACACCCGTAATATTAAGGTAAGACATTCCGCGCGAAAGCATCACGCTTTTCACGGTGCTGCACGTTCCCGTAACAGGATTGTTCCCGCTCAGGCGGTTTACTGCTTCTGCTGCTTCTGTACGCGGGTCGGCGCTGAGCATCATCACGCCCTGTTCGTCCTCCGGCAGATGCTCTCTCAGACTGCTTGCCTGCTTTGCCAGCCACACGCAGGTATCATACAGCTCCGTTTTGGCGCTCGGCGAAGGGTTCAGTCCGCTCAGTTCACCATAAGTGGTGCGATAGTAATTGATTCCGCAGTTTGTCGTAAACAGGAACAATGCCGCCGAAGCCGCACACAGCAGATTCAGCGATCCTCTGCGCACAACAGCCATTCTCTTTCCCTTGGACTTCACTGTACGCACAATTACAAATATGGTGTATACCACCGTCAGAACCGGCACGGCAAGCACCAGAACCTCCCCCGCCGAAAACGGCAGTACCCCCGTAGCCTGATGAAAAAACGATGAAACATACCGATAAAAGCAATCAAAATAAGCATTCGCAAATCCGCCGATATACCTTGCACATACCGTCAGGCACACCGACACCGGCAGCAGCATCACCACCCAGAACCTTACCGACCTTACCAGTTTTTTTCCCATATCTATCCCCCCATCACTGATGTATACCCCCATTGTATCACCTCGTTCCTGAGCATTCAACTGTTGTCAATACTTTCCGGCAGTTTTCTTGGGAGGAATCTTTCTAAGAAGAAAGATTCCTCCCAACCCCCCTTTCACAGACTTTGCCTTTACACAGAAGAGTACATTAAGCTTCAATACAGGGAAATGCTGGCTTCCGTTAATTTTCAATTGCAAAATCACATAGGCAAGAATAATATATAACTGTAACAGCTATCTATGATACGACTGTTTTGCGTATCATCTGCATAAGAATCAAACATGGAATCTGGGGTGGTGTAATGCATATTGAAAAAATAGACGACCGGCGAATCGTGATCTCACTCTCGGACAAGGATATGCAGAACTGCGGTGTGACATTTGAAACACTCGGTCTGAACAGCAGCCATTCCAGAGAAGTGCTCCGTTCACTGCTCAACGATGCCCGCACACAAACCGGTATCTCCTTCTCCGGACAACGCGTTCTCGTGGAAGCACTTCAATATGAACACGGATGTCTGCTTTTACTCACATTCTCCGGCGCGGCACAGGGCAGAAAAACCTATCGCATCAAAAAACACGGCACCGACAGAATCTACCGCTTCGACAATGCCGACGACTTTCTCGCCTGTTTGCTGTCTGTCAGCAGATTACACGGCACTCGGTGCGACATCGCTCCGTTTCTCCGCGATATGACCGCATTTTTGCATCGGTCACGCTATTATCTGGTTTGCTCGTCACTCTCTGAGCCTCCGGAAGCACTGCATCGTCTGCTCTGCGAATTTTCCGCCGCCTGCCGCCGCTCCCGCCTGCTCCCCGCTGTTCTCCGCGAACACGCACAGCCGCTCTCCCTCAACGACTTCTTTGCACATCGTTTTCGTGAATATGACAAATAATTTCCTATATGTAAAAAAATATTCCTATATTTTAACAAAAAGTATTGCAGAACTAATAAAAAGATGTTATTATGGAATAAGAATAATCGTCGGTACGGTAACGGAGATACAGAGGTCAGTACCGACGGCAGAATTCTAAAAAAATTTTTATCAAAAGGAGAAATGCAAAATGAAAACAACCAAAAGAATCCTCGCATGGTCTATGGCTGCTTGCATGATGGCTGGCGCGTTTGCCGGCTGCGGCGACACCGGCAGCTCAGGCTCTACCGGAACAACCACCTCAAAAGCATCTGCTGACGGCAGCAAGGGCTCCGTTTACTGGCTCAACTTCAAGCCTGAGTCTGACGAAGTTCTTCAGGAAGTCGCTAAGATGTACACAGATGAAACCGGTGTATCTGTAAAGGTCGTTACCGCTGCATCCGGTACCTATGAGCAGACTCTTGCTTCTGAAATGGACAAGTCCAGCGCTCCCACCATGTTCGTTATCGGTAACTCCGCAGGTGTTACCCAGTGGGGCAGCTACGCTCTTGACCTCAAGGATACTCCTATTGCAAAAGAGCTTTCAACAGACGCTTACAACCTCTATGACGAGGAAGGCAAGCTCGTTTCTATCGGCTACTGCTATGAGGCTTACGGCATCATCGCAAACGCTGACCTCATCAAGCAGGCTGGTCACAATGTTGACGACATCGTAAACTTCGCTACCCTCAAGACCGTTGTTGAGGATATCCACGCACGTGCAGGTGAGCTTGGCTTCGATGCCTTCACCTCCTGCGATATGGACGATTCTTCCTCATGGCGTTTCACCGGCCACATGGTCAACCTCGAATACTACTACGAGGAGAAGGATTCCGGCGCAGCATGGACAGCTTGTCCTCCCTCACTGACCGGTGCTTATGTTGAGAACTTCAAGAACCTCTTCGACCTCTGCATCAACAACAGCATTTCCGATCCTAAAGAGCTTGCAACCGGCGGTCATGATCCGTCCACTCAGTTCAAAGAGGGCAAGGCTGCATTCACAATTCAGGGTTCATGGGAATACTCCGCATACAAAGACACTGTTCCGAATGCTAAGATGCTCCCCTACTACTGCGGTGTTGACGGCGAAGAAAAGGCCGGTCTGAACTGCGGTACTGAAAACTGCTGGGCTGTTAACTCCAAGGCTTCTGCTGAAGATCAGCAGGCTACTCTCGACTTCATGTACTGGTGTGTAACCAACGCTAACGCTTCCAGAAAGCTCGTTGATTCCTTTGGTGTAATGCCCTACAAGCAGGCTGCTGAATCCACCAACGCATTCCTCAAGAACGCTTCCGACTACACCAACGCAGGCAACTACGTAATGGATTGGGCAACCAACTATCAGCCCAACTCCAACGACTATCGTGCAGCTCTCGTTTCTGCTCTGAACGCTTACTGTGCAGATCAGTCTGATGCAAAGTGGGCAGACGTTAAGGCTGCTATGATCGATGGCTGGGCAACCCAGTATGCTGCTGCTAACGGCTGATAATTATTCACTCCTTTCTTTCAGCCTTCATTTAATCCGTAACATAAAGGGTGGGTGGAATATGCCCACCCTTTATTATCTAACCGCAACTCTGTATTTTAAGTAAGGAGATGATTTCTTGGCTATCGCAAAAACCGCACCTCAGCAGAAGGCTAAATCCCCCAAAAAGAAAAAAATCCGTGCTTTCACGGGCGGCGCAGGCTATACACTGCGCGGTCCGCTGAGAAAATGGTCGCCGCTGTTTCTGTTTCCGGTTACGGCAGCCTTTATTATCGGCTTCGTATGGCCTTTTATTCAGGGCATTTACCTGTCCTTCTGTAAATTCCAGATTATTTCAGACGCAAAATTCATCGGCTTTGATAACTACATAAGAGCCTTCAAGGATCAGTCCTTCATGCGTTCGTTCTGGTATACGTCTTTGTTCGCCATTGTCAGCCTTGTGCTGATCAACGTACTGGCATTCGCTGTTGCACTCGCACTTACTCAGAACATCAAAGGCAGCAGCATTTTCAGAACCGTATTCTTCATGCCGAACCTCATCGGCGGTATCGTACTCGGTTATCTGTGGTCGATGATTTTCGACGGTGTTCTGTCCCATTTCGGCACATCTATTCTGCAAAACAGCACCTGGGGCTTCTGGGGCTTGATCATCCTCATGTGCTGGCAGCAGATCGGATACATGATGATCATCTACATAGCCGGTCTGAATGCCATTCCGGAGGATCTGTTTGAAGCCGCAAAAATCGACGGTGCAACCAAATTGCAGACACTATTCAATGTTACGATCCCCAATGTTATGCCCTCCGTGACGATCTGCGTATTCCTCTCCCTGACCAACGGCTTCAAGCTGTTCGACCAGAACCTCGCGCTCACGGCAGGTCAGCCGATTCTCATGCAGGGCGGTGTGCCCATCAAGCAGACCGAAATGCTTGCACTCAACATCTACAACACGTTCTACAACAACAAGAGCGCATTTGCACACGGTACAGCACAGGCAAAGGCGGTTATCTTCTTTATTCTGGTTGCTGTTATCGGTCTTGTACAGCTTGCGTATACCCGTAAGAAGGAGGTGCAGCAGTAATCATGAAAAACAACAAGCATAACTTTTCCGAAACCAAAACTGTCCGCACCGTCAACGACCTCGACCCTAAGTTTCTCAAGCAGATGCAGAAAAAATCCCGCAAAAAAGAGGGTCTGGCGATCACGATCGTTCTTTCGATCATCAGTGTTGTTTATGTGCTGCCAGTACTGGCAGTTCTTGTAAACTCCTTCAAGAACAATACCTACGTAAAAACCGACACCTTTGCTCTGCCCTTCAGCAAGGAAATGTGGGCTGGCTTCAACAACTTCGTTACAGGCATGACCTTCGGTAACTACCCCTTCCTCAACAGTGTACTCAACAGCCTGATCATCACGCTGCTGTCTACCTTCCTGATCGTCATGTGTACCTCTATGGCGGCATGGTACATTGCCCGTGTAAATTCCATTTTCTGTAAGATCATTTACTACCTCTGCGTTTTCTCCATGGTAGTACCCTTCCAGATGGTTATGTACACGCTTTCCAAAACCGCCGATACCCTCAAGCTCAACACCCCTTGGACGATCCCGATCGTCTACCTCGGGTTTGGCGCCGGACTGGCGATCTTCATGTTCGTTGGCTTTGTAAAGTCCATTCCGATCGAAATTGAAGAAGCAGCCGCCATTGACGGATGCGGACCTGTAAGGACCTTCTTCATCATTGTTTTCCCGATGCTGCGTCCCACGATGATTTCGGTAGGTATTCTGGAGATCATGTGGATCTGGAATGACTACCTCCTCCCCTATCTGGTACTCGACATCAACGAATACCGCACCCTGCCCATTCACATTCAGTATCTCAAGGGCAGCTACGGTACGGTTGACCTCGGCGCAAGTATGGCACTGATCCTGATGAGCATTATCCCGATCATTATCTTCTACTTAGCTTGCCAGAAGTATATTATCAAGGGTGTTGCAGCAGGTGCTGTCAAGGGTTGATATTTCTCCCCCGCACAAATACCCTGAAAAATTGCCCGCAGCGGCTGTTTTCAAGCAGCCCGCTGCGGGTATTTTTTTAACACTGATTCATACAAAGTGCATCGTCATGCTTTCAGACTGAATACGTTTGATGCTTCCATCGGAATCACAAACTATGGTAAAGCTTTCCGAATCGGTTTTGCCGCTGAATTCATACAGTCTGCTGTCTGCTTCTCCGCTCGAACCGATAAAAACAAGCGAACCGTTATTGACGGCGTCGAGAGCGGAAAAAATCTCTCCCGCGACAGAGCCGTCCGGAGGTGCTCCGTCACAGCGGCAAAGCAGACTTCCCAGCGACACCGTATAGTTGCCGCCCGAACGCTTCACCGTCATACCGCATACATTTTGCGGTGATTCTGTTTCTACACAAGCGGTATCGGTGCTCACATAGCTCACATGACACCTGTATTCCGTGCCGCCCATCATCACCTGCGCCTGTCCGTCGACAGCCGCCGATACCTGAGGCGGGGTTTCTGCTGCATTGCACCCGCTGCAGCACACCGCCGCGATCATCGCCGCGAACACTTCTCTCCTCATTCCATCACCTGTCCCTGCGGAAATATTCTCCGCTTTTATGATCAGAACAAACCGCGGTAAGATGGCAAAATAGCAGGCGGAAGCCGCTGATATATCATGATTGGCTGTTAAGCAGCTTTAACTCGTTGATGATATCGGAGGGGAGCATCGTCCTTGCGGAATATTTTTTCGCGCAGAGATCTCCGGCAAGCCCATGATAGTAAACACCGTAGGCAGCCGCCTTTTCACAGCTTAAGCCCTGTGCAAGGAAGGACGCGATCATACCTGCCAGCACATCGCCGCTGCCGCCCTTTGCCATACCGTTATTACCCGTGAGATTGACATAGACGCTGCCGTCAGAACACGCAATAATGGTATTCGCACCCTTGAGCACGACCGTCACACCGTATTCCATGGCAAAGCTGCGCGCCGTATTATAGCGGTCTGTCTGAACTGCCTGTACGGTTGTACCCGTCAGACGTGCCATCTCACCGGGGTGGGGGGTCAGAATGATCGGCACTGACGCACCCTTTAATATATTTATATTCCCGCAAATGGCATTTATGCCGTCAGCATCAATAACGAGCGGTTTAATGCTGCTTTCGACAAGACGTGTTACCATTTCTGTCAGTCCGCTGCTTTTTCCGATACCGCAGCCGATGAGAACAGCCGTACAGCTTCCCATGATCTCGTCAAGCAGTCTGTCGGCTTCACTCCCTGCAATTTTCCCTTCCTCTTCCTTCAGCGGAAGAAAGACCGCCTCTTCGATTTTACCTGCCATGATGGGATAGATCGACTCCGGAACGGCTGCTTTTACCAGTCCTGCGCCGCTGCGAAGTGCCGCCCGATCGGCGAGCATAGCCGCACCCGCCATGCCATAGCTGCCGCAGACAGACAGCAGTGTGCCGTTAATACCCTTATGGGCAGATTTGCGGCGGGGAATCAGCGGATGCCGCGCAATAAACTCATCGGTAGTCATCATGGTATAGGCGCAGCGGTTCAGGATATCCTGCGGAATACCGACGTTTACGGCTGTTACCTCTCCGCAGTAGTCCATAGAGGGATACAGCACGTGGAGCGGCTTGAGTGCGGTGAACGCGATCGTATGATCCGCATGGAAGCACACGCTTCTGATCTCACCGGTATCACAGATAATACCGCTGGGAAGATCAACGGCTATTCTGACGGCAGATTTATTGTTGTTTGCGTAGTCTACGAGTTCAGCGACCTCAAAGTTGAGTGCATCGCGGAATCCAATACCATATATTGCATCAATGATGATATCGGCAGATTTGATTGCTTCAATACATTCATCGTGCTTTTCGTCCGCAGAGAACACAAACACCTTTTGCGGAATGAGCTTAAAGCTTGCCAGAGCAAGCTCGGTGCGCGGTTTTCCGTCCGCGAGCACCACCGTCACATTTCCCATAGCCGCAAGCAGTCTTGCCGCTACAAATCCGTCACCTCCGTTATTCCCCGCGCCGCAGAGAATACATATTTTTCTGCGTCTTTCCTTGTTAATAAAGGACAGTACATAGCTTGCCACCTTTGTGCCTGCCTGTTCCATCAGCTTTGCCATAGAAACGCTGTTTTCTGCCGCTTCCTGTTCGATTCTTTTCATTTCCCTGCTTTCTACCACCAACATCGGAAATACCCTCCTTACAGCATTTGATTTTGCCTTTGATTCTGCTTTTGCTTTTGCTTTTTCTCTATTATACCACATTTTTCTCATTTATCAAGCAGCGGCAGCGCAACGGCGCTGCACCCTATTTCGCGTTTTCGCTCAGGCAGCGTCGACGCTGCACCCTATTTCGCGTTTTCGCTCAGCACCATTGAGAACTCCCCTCTGCTATACAAGTCGGATAGCATAATCTTACCTATGCTTCTATACAACCGAGCTATCGCTCTGAGTATGGGAGATTGTTGCTATGCCGCGCCGCTGACAACAGTGGTCTGTTGATATCAAGCGTTGGGAACGCAAGGGGTGCTTTCCCCGCGTGATATGATATGAGCATTCGTATAGACGAAAGCGGTATATATAGCAGGCGACAAAAATATTCTTACTCAGAGTGATGTCCGAAGGGGTGTGGGGGCGACCGGAAAGCCCCCACAATCAGCCTATGA
>CACYDW010000050.1 GCA_902773325.1 uncultured Ruminococcus sp.
CGAATACAACACGGAGTCTGTTGTTTACTTCGGGATCGTTGTTTACAAGGTCAGCTATCTGAGTGATGTACTTGATGATAGCTTTTGCACGAGCATAGCCCGGAGCAGCCTTTGCACCGAAGATGAATGCTGTGGGAGTGAAGTTGGGGAGTTTGCCTTCCTTCAGACGGAAGTAGATACCCATGATGGAGAAAGCATTCATAAGCTGTCTCTTATACTCATGCAGACGCTTGACCTGAATGTCAAAGAGGAAGGAAGGATCAATATAAGCATTGTCGTGCTTCTGAATGAAGTCAGAAAGCTCCTTCTTCTTGATGTATTTGATCTCATTGAACTTGTCAATGGTCTGATCGTTGATCTTGCCCTCGAGCTTCTTAAGATCATCGAGGTTGCGGACCCACTTCTTGCCGATGAGATCGGTAATGAACTCAGAAAGTTCGGGGTTGCAAAGACCAAGCCAGCGGCGCTGTGTAACACCGTTTGTCTTGTTCTGGAAACGCTCGGGATAAAGCTCATACCACTCTTTGAGGGTATCGTCCTTAAGGATCTGTGTATGAATGGCAGCAACACCGTTTACGTAGCTGGAAGCGTATGTAGCCATACGAGCCATGTGAACAACGCGACCGTCAATGATTCTCATGTTGTCAAGCTTGGTCTTGGGAGCTTCGCCCTTCTTGGCAGCCTTCTTGGCTTCCTCGGTAGGCTCCGCATAGCCCTTGGCGGTAAGCTCATTCACAAGGCGGTCATTGATCCTTACGATGATATTATAAACATCAGGAATAATGCTTGTCATGAGGTCGATGCTCCACTTTTCAAGAGCCTCCTGCATAACGGTGTGGTTGGTATAAGCGAAGGTCTTCTGTGCTACACCGAGTGCCCAATCGAAGTCACAGCCCTCATTGGTAAGCAGTCTTACAAGCTCGGGGATAGAGATGGTGGGATGTGTATCGTTGAGCTGAATAACGGTTTCCTCTGAGAAGTGTGAGAAATCCGTGCCGTGTCTTGCCTTATATCTCTTGAGGATATCCTGGAGAGAAGCAGATGAGAAGAAATACTGCTGCTTGAGTCTGAGCACCTTTCCTTCATAGCTGTTGTCGTTGGGATAAAGAACCTTAGAGATATTCTCAGCAGCGTTCTTCTCCTTAACAGCCTCATCATACTTGCAGGCATTGAACTCAAGGAAGTTGAAGTCATTGACAGCCTCTGCTTCCCAAAGACGGAGCGTATTGATGTTCTTTGTGCCATAGCCGATGATCGCCATGTCATAGGGAACAGCCTTAACGGTCTGATCTGCAAATTTAACGAGAACGGTGTCCTCTGCTCTCTTAACGCACCAAGGATCTCCGAAGCGCTGCCAGTCGTCAGCAACCTCTACCTGGAAACCGTCAACGATCTCCTGCTTGAACAGACCATACTTATAGCGAATGCCATAGCCGTCGAGGGGAACATCGTGGGTTGCGGCACTGTCGAGGAAACAGGCAGCCAGTCTGCCAAGACCGCCGTTGCCGAGAGCCGCATCGTCAATTTCTTCAAATACGTTGATATCAACGCCCTTGTCCGCCAGCAGCTTCTTTGTCTGCTCGAGAACGCCCATCGCATAAAGGTTGTTGTACATCATGCGTCCCATCAGGAACTCAGCAGAGAGATAGTAAGCTCTGCGGCTGTTTGCATGATTCTTCTTGCTTTCTGCCCATCTCTCGGAGATATCGCCCATCATAGCCTTGCCGAGAGCGTCGTGAAGTTCTGCGGGAGAAAGCTCAGAAAGCTCCTTGCAGTACTCGTTCTTAGCGGTAAGTACGAGGTTGTCGATAATGGCATTTTTCTTCATCTTTTTGTCATCCTCCAGCCTTCTGTAAATTTTTGACAAATTGTAGAGCTTTTTAGCAAGTTTAGGAGTTGCTGCTCCCTGCTTCATTCGCCATGTCCAGTTGCCGCCAAGCGTAGACGGTGTATTGATTCTTGCTTCGCTGCCGAGTGCAAGAAGATCCTGCATCTGAACGATCGCATAATCGCTTACGCTTGCGTAGGCTGTACGAATAAAGCCCCAATTATAACCCTCTTCTTTACTGAGGCTACAATATGCTGTTGCAAAATCCATATCCTTTTTGGATATCGTTTTAAGCCAGCCCATGATTGTATCGTTATCATGTGTACCGGTATAGCACACACTGTTCTGGGTATAGTTATGGGGGAGGTAATCGCTGTCTGTACGGGAATCGAATGCGAATTCGAGAATTTTCATTCCCGGATAGCCCGAATCCTTGAGCAGCTTCTTTACTCCCGGTGTCTGGAAGCCGAGATCCTCGGCGATGATCGGTACATCTCCAAGACGTTCCTTCATCTTATTGAAGAACTTCATGCCGGGTCCGTCGATCCACTCACCCTTAACGGCATCCTTTGCACCGTAAGGAATAGCATAGAACTGATCAAAGGCTCTGAAGTGGTCGATTCTGGTAACATCAAACATACGTGCAGCACCTGCAACACGTCTGATCCACCAGTCAAAGCCGGTTTCTTCCAGATAGATCCAGTCATAAAGCGGGTTGCCCCAGAGTTGACCGGTTTCCGAGAAATAATCCGGCGGACAGCCCGCAACGCAGACGGGTCGTCTTTCGTCATCGAGCCAGAACACATCGGGGTTAGCCCATGTATCGGCACTGTCGGGAGCAACGTAGATCGGCATATCGCCAAAGAGGAGAACACCGTTATCGTTAGCATATTCCTTCAGCTCTGCCCACTGCTTATAGAAAAGGAACTGGGTAAACTTCCAGAACATCACGTCCTCATAGAGGAGCCTGAGATAATAATCTATGGTATCGGGATTTCTGTATTTGATGAGGTGGTCGGGCCAATCCGTCCACGGTTTGTCATCAAAGAACTTTTTGACCGACATATAGAGTGCATAGTTGGTCAGCCAACTGTCCTCATCGCGCATAAAGTCCCAGAATTCCTGTTGATTTCTTGACTTGAAGTTCTCGTATGCCTGTCTGAGGACCTTGAATCTCTCATTGAAGATCTTCTCATAGTCCACATACTGAGAATTCGTGCCCCAGTCAATTTTCTTGAGGTCGTCCCTTATAAGCAGACCGTCATCGCAAAGGAGGTCGAGGTCGATCATATAAGGGTTACCTGCATAGGTTGAAAAGGACTGATAGGGGGAATCGCCATAGCTTGTAGGACCTACGGGGAGCAACTGCCAGTATTTCTGACCTGCTGCTTTCAGGAAGTCAACAAACTCATACGCCGCCTTACCCAAAGTACCGATGCCATAGGGGGACGGCAGTGCTGTGATCGGCATAAGAATGCCTGCACTTCTTGGCATTTTCAAATCATCTCCGTTCTTTTTGCAGAATATTTTCGCCATTTTTCAGGCACACAAGCGTGCGTCCGGCGGATTAAAATCAAAAGTTTTGATATTCGATACATATTTTATCATAGTTTTTATCTATAATCAATAGTTTTGCACAAAATAATACAAAAATTTATGATAATTTGCAGTGCGCGGCACACAAGCCCATGACACAGCCGTTCACCGCGGACAGATTCCGTTCGGAAGGGAGGGTATGCAAACGGAGAACTGTTTTACGGCAGTGGGAGCAGAGCTTGCGATACTCCCACATTACTGCGGTATGTCAAGTGCTTTCAGGACAAGAAACAGTGCATTGGCAGCGGCACACTGTCTGATATCATCACGGCTTTTTGTTCCGTCCTCATCAAGCAGCAGCCGATAGGTTCTGGTGCTGTCGGGCATACTGACACCCACATACACCAGACCGACGGGTTTTTCGTCGGTTCCGCCGCCGGGGCCTGCCAGTCCGGTAGTTGACAGACCGATATCCGCGCCGGAAATTCTTTTCACTCCCTCAGCCATTTCCGCAGCGGTCCGGGAACTGTATTCGGTATATTCCCGCAGTGTCTGCTCCGACACTCCCAGGATCCCGTGCTTGATCCTGTTGGAATACGAGCACACGCCGCATTCAAAGACCTCCGACGCGCCCGACACATCGGTAATCATCTTTGACAGCATTCCACCCGTAATACTCTCGGCGGTAGCGATGTGCAATCCGCGCACTTTGAGCTGATGCACAAGTGCCGACTGCAAACACTCCCCCTGTTCGGAGATGATATGTTCCTTGCCGACCAGATCGGCAATATGCTGTGATGCCTGACGGAGAGCCTCGGGTGAATCCGCCTTCACCCTTACAGCGGTCTGTGCGGGCGACACCTGCATACATGCTGTTTCATAGCCGGCAGAGTGCGGCAGTCCGGCAAGGCTATCGGCTGATGCGCCGAAAACGTAGATAGTCATCGTATATTCCATCGTAACATTCCTTTCTGCAGCGGCAGCGTTGACGCTGCACCCGTGTTCGCGGCAGCGTTGACGCTGCACCCGTATTCGCGTTTTCGCTCAGCACCATGGAGAAATTCCCTCTGCTGATCAGTCGGACAGCATAGGCTGACCTGCGATTCTGACACGCCGGGCTATCGCTCTTAAAACGAGAGATTGGTGCTATGCCGCGCCGCCGACAACAGTGGTCTTTTGATATTGAGCGTTGGGAGCACAGAGGGTACTGTTGTATTCTGTCTGAATGAACCTGTATATTCCCCAAAAACTATTTTATACCAATTGACCGAAGCAAAAAGTTTGTGTATAACAACAGTTGCAATCATATCTTGTGCCCTGTATAATTATACAGGAAATAATACTGCTATACAAGAAAAAAACTACAAAAAATAATCATGCATATCGGGTCGCACGATGCGGCTCTTGAGCATAACGGAGGAACAACATGGACTGGTTTTTTGCCGAAACAGTAGGCGACACCCATCTGATCACAGGAGAAGACGCCCTGCATATCACTAAATCGCTGCGAATGTCTGCCGGTGAGGTGCTCACCCTTTGCGACAGCTCAAAAACAGAGCATTTGTGCCGTATCGAGCGCATTACACCCGAGGGTGTATTGGTACGCACAGTGAGTCAGAACGAATGTACCCACGAGCCGGACGTAGAGGTCACGCTTTTTGCTGCCCTGCTCAAGGGCAGCAGCACCGAAACAGTCATTCAGAAGTCGGTAGAGCTGGGTGCATACCGCATTGTGCCGGTGCTGACAGAACGCTGCGTATCCCGTCCCGATACAAAAGCAGGCGACAAAAAGCAGCAGCGCTATCAGAAGATTGCGGCACAGGCTGCCATGCAGTCGCGGCGGGCAGTGATTCCCGAGGTAACGGCGGTGACCGAGCTGAGAAAGGCTGCCGGAATGCTGGACGGATTCGACAAAGTGATCCTGTTTTATGAAGGCGGCGGCGCACCCCTGCGTGAACTGATCACTGTCGGAAAAGACCGCAGGATCGCGGTATTCATCGGACCTGAGGGCGGCTTTGAAGAACGTGAGGTGGAGCTGCTTGCCCGCAGCGGCGCACATACCGCTACCCTCGGCAAGCGTATTCTCCGCGCCGAAACCGCTCCTCTTGCCGCCCTTGCTGCTATCATGTTCCATACGGGCAACATGGAATGATACTGTTTTGCAGTCTGTACGATTCCTTTTCCCTTGTGCATAATAAATTATTATTCATCGAAATGGAGATAATTTTATGTAAAAGGTACAATAATTCAGGAACGGTCTGTAAAAACTTGATTTTTCGACAAAACCGTATTAGAATATAACTGAACGGAATGGTTGGCGGAAAGCAGATGCTTGCCGCAACTTACAAAACGATATTATTTCAGGGGGAGCGAATTTTATGAATTTTCACGGCAAGGATATCAAAATCTTTACCTGTAACTCCAACAGAGCGGTTGCAGAGCAGATCGCAAAGTGTCTGGAACTGCCCGTAGGACAGTCTGAGGTAACGTGCTTCAGCGACGGCGAGATTGCTGTATCACTTCACGAATCTGTCAGAGGCTCCGATTGCTTTATCGTGCAGTCGACCTGCGCACCCGTCAACGACAACATCATGGAGCTGCTCATCATGATCGATGCTATGAAGCGTGCTTCTGCTGCAAGCATTACAGCAGTTATTCCTTACCTCGGCTATGCCCGTCAGGACAGAAAGGCAAAGGCAAGAGATCCGATCTCTGCCAAGCTGGTAGCAGACCTTATCACCACTGCCGGTGCAGACCGTGTGCTCACAATGGATCTTCATGCCGCACAGATTCAGGGCTTCTTTAATATCCCCGTTGACCACCTTGTCGGTGCTCCGATCTTAGCAAACTACTTCAAGAAGAAAATCGGCGACAATGCCGATGACTACGTTGTAGTATCACCCGACCTCGGCTCTGTTACAAGAGCAAGGAACTTTGCCAACCGTCTGGGCTGCTCGATCGCCATCATCGACAAACGCCGTCCCAAGGCAAACGTCTGTGAGGTCATGAGCATTATCGGCGAAGTCAAGGACAAGAAGGTCATTCTTGTTGACGATATGATCGATACCGCAGGCACCCTCTGCAACGCTGCACAGGCTGTTGTGGAAAGAGGCGGTGCAACAGAGGTTTATGCCGGCGCTACCCACGCAGTACTTTCGGGTCCTGCCATTGAGCGCATTAAAAACAGCGTACTCAAAGAGGTTATTCTCCTTGATACGATCGCTGTTCCGCAGGAGAAGATGCTCGATAAATTCACCATGCTCCCCGTTGCTCCCGTTTTTGCCGAAGCAATCGAGAGGATCTATGAGAACAAGCCTGTTTCCTCTATCGCACTCAAAATGTAATACTGCTGCGCTTTTTACAGCACTTGATTCAGCCCTGAAACGGTTTGACAGAACCGTTTCAGGGCTTTTTGCGCGGGCATAGCTGACCGGCTTTTTCAGCTGGTGATCCTGAATACGTTTGATTTGTGCCGCAGAGCATCAGTCTTTGCGGCGGGTTCTGAGCATTGCCGCAAGCAGACTCAATGGATTTTCCTCCCTTTGTTCAATTGACAGAATCGCGCCGCTTTGCTCCATCAGCTCTGTACGCCCCGCATGTTTGGGGCGATATTGGTATTGATAACCATCTGCCGACAGGTGTATATGCTTTCAGATTATACATCGTCAGTATTTTTCGGATAATAATATATCATGGCTATTCAGTAACTGAACCGGTCTGTTCGCAGACATATTCAAAAATCTCGATATTGGTAATCCCCAACTCTTTCAGTGCCATCACCGAATTGCTGATATCCTCAGGCGTGTTGTAATCCGGAATGTGGGGAACTCTGCAAAAGATTTTCTCTTTATCAACCAACGAAACCAATGCCTGTAGATTTTGTATAGCCTGAAACTGATCATTTCCGGTATATGCTCTGTAAATAGCAGGATTCATATCCTTGATATCAATAAACCACTGGTCAACCAGAGAGATAAGCTTATCAACAGAATCATATTGGACGTTGAGTGAAGTCTGAACAGCAATATGGATAAACGGAAATGCTCTTTTAAAAACAGCAATAAAATCTGCGTATAAAAGCGGCTCTCCCCCTCCGAATGTAACACCGCCCCCGCTTTCTTCAAAATAAATCAGATCTTTTTGCAGCATAAAAAAAAGTCCTGCCACAGATGTCTTTTCAATATTCGGCAGCATATTTACAAGTGATCGGTTAATGCAGTATTTACATGAAAGCGGACATCTGTCAAATACCACAAGAGAGCGCACACCATTTCCATCACTGCCAAGCCTCAAACGATTTATTCCGCATATTTCAGCATAGACATTCCAATATTCAGTCTTTTGTTTATACAAGGAAATCCATTTTTTATGTGTATTTTTCCATAGTCGTTCAGACTGAAAATCACACCATCTACAACTGCCCTGACAATTTCCATTGTAAGTACAGGTTTCTTTCTGCATTTTTATCGGATGCTTTTTTACATACCTCTTTCGTAAAGAACGCAGATAGCGACAGGTTTCTTTCCCTTTGTTCGGCGTAATGAACTCCTGAATACTATGCTGATATTGGTCAGGATCAACAACCTCAAAATCCTGTAATATATGCTTTACAAAGGACTGTGTGTCGCGGCTGTAAACAAAAACGCTTTTATCATCGGAGTGCAGAGTGGAGTAATCATTATTTCTGATAATTTCCACAAGTTCATCTTCAAATATATCATTTACCGTCATCAGGGATTCGATTTCAGCACTTTTATTATAATTTTCCGGAAGAAGCCAGAAAATGCTCTCAGAGCCTAAGTCTATCCATTCTGCAATATTGAATACTGTTACTGAATCACAGCGATTCACATCAGGGATAATACGCAGGAAGGCAGTATCATCCTTTATCTCACGAACTTTCATATATGTATAAAAAACAACGTGCAAATGAAAATTCATCTTCAGCTTTCGCCTTGCAAAAAAGTTATAAAACGGATAACCATAAACATCATCCTGCTCAAAAATGATAATAACATTATCATTTTCTGAAATATGCTCAGCAATTCTTCCGGAATAATTCGCCATGCTGTAATCGCTGAATTTCCAATCATAAATTGCCATGCCCATCAGCCACTCAGGCTCCGCCTTATCGTAACACTTTATGGTATGTTCTTTTATCATATATCCGGATTCCGGATCAGGAGACTGTGTTAAAATCTCATATATTGCCACATCGTCTGTCAGCTTATCATGGAGATTCTTCCAATATCTGCACCTTGCTCTTAAAAAAATCTTTGTCATAATAATTTCCCCTCTGCCTGTTGAAAATCCGCAAGTTATCATCATAGCAGTCGTTATAATAGCTGAAAATATATTATAATCCTGCTCAAATTATAGCATCATTATCTCTCACTTGCAATAGCACAGAACCTCCTGCTTGCTGTAATATTTTATATGATGCAGTTTTTTGTTTTTATGGCAGACAAAAGCCCATTTTTCAGACGCATTACAGGAACTTCCCTCCCGTAACGTATTTCAAAGATCATCATTTATTATTGCAGATTTGATAATATGTGCTATAATAATAAAAAAGAATGTACAAATTTGTATTTTTGCAATATATTATCCAAAGAGGTGGCTTTCATGCCTGAAACCATTCTGATGATGTATGTGACACTGGCATCAGCCATTTTAGCAGGCATTCTCAATATGATATGGTGCAAAACCAGATACCTCCGTCCGCTCTGCGTACCAATGGACGGAGGAAAAAATTTCGTTGACGGAAAAAGATGGTTCGGGGATAACAAAACCTGGAAAGGCTTTATCGGTTATATTGTGTTCAATACGATATGCGCCGTACTGTGGGGTGCGCTGTGTCATGCAGTCGGCTGGGACAAGCTGAATTTTTTCTATTTGCAGCATGAGCCTTCCCTGCTGTATGATCTGCTGATCGGCTTTCTGCTGGGGTTGGGCTATTCGCTGTTTGAGCTGCCCAACAGCTTCATTAAGCGCAGGCTCGGCATTGAGCCCGGAAAAACCCTGCGCGGTGCCAAAAAAGTATTCTTTGTCTTTCTCGATCAGGCAGACTCCGTTTTCGGCTGTGCGCTGGTAGTCTGGCTGTTTTATGATCTGGGAATCGGGCTGTATCTGCTGTTTGTGGCGGTAGGTGCGGCAACGCATATTCTGATGAATATGCTGCTCTATTTTGTAAGGCTCAGAAAAAATATGTTTTAACAGAGGTTACACAGATGATCGTTCAGTTTTCAAGCAAGAAAAAAAATACAGGAAAATGGGGCAACAAGGGACTTTCTCTCTGTCAGCTTTTTCAGGCAGGCTTTCACGTTCCGGACGGCATGATTCTTGACAGTGATGTCTTTGATGCCGTGATCGATGAAAACGGACTGGAGCAGGCCGTTCACAGGGAGCTGCAAACACTGTGCAAAGAAAACGTCAAAGAGGTTTCCCGCAGGCTTACTGCCCTGCTCAAAAATGCCGTACTGCCCGCCGCTGTTATCAAAGAGCTGTCTGCCCTGACCGACATCAACAAGCTTTACGCGGTCAGAAGCAGCAGCACCAAGGAAGATATGGAAGAACATTCCTTTGCAGGTCAGTATGATACCTTTCTGAACGTTACCGTGTCTGATATTGAGCGGCGGGTCATCGCCTGCTATCAGTCCATGTTCGGAGAAACGATCCTGTCGTATCTCACAGATCGGCACATCAGCACAGACAGCCTTAAAATGGCGGTCGTCATACAGGAAATGGTGCAGGCAGATTACAGCGGTGTCTGCTTTACGGTCAACCCCGCCACCGGCAACGACAAGGAACTGCTGATCGAGGTTTCTGACGGTACGGGGGATGATCTTGTCAGCGGCAGAACAGCCCCTCAACAGTACCGCTACGACTGGTATGAGGACACAGAGCTTTCCTGCAATGCAGAAAGCTCCGGCGAAGAAAGACGTATCTCACCCCCGCAGCTCAAACAGTATGCCGCTGTTTTCAGGGATATCCAGCAGCATTTCGGCTACCCCTGCGATATCGAATTTGCCGTCAGGGACGGGCATCTGTATATCCTGCAAGCAAGAAGGATCACAAAAATCCGATATACCGGCACACCCTATATGTGGACGACCGCCGATTTCAAGGACGGCGGGGTATCCGCTTCGATCTGTACACCGTATATGTGGAGCTTATATGAGTATATATGGGAATATTCTCTGCGGAAATTCATTGTCGACTCTAAAATCCTGAAGGATCACGAGCTGCCGCCGAAATTAGGCAAGATGTTTTTTGCCCGCCCCTACTGGAACATGAGTGCCGTCAAAAAAACCATGAGCCGCGTCATCGGCTATAAGGAAAGGGAATTCGACAACGAATACGGTATCCGCGGCGACTATGAGGGTGACGGTGAAACCACCGGCATCACCCCCCGCTCCGTATGCAGAATGATACCGATCATCTATAAGCAGAGCCGGCTGCTGCACGACAGAAAAAAGAATGCCGGACGCTATCAGTCGGAGCTTTTAGCTTTGTATAGGAAATACAAGAAGAAATATGACCGTCATGAGCTTGGCGACCTGCCGGAAGCCTTCTTTGAACTGACTCATCAGATCTATCTGCGCAGTGAAACGACCTATTTCTGGCAGATCTTCATCAATACGATTCATCAGTCCATCTATAAGGACAGCCTGCTCCGGTATATTTCCGAGAGCGAATATCTTTCTCTTTTGGGCAGCATCGACAACATTTCCCACCTGCTCCCGTTCTATGAAATATGGGATATCAGCCGGACGATCCGGCAAGACCCGCAGGCAATGGAGTTCTGGACGTCAAAGTCCGTCAAGGAGATCACCCGCAGCCTTAACAACGGCGAATACGGTATGCCCGAGGTCAGACGGCTGATCGGAAAATACGGCTACCATTCCGATAAGGAACTGGACATCACCTATCCCTGCTACTATGAGGACCCGAAGCCGCTGATTCAGGCTGTCAAGGATACCGTACCGCTGGATGACACCTTCTCCCCCGTTCAGGACAAGGAAAAGGGACAGGCGATGTACCGTGAAATACTGGATAAAATACAGCAGAAGGTATCAGGCAGGCAATACCGCAAAATCGTGAAAAAGGTGGAAGCCATGCGCCGTATGCTCTGGTGGAGAGAGGAATTCCGCGATGTGTCTACCCGCTTTTATTATCTTCTCAGGATATATACCATGGCTTATGCCAAAGAATTAGCGGAGCTTGGCGTGCTTGAAAAAGCGGAGGACGTATGGTTTCTCAAGGTCGGACACCTCTGGGATTATCGCAATGAATTATTATCCGCTCCGGAGCTGCGGGAAATTATCCGCAAAAACAAGCTCTATTACAATGCCTACCGCAACTATATGAGCGAAAATGAGATCGGCACGGCAATTGTACGCAGCGATACCGTTCCCGCAGGTGCTCCCTCCGATACCGTCAGGGGATTAGGCGCCAACAACGGCACTGTTACGGGCACTGCAAGAGTGATACGGGATTTTTCCGAGATCGGCAGGCTCCGTCAGGGAGATATTTTAGTAACGCGGTTCACCGATACGGGCTGGACACCAAAATTTGCCGTCCTTTCGGGAATCGTCACCGAATACGGCGGTATTCTGTGTCATGCCGCCATTGTATCCCGTGAATATGGTATTCCCGCCATTGTTTGCTGCAAGGATGCCATGAGCCGCATACAGGACGGTCAGATCATTACCGTAGACGGCACACAGGGAACTGTCCTGATTCACCGTGAAAAGCAGTATAGCTGCCACGAAAGGAACTGAGCAATGAAAAATCCATTTATCGGAATATGGAACAAATCGGTCATACTGACCTATGTCGGAATGTCCATAGCAGTGCTCGGAATCTGTCTGGCAGTATCGGGTGCACCGCTGCGCTATGCCTTTGCCTGTCTGATGACGGCAGGAGTTGCCGACCTCTTTGACGGAGCAGTCGCACGAAGGATCAAGCGTACTCCGCAGGAAAAGCAGTTCGGCATAGAGCTGGATTCACTGGCAGACGTTATCAGCTTTGCTGCCCTGCCTGTCGTTCTGTTTTTGTCCATGGGCATGACCCGATGGTATCATATCCTTACATACATTGTTTTCGCCCTATGCTCCGTTGCCCGTCTGGGCTACTTTAACGCGGTGACTGCCGACTCCGAAAAGGCGGTCGCTCATTATACGGGGCTGCCCGTGACCTATTGTGCATTGATCTTCCCCCTCACCTATCTGCTGCGGTATGTGCTGACAGTCGATGTGTTTCCGTTCGTCTGTACGGCGGTGATCGCGGCTGTATCCATACTGGAAATGCTTAAAATCCCCATTCCCAAACCCAAAAGAACTTCCTACATCTTCTTTGCACTGTTAGCAGCCGCCCTGTTGGTTTTGTTTTTAGCAGTCTTATAGTGTAAACGACATTAAAAATTCCCCTTTATAAAATATGGGGTGCAGGGGTGCCGTGCACCCTTGCCGAGGTCAAGGGCGAGTAGCCCTTGCAGGGTTTGGGGCAGAGCCCCAATATCAGGACTATGCACATGCCGTTGACTATAAAATCATCCGGAGAGAGAAACGCATGAAAATATATAACCGCTCAGAAAAACGCTATATCGAAACGGAACAGTACGGACAAGGCAAGCTGCAATTCCTGTATGGAAATGTCTTTGGCAGATGTCTGCTGAAACCGGTCATATCACCCGCCGCTTCAAGGCTGTACGGCAGGCTGCAAAAGCGTCCGCGCTCGGCGCGCAAAATCCCCCGCTTCATCGAGGAATATCATATCCGCACTGAGGACTTCGAGGACACAGATTACCCTTCCTTTCACGCATTCTTTATCCGGAAGCTGCGCCCCGGCGCACGAACGATCGACTCCGACCCCTGTTCGCTGATCGCACCTGCCGATGCCAAGCTGCTGGTCTATGACATCACCGACGATCTCACCGTATACATCAAGGGCAGAAGCTATACCCTGCGTGAGCTGACCGGAGAAAAAACGGATATTTCAGCTTTCGGCGGCGGTCTTTGTCTGGTATATCGGCTATGTATGGACGATTATCACCGCTACTGCTTCATCGACAGCGGCAGACTGACCCAAAGCTATGCAATTCGCGGAAAGCTCCATACGGTCAGCTCCATTTCAAAGGATCATCCGATCTATCAGGAGAATTCAAGGATCGTCAATGTTCTTGATACCGATAACCTCGGCACGGTCATCATGATCGAGGTCGGTGCTTTGCTGGTGGGGAAAATCGTCAACCGACAGGTTACCTCCTTTGAAAAGGGAGAGGAAAAGGGCTATTTTGAGCCGGGCGGCTCTACTATCGTACTGCTGCTGCCGCCGTCAGCCGTCCGTATGGACGAGGATATTGCCGCAGAAAGCCGCAAAGGAATTGAAACCGCCGTCCGATACGGTGAAAAGGTCGGCACGATTTTCGCTCGGAAAAGGGATGTTAAGTGATGTTAAAAAGACTGCATATCTATTTTAAGGAACGCTACCCGATCATTCCCCGACTGATTTTAGGATTGATCGTTTTTTTAGAGATCCACTTTATTATCCTGCTCAATGAAGGTATTACACAGTTTAACATCGGCATACAGGAGGGTGTGGGCGCGTTTACGGTGTTTGCCTTTCTGCTCTGGCTGCGGATCGCCGATGACCTCAAGGATTATGAAACGGACAAAAAGCTTTTTCCCGACAGACCCCTGCCCAGCGGCAGAGTCACCAAAAAAGACGTGATGATCATCTGCACCATTATTCAGGCAGTGACCGTTGTTCTGAATTTTGTGTTCATGAATAATTTCATCTTCTTTATTGTGCTCTATGCCTACGGCTATATGATGAGCAAGTGGTTCTTTCAGAAGGCAAAAATACAGCCCAGTCTGCCGCTGGCACTGGTCACGCACAATCCCGTGCAGATGATCGTGAATCTGTATATTATCTCCTTTACCGTTATCAAATACCATCTGCCCGCCTTTACGCTGACAAACTGCATGGCTCTGTGGACGCTTTATTTCCCCGCGCTGATCTGGGAGGTATCCCGCAAGATCAAAGCGCCGAAGGACGAAAATGATTACACGACCTATTCCAAGCTGTTCGGCTACAAGCGTTCGACCCGCTTTGTAATGATTCTGACCATCGTGGATATCATCACCAATTTTATTTTGGTATACCGCCTGAATATGCTGTCCGTTGCCGTGCTGTTTGCGCTGGTATCGTGGATGACGTGGAAGTTTGTCCAGTATATGAAAGACCCCGAACGCTTTGTGCTGGTGGACAAGGTGGAGCGGTATACCTATTTGCAGGAATCAACAATGCTGCTGACGATCGTTGTATTCCTTTTGGTGGGAAGGATATAAAATATGACAAGCAGTAAAATCAGCAATCTTACCGCCATGCGTAAGGCAGGGATCCGTGTTCCGCCGTTTTCCGTGGTGCGGTGGGAGGAAATATATGATACCGGAAAGCAGTGCTTCCGCGCGGATCTTGACGCTTCACAGCTTGATGTGACAGCGCACAGCAGCGGACCTTTCGCCGTGAGAAGTGCCGCCGGCGCAGAGGACGGCACCTCCTTCAGCTTTGCAGGACAGTTTGACACGTATCTCAACGTGGACAAAGACCGTCTTACAGAACATATCCGCCGCTGCTGCCGTTCCCTTTCGTCAGAAAGCGTTCAGGCATACGCACATCAGAACGGTATAGATATGCGTGATGTCCGCATGGACGTGATCGTGCAGGAAATGGTACAGCCCGATCTCGCCGGTGTCCTGTTTACCGCCAACCCGCTAGGGCTGCTGAACGAAAGCGTCATCACCGTGGGGCGCGGTACGGGCGAGGGTGTGGTATCCGGCAGAACCGATACGACCACCTATTATTATCATCTTACGGACAAGGTGTACTATTACGAGGGAAAGGAAAACCTGCTTCCGGACGACCTCATTCAGCGGCTTATCCGCGAAGCTGAAACCATCAAGGGGTTATTCGGCGATTATCTGGATATCGAATTTGCTGTCAGGGACAATGTGATCTATATTTTGCAGGCGCGCAGCATTACAACGCTCAGCGGCGATCACCCGCTGATTCTGGACAACAGCAATATTGTCGAGAGCTATCCCGGTGTTTCACTGCCGCTGACGATCTCCTTTGTACACAGTGTTTATGCGGGTGTGTTTGAGAGCGTCTGCCGCCGCATCGTCAGAAACAAAAAGGTGCTCAGCCGGAAAGAGGACGTCTGGCAGAACATGGTGGGAAATGCGAACGGACGGCTCTATTATAAGATCAGCAACTGGTATACGGTGCTGAAGTTCCTGCCGCTGAGCCATAAGATCATTCCCGTCTGGCAGGAAATGTTAGGCGTCCGGACGAAAAGCGTGGAAGCCGACGAGGTAAAGATACCGCCGTTTGTGCGGGCAATGACGTATGTACACTTTGTATGGGAGCTGCTGCGTGTTCCTGCCAATATGGAAAAGCTTGACAAGCTGTTTGAGAAAGTGAACCGTACTTTTTATGAAGCCTACAGTGAAAGCTGCACCGTCAGTGAGCTAAAGGAAATGTATGAGGATATCCGGCGGCAGCTTTTTGCCGTATGGGACATCACCCTGCTGAACGATATGTATGCCTTTATCTTTACGGGACTGCTCAAAAACAGGCTCAAAAAGAAAAAGAAATCAGAAGAATATATCAATTCCTGTATTTCGGGGATTTCCGACATCGAAAGCATGAAGCCGATAAGAGAACTTGTTTCACTTGCTGTGCAGAAGAATCAATATTCTGCCGAGGAATTTGCAGCCCTCAAAGACGAATATATCCGGCAGTACGGCGACAGAAGCCTTGAGGAGCTCAAGCTCGAAAGCCGCACCTTCCGCAGCGACCCGACATTGCTGGATGAGCGGATCGCTGCCTACTGCACCGACCCTTCTCATCTGGAAAAGCTTATGGAGGAGCTATCCGAAAATACCCGCGCCGCTCTGCCGAAGGAGGATCTTCTCACCTCTTTTCTGCGAAAGCGCGCCGCTCTGGGTATCCGCAGCAGGGAGATCTCCCGACTGAACCGCAGCCGCATCTACGGCATTGTGCGCCTGATTTTCCTGACCATCGGCGCGCAATACTGCCGTGACGGCATTTTACAGCAGCAGCGGGATATTTTTTATCTGACGCTGACAGAAGCCTTTGACCCGCCCGCCGATATACAAAAGCAGATACAGCACCGCAAGGAAAGCTATGCCCTTTTTCAGGCACTGCCCGCCTATACCCGTCTGATTTTCGAGGAACAGGAATTTGACAAACATCACCGCTCTGTCAACACGTATCAGAAAGCACAGAACAGAAACCATCTGGAGGGAACACCCTGTTCCTTTGGTGAGGTGACTGCTCCTGCGCTTGTGGTGACCGATGTCACGCGGCTGGATATCGAAGATGTGCGGGGGAAGATCCTGATCACCAGAATGACCGACCCCGGCTGGGTCTATCTGCTGGCTATGGCGGAGGGGATCATTTCCGAAAAAGGCTCGCTGCTTTCTCATACCGCGATCATATCCAGAGAATTGGGTGTGCCGTCCGTTGTGGGCGCGGAGGGACTTATGCAGACTGTCCGCACCGGAGATACGGTCTGTATGAACGGCAGCACCGGTATGATAGAAATCATTCACCGAGGGGGAAATTGAGTGGAATTTATCCGATTTGATAAGGAACAAAACCGTATTGCCGATTTTCTGTCACTGCCCCGCAGACTGTACAGCAAACAGAATAATATGGAAGATGCCGGCAGCATGAAAAAGCTGCTGCTGGGCACACACGTACTGTCCGGCTATTTTCATCTGGACAAGTTTCTCGTTTATGACGGGAACAGCGCAGTAGGACGTCTGATCATCACCACCTATCCCGATGATGACACAGCTTATTTAGGCTTCTATGAATGCATAGATGATGACGACACCGCGGCATTTTTGCTGCGTCAGGCGGTTTCCTTCTGCCGCAGCCGGCATTACCGTCAGATCATCGGCCCGGTAGATGCCTCCTTCTGGCTGAAATACCGCCTGAAGATCAATCTCTTTGATGAACCGCCCTATACCGGTGAGCCGTATAACAGGGAATACTATTATCGTCAGTTTCTGGATAACGGCTTTACGGTCTGCGAGCATTATACCTCGAACTGTTTCCATGCCATTGATGAAAGCTATGTAAACGAAAAGTTTGAAAGCCGCTATCAGACCTTCCTGCAAAACGGCTACCGTATTGAAAGCCCTGACGTGCGTGATTTTGACAAGGTGATCGACGATGTATATGAAATGATACGGGAGCTTTACAGCGATTTCCCGATCTATAAGGATATATCGCGGGAGGACTTCCGCACCATTTATAAGAGCTACCAGACCATTATAAATATGAGTATGACAAAGATCGCTTATTATGACGGCAAGGCGGTGGGATTCTATATCAGTATCCCCGATTACGGCAATGCCGTATATCACATCACACCGCTGCGCCTGCTGTCTGTGCTGCACCAAAAGAAGCATCCCAAGCGGTATGTCATGCTCTATATGGGCGTAAGACCCGAGCATCAGGGGCTGGGCAAAGCGTTGGTATTCAGCATTATCAAAGAGCTGGAGCACAGCCGTCTTACCAGCATCGGTGCTCTGGCGCGGGACGGCAAGATCACACAAAAATATGTTTCCGAAGAAGTGACCGATGTCTATGAATACGTTCTTCTCCAGAAAGACCTGAAAGGAACAGAATGACCATGAACAGCAATCAGCTTAACGAATATATGACAAAAGCATACAGCCAATGGCGGGAGCGAACCTATCTCTATGAAACAGTAAACGGCAACGAATATACCGAAACCTTCGGCAGCTTTATCGAAAAGACGGGATATCTTGCGGCATATCTGCTGAAAAACGGCTTCGGCGGAAAAAACATCGGCATTTTCAGCCCCAACAGTATCCGCTGGATGATCGCCGATCTTGCCGTCATGAACTATGTGGGCATCAGCGTGGGATTATCTAAGGACTGGACGTATGACAACGTGGCTTATGCCCTGCAAAAATGCTGTGTGGAATGTCTGTTCTATTCCGAGGTATACGGAGCAGTGATCGATCGGCTGAAAGCGCGTTTTCCGGATATCGTGTTTCTGTCGATGGAACAGGATTTTGACCGCTGTATCGAAGAAGGAAAAGCACTCTGCTCCGCACCCGCCGACCTTCCTGTCAAGCGTAATGATGAGCCTGCCAAAATTGTGTTTACCAGCGGTTCCACGTCCTTTCCGAAGGCAGTCATGCTCTCGGTGAAGAATGTATTTTCGGGTGCTGCCTCACTGGGCAGGCGCGTTGACCTGAACGAAAGCGATGTGTGCTATCTGTTTTTGCCGCTGCACCATACCTACGGCTCGATCTATAACTTCATGTATTCGCTGGTATTCGGCTTCACGATTCATTTAGCGGAGAACACCAAGGAAATGCCGCAGGAAATGAGCCGTATCCGTCCGACAGTATTCGCGGCAGTACCTCTGGTGTATGCGCGCTTTGCGCAGGCAGCCGAAAGCCTGCATACCCCTCTGAAAATGCTTCTGGGCGGCAGAATGAGGTATCTGTTCTGCGGCGGGGCAGCTCTTGCCCCCGCACTGCGGCAGCAGTACCGCTCTGCCGGTATGAAAATGATGAATGCCTATGCCCTTTCGGAGACCTCCTCTACACTCAGTATCGACTATCCGGACGACAGTATTGACAACAGTGCCGGAACGATTTCAGAGGATATCGATGTGAAGGTGCTTGCTCCCGACTCTGACGGCTTCGGGGAGATCGCCGTCAAGGGCGATAACGTTTTTCTGGGCTATTATCATGACGAAGCCGCAACCAGGGCGGCATTTGACGAAAACGGCTATTTCCTGACCGGCGATATCGGACGTATCGAGGACAGCAGGATCTATCTCCGCGGCAGAAAAGACACCATGATCCCCCTGCAGAACGGCGAAAATATCTCTGTGAACGCTCTTTCTGAAAAGGTCAGACAAATGAGCGGGGAAATTCGCTCCGTCAAGCTCTATGTACAGAACAACTTTCTCACCTGCGATATCTATACAGACACCGCATCCTCCACCCTCACCCCCGATGACTGGTCACAGATGATGGAACAGCTCAACAGCGGACTTCCCCGCTACGAACAGATGAAGAAATACCATATCCTTGATATCGGACTGCTGCTGAAGGGCTGATATCGTGCCGCAAAAGTATACAGCGACTGAAAATTATCAACGTTTATGCCAAAAGCGGCGGTAGGGAATTGTTGATTCAACCGAATCACATTGTCATGGACTTTTTCGATTTACAAGGCAGGAAAAAAATTGTATCAGGCAGGTGAACAGACCATGAAAAAGATATTGAAGCTTATAAAAAAGGAGCTCATGCTCACGGTGTCTGTGGTGGCGGCATTGGCGGCTCTTGTCATCACCCCGCCGTCAGCAAGGCTTCTGAACGATATTGACTGGCGGACCCTCGGAACACTCTTCATGATGCTCACGGTTCTGGAGGGATTCAAGAAGGAAAACATTTTCCGCCCGCTGCTCCGTCTTGCGGGAAATATCCGTACCATGGCGGGACTATCCCTGTTTCTGGTATTTTCGGTGTTTTTTTCTTCCATGTTCGTTACCAATGATGTATCGCTGATCATATTTGTTCCGCTGACCATCATTCTGTTCAGGGCGGGCAAAAAGGAGCAATTCATTCTGCCGGTCATCACCATGGAAAACATCGCCGCCATCAGAGGTTCGCTGCTCACCCCTTTCGGAAGTCCGCAGAATCTGTTTATCTTCGGTCAGTCCGGTGTCAGTGCATGGCATTTTATCACTTATATGTTTCCGATATGGCTCATATCCGGTGTGATCCTGATCGCATTTGTACTGTTTCTGTACCGCAGCGATCTGCGGCAGCTCACCGATATCGGCAGCTCGGACTTTATCGGAAAATGGCAGCCCGAACGGAAAAAACAGCGGATCACTTATCTGATCGTTTTCACCGTTGTCATTCTCACCATTGTTTCAAGAACCGGACTGTGGATGTGGGCGGTGCTTGCAGTTGCTCTGACAGTTCTGATCACTGACCGCACCATACTCATCAAAACCGATTATGTTTTATTGCTGACATTCTTCTGCTTTTTCGTCTTTTCTTCCTCCGTTGCCGGCAACGAAGCGATTGCCTCCTTCCTGAGCAACGTGTTGGCAGGACACGAATATGAGGGCAGTATCCTGCTGAGCCAGTTTATTTCCAATGTACCCGCAGCGATCGTCCTTTATCCGTTTGCCGTCAATCGGGGAGCGCTCCTGTATGGGCTGGATTCCGCCGGTCTGGTTTCCATTATCGGCTCTCTTGCTTCGGTCATCAACTACCGCCTGTATGTCAGGGAATATCCGGGAAAGGGAAAGAAATTCCTGCTTACATTCACCCTGATAAGCCTTGCCTTCTTCGCGCTGGTCGTACTGCCCGGATACTTTTTCAGCAGTACACCTCTATAAATCCGGTTGATCATGCAGAACTATTCATATTTCACAGTTCTATAGAGAATTGCCGCGCCGTTGGCTAATCACCAATGGCGCGGCATATTACATGATTTCTATGGAATGTACAGCCAATCAGGAGAACAGGGGTGTTGAGAAATAGCGTTCTGCGGTATCGGGAAGAATGGTGACAACGGTTTTGCCTTCGCCGAGCTTTTCGGCGAGCCGGAGTGCCGCCGCCACGTTCGTGCCGCTGGAGATACCGCACATGATTCCCTCCATAGACGCAAGCTGCTTAGCGGTATTGATCGCGTCCTCATCGGTCACGATATGGATATGGTCGTAGATGCTGCGGTTGAGAATAGACGGAATAATGCCGTCACCGATACCCATTTGCAGGTGTGTGCCGATCGTACCGCCCGCAAGGATCGCGGCGTGTTCGGGTTCAACTGCCCAGATCTCGATTTCGGGGTATTGTTTTTTAAGAGTTTCGCCGATTCCGGTGATCGTTCCGCCTGTTCCGATGCCGGAGCAGAAGCCGTCTATTTTTCCGGCAGTTTGTTCGAGTATTTCAAGGGCGGTATAGTATTTATGAGCATTGGTGTTGTCCTCATTTTCAAACTGCTGCGGAACAAAGACACGAGGGTCGTTTGCTGCCATTTCAAGGGCAGTATCCAGACACTGCTGTATGCACTTTCCGATATCGCCGTCATCGTGTATCAGTATGACCTCTGCACCGTAGTGGTTAACCAGCTTACGGCGCTCTTCACTTACCGAGTCCGGCATGATAATAACCGTTTTATAGCCCTTGACTGCTCCCACAAGTGCCAGACCGATGCCCTGATTGCCGCTTGTCGGTTCTACAATGATCGTATCGGGCTTGATACGGCCTTTTTTTTCGGCATTGCAGATCATATTATAAGCGGTTCTTGTTTTGATAGAGCCGCCGACATTCAGTCCCTCGAATTTGACAAGTATTTCCGCATTTCCCGGCTTATTGATTCTGGCGAGTCTGATCATCGGTGTATGGCCGATCGCTTCCAGTATATTCTGATATATCATAGCTTTCCTTCTCCTCATACCATAATAGCTTCCTTATTTTACCACACTATTCTCCACATATCAACCCCGCAGGCAGCGCAACGGCGCTGCACCCGTGTTCGCGTTTTCGCTCAGCACCATAGAAAAATACCCTCTGCTGATAAGTTGAATAACATCATCCGACCTACACTTCTAACCTACCGAGCTATCGCTCTTAAAACGGGAGATGTGTGCTATGCCGCGCCGGAAACAACAGCAGTCTGTTGACTATGAGCATTGGGAGCACAAGGGGTACTTTCCCCACATTAAAGGCAACAAACGGTGCAGCTTTATTGCAAATGGCGCGGCCATATAGCTCCGCACATCCGTACCACCTCTGACGGAATCTGCGTCATCGATGGTCAGTTTTTTGATGACACAGGCATTTTTCAGCCACATCTGCAAGCATTCCTCGTTCCTCGATCATGATCAGGCAGAATTCACGGATAGACTCCGCCGTCAATCCCGGCAGAATATCACAGCTGAATGTGCGATAACTGTATGCATCGCAATCGTCCGGAGGAAAGCGGTATCCCGTGAGCCGACAGAACGCAAACGCGGCCATATCGTGATCCGGACTGTGCAGTGCGGCTTCCTTCAATACGTCATAGTCATCTTCCCTGACGACCTGCTCCCGCAGAACAAGGTATCGTTCATAGTCTGCATCGTTCGGGTCATCGCTGTTCTGACGGGGCTGTATCAGTTCCTCGATCCCGTATTGCTCTGCGGCATATTTCATCATAGATTGTCGGCATGGCTCAGGAGCGTGCACAAGCAGATATCTGATCAGCTCTCTGTCCTTTTCTGCGTCAAGCCGCATGATATCCTTACGGGAGATCACTCCGTTCGTTATTCTGTTCCAGTTATCGTTTCTGAAAACTCTTACACCCATCATATCAATCCCGTTATTTTCTCAGGCACTGTCCAAAAAATCTGAACAATCCCGCTGATCTTTCTCCTCATATATATAGTAAACGACATTATTTTCTATACTTTGATAAATCATAGGCTGACTGTGGGGGCTTTCCGGTCGCCACCACATCCCTTCGGATATCACTCTGAGTAAGAGTATTTTTGTCGCCTACTATAACAGCTTCCTTATTGTACCACACTATTTTCCACATATCAATGGGCTGGCAGCAGGCATAGCGAAATCAAGCCTGACCCGTTGTTAAGAAATAGCTGACATAAAATGAAAAAGTAAAAATACCTCTTGACATATTCCACTTGTTGAATTACAATATATTCAACAAGTGGAATGCAGGAGGTCGTTATGCTTAAACATGGTATATTGGGACTGTTAAACTATGGAAGTATGACAGGATACGACATTGTTCACATCTTCAAAAAATCATTAAGCTATTTCTGGCAGGCGCAGACAAGTCAGATATACAGGGAATTGCAAACCATCAAAAAAAACGGCTGGGCAACAGATCAGACTGTTGTGCAGGACGGCAAGCCTGACAAAAAGGTGTTCACCATTACCGAAAGCGGTCAAAACGAACTGAAACGCTGGCTGACAGAAGATCGCGTGGAGCTTGAATTAAGAAGTCCGCTGATGATGAAAACCTTTTTCAGAGGGGAACTGAGTATTGACGAAAATATTGAATATTTCAATAGGCTCGTAAAGGAAAATGAAGCATTTGATTATAAAATGTACGCTGATCCGCCGGAAACAGAACAGTATGCGGCTCTTATCAGCGATCCCCTGAAAGCACTGTATTGGAAAATGACAGTAGAATACGGAATGATGTATTCAAAAATGCACAGACAATGGTTAGAGAACTGTATCAGACAGCTGGAGGAATTGAAGCATGAAAATTCTGGCGATTAACGGCAGTCCCAAAGGAAAAAGAAGCAATACATATAAGCTTACCAATGCGTTTATAGAAGGTATTTCCGAAAAGACAGAGGTCGAATGTGAAGAGATCATCGTCAAGGACAAAAATATCGGCACTTGTATCGGCTGTTTCGGCTGTTGGAACAAAACTCCCGGTGTCTGCGTGATCAAGGATGATATGAAGGAAGTGCTTGATAAGATTCTGTGGGCAGATATTGTGATATGGTCATTCGGTCTGTATTACTTTAATGTTCCCGGCAGAATGAAAATGCTGATCGACCGTCAGCTTCCGCTCGCACTGCCGTTTATGGTCAGTGAGAGCGAAAGCGGCGGTCACCCCATGAGATTTGATATGTCGGGGAAACGTCACGTGGTCATTTCCACCTGCGGCTTCTATACGGCAAAGGGAAATTATGAATCCGTTAATGCGATGTTTGACCATTTTCTCGGAAAAAACCGATATGAAACGATCTACTGCGGACAAGGCGAATTATTCAGAGTAGATGCACTGCATAACAGGACAGATGCGTATTTGAGTTATGTCAAGCAAGCCGGTGAGGAATTGGTCACAGGCGGTATCAGCAGTGACACAAGAAAACATTTAGAGGAATTGCTTTTCCCGAGGGAAACCTTTGAAGCTATGGCAGATGCCAGCTGGGGTGTTTCTAAAGAAACCGGTGAGAAAGAGGACGATTCCTATATCTTTACAAAGCAGATGGCTTCTATGTATAATTCATCATCATACACAGGCAAGGATATTGTGCTGGAGATGGATTATACCGACAAAGACAAAGCCTATCAGATCATTCTGAAAAAAGACGGATATGAAGTCAGGAAGGAAAGCTTCATTACCCCCACCACAAAAATCATCACTCCGTTTACTGTATGGCAGGACATTGCAGAGGGGAAGATCACAGGCACTCAGGCAATGATGAAAAAGCTCTACCGTGTGGAGGGCAACTTTGATCTGATGCTGAACTGGGATAAATATTTCGGTTCGGGCAGCACAAAGCAAAGGTCTGCCAAAAGCACCGCCGACAAAAATGCCAAAGGAACAAACCTGTTGCTGACACTGATTCCCTGGATCACCTTCTGGGTAGCCGCCTGCATAGACAGCTTTGTCGGAAGCTTCATGTCCATCGGTGTATGTGCGTTAATGGGACTGGTTTTCTTCCGGTTCCGCAAAACGATCTATGATGTACTTTCCAATTCGGCGATCATCGCTTTTTCAGCCGCGGCACTCCTTCTGCCCGAAGCAGCCGGACTGCTTCTGCCGGGTTCCTATCTTGCCTTTGGTCTGATGTGGAGCTTATCCTGTCTGACGAAGATCCCGCTCACGGCATGGTACTCCATGAACAGCTACAACGGTGAGAGTGCGCTGGAGAATCCGCTGTTTATACACACAAACCGTATTCTGACGCTTGCCTGGGGCATTTTGTATGTGATAACCGGTGTATGGACATTTTTCCTGATGGGCACTCCGATCGCTCCTTATCTTGCCATTATCAATAATGTCATGCCCATACTGATGGGTATTTTTACAAAGTGGTTTCAGAACTGGTATCCGGCACATTATGCGTCAAAATAATGGCAGTTTTTCCTGAATATCGAAAAAAGCAGTACGATTTATTCGTACTGCTTTTTTCGCAACAGGAGTTCAAGAAAAGCAACCGGAAAAGGTAAAACTGTTGAGTCATTCAGTTTACAGCAAGTCCGGTCAGCTTTGAGAATTCTTCAACAGACATTTTTTCCTGCTCCGCCGCCTGCATGATCGTTATGATACCGTTTTTGACCAGATCAGTAAGTACAGAAAGTCTGCCTTTTGCAAGGCCAATAGCTTCGCCCTCTTGTCTGCCCTCTTGTCTGCCCTTGGCAATACCTTTTGCTTCGCCTTCCATCAGTATCTTGTCATAAATTTCGCACATAGTGATCTCTCCTTTCGCATTCGCTGTGTTTGCATTATATTCGTCCCTGAAACGGTCATCTTCCGAAAAGACACTTATCATATCCAGTGTTTCCTCCGGATATTTCAGCACCTGATCAGACGGATGATAATCCGTTCCGTTATTGAGTGCATAGAAAAACTCTGCGATCGCTCTGAAATCGGATTGGAATTTTTGGATCTGCTCCGTCTGCATATCCTTGATGGAATAGAAATTCATTCGGTAATCATTGACAAACGGACGCAGGGCTTCGGGAATATTCAGGCAGGAATGCAGGTTCTTCCCGTAAGTCCATTCGCTTTTTCCGAAATAAACAACGAGGGTGATGACCGGATAACAGGTCTTATCAGTTTGTCCCTGTACCTCTTTATATTGATTTCTGTAAACCGCACCGTCATAGTTCATGACTCTGAGCGGCATAAACCTGTCCGGCATTACCTGATTCTCAAGACCAATAAAGGCAATATTGATATTCGCATTTTTCCAGAACTTTGAAACGTCCCGTTCCTGACTTTTGATTGCCCCGCCGACCTTGTACTGGGAATCTTTATCGGCGGGCAATAAATCCTCCGCACTGATAACGCTTTCTCCGTCAAAAAGCAGAACATTGACAATATCAGCAAATACAGACTCGTATGATTCAAGCGTTTTCGTAACGGTATCTTTTTTCCCTATGGAAAAGCCCCCCTGCTATACACTCTCTCAACATCATTATACTATGAATTCCTTGCAGCTTCAAGTATTATTATTCTGACAGCTCTGCTGCATCAAAATGAAAGCTGCAATCAGGGTATGATACTAATATCAAATAGCCCTGACGACAATCTTTGGCGTTAAATTCCGCATAGCATCGTTGTCATCCTTGCTTGGCGCCAGCCAAGCGGCGTCTTCCGCCTCGC
>CACYDW010000051.1 GCA_902773325.1 uncultured Ruminococcus sp.
ATCAAACATCTGTCTGAATGCAAGACGGCCGATACGGCCAAAACCATTGATAGCAACTTTTACTGACATGGGAATTACCTCCTAATAATTTACTAACTATATTGTAAAGCATTTTGAAAAAAAATACAAGAGCTTTATGTAAATTCTAACAAAAAAATTTTATAATCATTCCATTTTGTTTGCAAAGTCATGCGGAAATCCGGTTCTGTTCCGCATCAGGGATCGCCTGTAAATAAGTCTTGAAGAACCATATTACAAGAGCATAAAGTGCAGGCTCTGTCAGTGAACGCAGCGCGATCGTATATGTCACATTGCCGTAAATTCCCGTGAAACCGTTGTTCAGCAGGTCAATTTCCCATATTCCCATCAGATTGAACCAGAGAGATGCCAGAACCAGCAAAACCATTGAAATATTGAGGTATTTACGGCTCTGAGAGGTGTTGAGCTTCCCTGCTGATGCATTAAAAAGGACTCTGACAAACAAAAACACAACTGCCGCAGACAATACAAACACCGGAAAATCCTTAACAAACCGGAAAAGTACCACATTCTGATAATCCTGCGGTGTTTTTGCCATTTCGTACGGCAGGTCGATCAGCTTGTTATATGGGTGATCCATTACCGTAAAGGGGATCTTCACTGTGCAGGGATCTCCGGACATCACCCTGATCAGCTCATAGGTGCGTACACCGAGCCGATAAAGAATAAATACCGCACTGCCGGCTGTAACAGCAATTCCCGTGTATTTCAGCAGTCTTGTATTCAAGGCTGCATCTGACTTTCTGAGACGGATCTCATGGCGCTGCAATATCAGTCCGCCACAAAACATGATCACCGGAATAACGGCTATATTATAAAGCTGCATATAATATACAGGGCTTGCAAATATGCCTGTCATCCCCTCCGCCTGTTCTGCGGTTTTCAGAAACACCTTTATCTCGTTGAGGATATTTCCCGCAAGCCATAAAAGCCCGCCGAGAATAAAATATTCGGAAGCCCGGCTGCTGAAAAGCGTCTTTTTTTCTCCGCTGCGCAGTGCAAGGAAAATCAGAAGCAGCAGCAGCACCGTCATGCCAAGCATAATATGATACAGCAACATGGACACACCAAGAAAAATACCGGCAAGTATCCCGTATCTGCTGCCGATCAGCTTTGTCTTTTTCTTCATGAGATGAAGTATCAGAAGCAGCAGCAGCACACCGCCGCCAAGGGAGCGGGTCACGATTTCTATGACCGGAGCAGCATTGTCTTCTGTGGAAGTGTCTTTCTGCATATATGCCTGATAGTCCTCCTCAGAGGCAAAGCTGTTCAGGTGATCAAGCCCTACATAGAAGGTGCCGCAGTATTCATGTCCTAAAACGCCGTTTTCCTCCGCAAGCGCATATATATCATCCACACCAAGAACCCATGCGGTTACCAGATGGAAGAAGCTGAACCCAAAAAACAAAATCGTTCCGATCAGAATCCATTTCACAATAAAATAAATGAGATGCAGTCTTTTTTGTATCGGCTCCGGAATTTCATCGGTTACTACCTGTGAACGCTTTTTCTTTGAAAAAACAGACATTTCACAACCCCCCTTAGCTATCGTGTCATCACTGAATAACAAGGTGCATGATCTCCGACGGACAGCTCACAAAAGGCGCAGTGGGACAATAGGCTTCCATTTCCTCCCTGCTGCCATAGCCATACAAGCAGCCGATAAAGTTGATACCAACGGCAGCAGCACCCTCGGCATCAAATGCAGTATCACCAATCATGACAACGCGCGACAAACGGTCTGCTCCCATCTTTTCGAGGGCATAGCGGATCACTGCCGCCTTCGTCCGCCTTGTATCATCTGCTGTTGCACCGGCAGTAAGCTCCAGATACTGTCCGATTTGCAGCATTCCGATAATTTTTTCGGCAAAGGGTGCATATTTGGTCGTAGCAACCGCAAGGCGCACTCCATTTGCCTGTAATGCAGCAAGAAGCTCCGGGATTCCGTCATAGGTTTTGTTCCGATAGATACCTGTTTCAACAAAATTCTTCTTATAGATGTTTACGGCAGCAGCAATTTCTTCCTCGCTAAAGCCGCATTTGCCAAAGCTGTATTGCAGCGGAGGTCCGATAAAGGACGCAAGCGTCTTGTCATCGGGCAAGGGCTTTTTGAGCTGTTCAAAGGCAATTTTCACGCAGGAAAGTATTCCCTCCCCCGATTCACTGATCGTTCCGTCAAGATCAAGAAGCACAATATCATATTTATTCATCTTATACATACCTTTTTTATCTTTATTATACCTCTTTCATAGTGAGGGAAATTCTGCCGGTTTCCACATCCACATTGAGCACCCTGACGGTAACGATATCTCCGACCATCAGCACCTCCGAGGGGTGTTTGATGCGCTTCTGACTGATTTGTGAGATATGAACAAGACCGTCCTGATGTACACCAATGTCAACAAAAGCGCCGAAGTCGATAACATTTCTGACCGTACCCTTCAGTTCCATTCCGGGTTTGAGGTCTTTCATATCAAGTACATCTGTCCGCAGCAGCGGCGGCGGCAGCTCATCACGGGGGTCACGACCGGGCTTTGTGAGTTCGCTGATAATATCCCTGAGTGTGGGCACACCCGTTCCGATCTGTTCTGCCAGCGAATCCATACCAAGCTCCTCTGCCTTTGCCGCCAGTCCGCCAAGATTACCGCGTGTGATGTCGGCTTTTTCATAGCCGCAGAGGTTCAGAAGCTGTTCGGCAGCCTTATAGGATTCGGGGTGTACTGCCGTGTGGTCGAGAGGATTCTTGCTTTCGGGTACTCTGAGAAATCCCGCACACTGTTCAAATGCCTTCGGTCCGAGCTTCGGCACTTTTTTCAGCTCGGCGCGGGAGCTGAATGCACCGTTTTCTTCCCGATAAGCAACAATGTTTTTAGAAATTGCCGCATTCACACCCGCTACCCTCGAAAGCAGTGCAGGTGACGCTGTATTCAGGTCTGCACCAACCGAATTGACGCAAGCCTCTACGACACCGTCCAGTGCTTCTCCCAGACGCTTCTGCGGCATATCGTGCTGATACTGCCCTACACCAATGGCTTTCGGCTCGATCTTTACCAGCTCGGCAAGGGGATCCTGCAATCTGCGCGCGATCGACACCGCACTTCTCAGGGTCAGATCGAGATCCGGCATTTCTTCTGCGGCAAGCTTTGAAGCCGAATATACCGACGCACCCGCTTCACTGACAACCATATAGGCTACCTTTTCATCCATATCGGCAATACATTCAGCGGTGAATATTTCCGTTTCCTTTGATGCCGTACCGTTGCCGATGGCAATGATCTCTACGTGATATTTTTTGATCATGCTCTTCAAGATCTGTCCGGACTGCTCTGCACGCGCTTTGCCGTGGGTGGGATAGATCACAGCGGTATCAAGCACCCTGCCTGTCGGGTCAACAACTGCCACCTTACACCCGGTTCTGTAGCCGGGGTCAAGTCCGAGGGCAGTTTTGCCCTTGACAGGGGGCTGCATGAGCAGTTGACGGAGGTTCACGGCAAACAGCTTGATGGACTGTTCATCTGCCGCTTCTGTCAGCTCACTGCGAATCTCCCGTTCAACGGACGGAAACAGCAGTCGCGTATAGGCATCTTCACAGGCTTCCTTCACAAGCGCGGCAAATTCGTTATCCGCCTTGATAAGAAGCCTGTATATAATTGAAAGGCATTTTTCCTGCGGGATCTCAATGCCAACCTTGAGAAAGCCCTCCCGCTCACCCCTGTCTATAGCTAAAATGCGGTGTCCTGCGGCAGATTTCACAGGCTCACGGTAATCATAATAAGCGGAATATACGCTTTTCTGATCGGGGTCTGTCGCCTTTGTAGCAATAACCGCGTTCAGACGAACAATATTTTTGATACGCTTGCGGATCTCGGCATTGTCAGATACATTTTCGGCGATGATATCCATAGCACCTCTGAGCGCATCCTCGGCACCTTCAACGCCCTTTTCATCACTGATGTATTTTTCAGCTTCTGATAGCGGTTCGGCATCACCCTGCTCAAAAATCAGTTCCGCAAGCGGCTCCAATCCCTTTTCCTTTGCAACAGAAGCACGGGTCTTTCTTTTTGGCTTATAAGGGCGGTAAATATCCTCCACCTCGGCAAGCGTAACAGCATCGCTGAGAGCGGCTGTGATCTCTTCCGTCATTTTGCCCAGCCCCTCGATCAGTGCGGTCACCTCTTCCTTACGCTTGTCCAGTCCCCGGAGATAGTCCAGTCTTTCACTGATTTCCCTGATGGTCTGATCGTCCAGTGTACCGTGCATTTCCTTGCGATAGCGGGCAATAAACGGGATCGTATTGCCCTCATCAAGCAAACTGATGATGTTATGCGCATATTCCTCGAGAATGTGGAATTCTTCCGACAATTGTTTTTCGTAATTCATTGTATATAGTATCCTTTCGTACCAATATCAGTTAGTAGTAGAATGTTTGAGTTACGGTGACCCGCATCATGTCATACGCTGTTGTCCGGACTGTGAGAACATAGGCGTTATCGGCTTCGTCAGACGGTTCTACGTTATAACCGCCCGATGCTGTTTCTTGTGCGAGTACTTTGGCAAAGATGCCATACTGCCGATAGACAGCAACCCTTTCACTGTTGCCGTCCTGCGGGTCGGGATACTTCATGACCGCCATCGGCTGACCCTCCCGCAGGGTCAGGTTTTCACACACCAGCTCCTGATTGCGGCTGTTTTCACCGTTCATATACATCACCGTCAACACACCGAATACCAGCGTAACGGCAGCCGTGAGTACCAGAACGAGCGCATCGGAGGAGGAGGACTGCTTATGTTTTCCGGCAAGCCTTACAGACAGTATTCCTCTCACAAGCATCAGTGCCAGCGGTATGAATATTACCGGCATCAGCAGTGCGCCTGCATATTTGCCGTCCACGATCACATCAATATGCAGCAGGCTCATTGCCTGCATGACCACCATACAAAGTGCAAAAATGCCCAGAGCAATACCATTGAGCAGGCTCAGACGCTTCTGTTTTTTCTGATAAAGGGACATATCCTCCGATACCCCGGAATCGGGTGTTCCGGTGTCCTCCGTTGGTTCGGTGTCGGGTGCTCCGGTATCCTCCGTTGGTTCGGTATCGGGTGCTTCGGTATCCTCCGTTGGTTCGGTATCGGGTGCTTCGGCATCCTCTGTCTTTTCAATTACTTCATCCGTTTTTTTTGTGACGTCCATGAGAGCATCTCCTTATGATGATTGTGTAAATAGTCCGATCAGCCACTGTATGCCGTAGCATATACCAAAAATGACGGGCTGGTGTGCAAGGTATACAATGAGGGAATGTCTGCCCAGAAAGGCAAAAAATCCCAGATGCTTTTTGTAGGTAAATTTCGGAAATTTCTTCGCACTTGCCAGCCGTCCGAAAAATACACCCGCAAAAAACATGAAAAACCATGGCAGCAGCGGGAAATAATCCGATGAATAAAAACCCTTATACGGCAGTCCGAACATAAACAAGAATTTCGTACTATACCATTCGGCAGGCACATCAAGAGTAAGAGCAAAGGGTATGCCAACGGTGCGGGCGGCTATGTTATACGTGAATACAAACAGCAGCACATTAAACAGGACACCCACCCACATCGGTATGACTTTGAGATAGCTGCCAATCAATCCGTAAACGATCATACATACAGCCAACATGTGGAGAATGCCGAAAACGATCATCTGCGACTCCCCTAATGCCAGATAGGTTACCAGCGTAACGGCAATCGAAACCAGTGCAAGCTTCACACCGCGCCGCAGATTTGAATGGCTCAGGTTGGAGGATATACCCGAAATAAATATGAACAGCGCCGCAAAATACGGTTCGGCAGGCATAAAAAAGTTGAGCAGATCCATGCCCCACTGTATCTTGAAGAATACACCTATGGAATAAAATGCATGATAGAATACCATGCAAAACAGAGCAATCCCTCTCAGCTCGTCAAGAAAGTGTATCCGGGCAATCTTTTTGCCTGACTTTTTCTTTTTTGAAGCTTTTTTCTTGGACTGCTCCTTCTCCGCTTCTGCCATCAGATCGTCACTCCGTTTCCTTTTAATTGTGGTAAATACACTGTTTTTTTTTTCCCCGCTGTATGCTATAATACTATCAGGCACAAGCTGCCTACGCTATAAATTATAACAGCAATCATTACCATAATCAAGAAGCGAGGGAATAAAAATGAATGAGCTTGTTATCGGCGCAGAATATACGGTCACTGCATTGGTGCAGGAAAGTAATACAGCGTATACCATGGGAAGCGGCACGCTCCCCGTATTTGCAACACCCGCCGTTGCCGCTTTGATGGAACAGGCGGCATATAAACTGGTTCAGCCTTTTCTTGACGACGGCATTACCACCGTTGGCACTATGCTGACGCTCAGACATCTCAGTGCAAGCCCTATCGGTGCAGAAATCTCTGCCAAAGCGGTACTTAAAGAGCTTGACGGCAGACACTATGTGTTTGAGGTGTCGGCGTATGATTGTGCAGGACTGATTGCCGATGGAAAGCATGAACGTTTTTCGGTCAAAACCGAAGGCTTTCTCCGGAAAACACAGGCAAAGCTTGATCATTAAGAAATGAGGGACATTGAATGAACAGAGCAGAAAAAGCGGCAGAGTACAAAAAAAAGGTCAATTGCTGTCAGGCAGTATTGCTGGCATATCAGGACGTATTAGAGCTTGACGAACAGACACTGTTGTCACTCGGCTCAGGCTTCGGTACGGGTATGGGATGTATGGAAGCAACCTGCGGCGCACTGTGCGGCGCATCTATAGCAGCCGGACTGCTGAATCACACGGGAAGACCCACAACAGCCTATACAAGAGCTGTTCTGCATGATTTTGTGACTGCTTGCGGCGCTTCCGTCTGCGCCGACATCAAAGGAGTGGGTACTGGCAGGGTATTATGCAGTTGTGAGGATTGCGTCAGAAATGCTGTAAAAGCACTGGAAAAGGTTTTACCGCAGGATTGATACTATATATAGGAGAAGATTTCATCTATGTCAGAGAGATTCGTCAGAACAGAACTGCTGATCGGCAAAGAGGCTGTTGAAAAGCTGCATCATTCACGGGTCGCTGTATTCGGAGTAGGCGGTGTGGGCGGCTATGCGGTAGAAGCACTTGCGCGCGCAGGTATAGGTACACTCGATCTCATAGACAATGATACCGTCTGTGAAAGCAATATCAACCGGCAGATCATTGCTACTGTCAAAACGTTGGGTCGCGATAAGGTCGATGTGGCACGGGAAAGAATACTGGACATCAATCCCGATGCACTGGTCAACACCTACAAAACCTTTTATACACCCGAAACAGCAGAAGCATTTGACTTTACGCAGTATGACTATGTGATAGATGCGATCGATACCGTAACCGGAAAAATCGGGCTTGTTATGCAGGCACAGGCAGCAAATACACCGATCATAAGCTGTATGGGTGCAGGCAACAAGCTTGATCCCACGACCTTTGAAGTAACAGATATCTATAAGACCTCCGTCTGCCCGCTGGCAAGAGTTATGCGCACGGAACTGAAAAAACGAGGTGTAAAAAAGCTCAGGGTGGTTTACTCCAAAGAACCGCCGATCCTACACAAACAAAATGACGGCACCGGCACAGACAACCCCCGCAAGCCTGTACCCGGCAGTATATCCTTTGTACCGTCCGCCGCAGGATTGATCTTAGCAGGCGAGGTCATCAAAGAGCTGATCGCTGCTCAATAACAGATGGGAGATATGCAAATGGCAAGAACACTTGACGATGTTCAGATCATTGAGAGAAGCATTACCAAAAAATACCGCAAGGAAATATGGACACCGTTTATCGGTGCAGCTAAACAATATCAGCTCATCAATGAGGGAGATAAAATCGCCGTATGTATTTCAGGCGGCAAGGATTCCATGCTGCTTGCCAAGCTCATGCAGATGCTCTGCCGATACAGCGATGTACCGTTTGAGGTTATGTTTCTCGTAATGGATCCTGGCTACAACCCGCAAAACCGCAGCAAAATTGAAAGCAATGCAGAACGTCTTGGCATTCCGATCACCATATTTGAAACCAATATTTTTTCTGTTGCCAACAAAACCGAAAAAAATCCCTGCTATCTCTGTGCAAAAATGCGCAGAGGACATCTCTACAGCAAGGCGCGGGAATACGGCTGTAATAAAATTGCATTGGGACATCATTTCAGTGATGTTATTGAAACCACCGTCATGAGTATGTTTTTCGGCGCACAGCTTCAGGCTATGCCGCCAAAGCTACACAGCACCAATTTTGAGGGCATGGAGCTGATCAGACCCCTGTATTGTATTCACGAGGACGATATTATCGCCTGGTGCAGATACAATCAGCTTGCGTTTATCCAGTGTGCGTGCCGATTTACAGAAAACTGCTCAACGGACGAAAGTGTTTCCAAACGTCTGGAAGTAAAGAATCTGATACGAACCCTTAAAGAGGATAATCCCGATATTGAAAAATGTATTTTCAACAGTATACACTCCGTAAGCCTTGATACCTTCCCCGGCTATAAGACCGAGGGTGAAAAGCATTCCTTTCTGGAGCGGTTCGACAGAATCACACAGGAGCTGGAACAAAAAAATCGACCATGTTGATATATATAGTTGAAAGCTCCGCCTTCTGAATCGTTATCGGCGCAGAAGGCGGAGCTTTGACGTGCGGTTTTTTTTGTATGAGTATAAAAAGAAAGAAGGCGAGGAAATAAACATTCCTGCCTTCTCTTTAATCCGTGACCCGGACGGGAATCGAACCCGTGTTACCGCCGTGAAAGGGCGGTGTCTTAGCCGCTTGACCACCGGGCCATCAGTAGCGGTAGTGGGATTTGAACCTACGACACTTCGGGTATGAACCGAATGCTCTAGCCAACTGAGCTATACCGCCATAATGGTGTTCTTGTAATCAGCTTTATCATTATACTATTTCCAAATAGTTTTGTCAAGGAATAATTCAAAAAAAACCGCAGCAATATTTATACAGTTTGTAATACTATTACAAACTGTATTGAAAATTCGATCAAAACAATACAATCAGTATATTTTCTATCAATATTACCATTGGTAATTATACAAACGGTTATTGGTCATTGTTATAATACAATTTGTATTTTCATCGTATAAAATAACGAATTGTATTATTCTGATAGTAATATTTTATTATTATATACAGTTTGTATAATTTTGTAGAATTATTGATCTATGCGAAGCTTGTCGAATGATAATACAAAATGTAATATCAAGCGGATTTTTTTTCTTTTTTGACAATTCAACCTTTTCAACATTTGAATGTTGAAAAGGTTGAAAACTTATCAACAGGGCTGTTGAAATAGATATATTGTATTATTAGAAAAAAAGCCATTTTTTATACCATATATATGGTTTTTTAAAAAATCAAGCCATAATTTTTCGTAATAAAAAGGAAGGATTTTACAGTTCGTAAAATGTTTTTAACTTTTTCAACATTGAAAAGTTGAAAACTTTGAATTTTCAACTTCTACAATTTGTTGAATACTCACTTTTCAGTATGGATAAGCGGTCAATATCATAATAATCTCCTTCTTTATACAACTCCTGACGCAATGTTCCCTCATATTTCATGCCGATTTTTTCCATTACGCGCCGCGAGGCAGGATTGCAGCTCATACAGCAGCCTGCTATTTTGTTGAAATTCCACTTCGTAAATCCATAGCGCAGCATTACCTCTGCTGCTTCTGTCGCATAGCCGCAGTTCATATAATCTCTGTCTATATAATAGGAGATATCTGCCCGATGGTGCAGATCGTTGATGTTAATAAGTCCCACATTGCCGATATACTGCCCGTTATCTTTAAGCAAAACAGCAAATTCAAAAGCGTGTCGGTTTTTCATATTCTGTTTGATCACATCAAACCACCATTCCGCCCTCTCCCTTGAGTATTCAAGGGGAATACCATAGGTTGTGCGGTAAATCTCAGGCTGTCTTACAACAGAAAGAAAGCTGTCAATATCACTTTTTTTGTATTCTCTTATGATCAACCGACGGGTGCTCCATTTTTTTTCAAACATGACCGCTCTCTCCCGTATAAATCATCTTCTGATTCCACCATTTCTTAACATTATTATAATATGAAAAAACAGGAAATGCAATGACGGCAAAGCCGCTGCATTTCCTGTAATGTTATCAACCGTTAAAAGAATAGTTAGGTGCTTCTTTCGTGATCTGAATATCATGGGGATGGCTTTCCTTCAGACCTGCACCTGTGATTCTGATGAATTGTGCCTTTTCATGCAGTTCCTGAATCGTAGCACAGCCTGTATAGCCCATACCTGCACGAAGTCCTCCCATAAGCTGATAAATGGTGTCTGAAAGAGGTCCCTTATAAGGTACACGGCCTTCAACGCCCTCGGGAACAAGCTTCTTGTTGCCGGACTGGAAGTAGCGGTCTGCGCTGCCTCTGCCCATTGCTCCAAGGCTGCCCATCCCGCGGTAGACCTTGAACTGTCTGCCCTGATAAATCTCGCTTTCCCCGGGAGATTCCTCACAGCCTGCAACCAGCGAACCGATCATGACTACGCTTCCGCCTGCGGCAAGTGCCTTTACGATATCGCCCGAATACTTGACACCGCCGTCAGCAATGACAGGAATACCGTGTTTGGAAGCTTCATAAGCAGCATCATAGATTGCCGTGATCTGAGGAACACCTATACCGGCAACAATACGTGTGGTACAGATGGAGCCGGGTCCGATACCGACCTTTACGCAGTCCGCACCGGCATCGATCAGAGCTTTTGCGGCTTCTGCGGTGGCAATATTACCTGCAACAAGCTGTACATCGGGATATGCTTTCTTGACCCTTCTTACCGACTCAATAATGTTGTTGTTATGACCATGAGCAGAATCTAAAACAAGAACATCGACCTGAGCTTTGATAAGCTCTTCTACTCTTTCAAGCACATCTGCTGTACCGCCGATCGCTGCGCCGCAGAGCAGTCTGCCGTTCTCATCTCTTGCGCTATTGGGATACTGTACGGACTTTTCGATATCCTTGATGGTAATAAGACCCTTGAGTACACCGTTCTCATCAACAAGAGGAAGCTTTTCGATTTTGTGGGTCTTGAGAAGCTGCTGCGCATCGGCAAGCGTTGTGCCCACGGGAGCAGTAACAAGGTTCTCGCGTGTCATGACCTGAGAGATCTTCTGGCTGTAATCGCTCTCATCCATAAAACGGAGATCACGGTTGGTGATAATACCAACCAGCTTACCGTCCTCACAAATCGGCACACCTGAGATTTTATACTTGGACATTAGCTTATTGGCATCATATACATAGTGGCTGGGGGTAAGGAAAAACGGATTGACAATAACACCGTTTTCGGAACGTTTTACTCTGTCAACAGCATCTGCCTGCTGTTCGATAGTCATGTTCTTATGAATGATACCGATACCGCCCTCACGAGCAATAGCAATTGCCATTCTTGTTTCGGTTACGGTATCCATGGCAGCAGTCATAAGGGGTGTGTTGAGCTTGATTTTCTTGGTAAGATACGTACTGATATCAACATCTCTCGGCTGAACATTTGATTCCCCGGGTATGAGGAGTACGTCATCGAAGGTCAGACCTTCCTTTCCGAATTTGTCGTTGTAAGTGGCTGTCATCATTCTGAATCTCCCCCATTTTCATTATATATTTTTAAGAAATTTATTAGTACTTAATTATATCATAAATGAATTATTTATTATTCTAATAAAGAAAAATAAATTCGGCTTTATGTGGATTTTATCTCCATGTTTCCGGCAAAATCTATGCATATTTCCTGCTTGCTTTTTGGTGATTTCCATAAGTCCTCAAACAATTTTTTTGACTGATATGCATATAAGCTAAACTTGTTCCACGTGGAACCATTATAAAAATTCCCCCGACACATAGGTGCCGGAGGAACAACAAGGTTTTGCCGAATCATGTATGAAAACGGTTTACGGCTTTTTGATAACGTCAATCCCCATATAAGGACGAAGTACCTCGGGAACGGTAACTGAACCGTCCTCATTCTGATATTGTTCAACGATAGCAGGAATCACACGGCTGGTTGCCAGACCGGACGCATTGAGTGTGTGGGCAAAGTGCATCTTCTTGTCCTCGCCTCTGTATCTGACATTGCCCCTGCGCGCCTGATAGTCACGTGCATTAGAAGCAGAGCTTACCTCCTTATAGATTTCCATGCTGGGAATCCATACCTCGATATCATAGGTTCTTGCCATAGAGAAGGAGCAGTCACCCGCGGCAAGCTTGCTCAGACGATAGTGAAGTCCAAGCTCCCTGACAAGTCTTTCTGCCTTTTCAACCAGTTCTTCAAAAGCAATATCCGATTTATCGTCCTCTGTATACTGTACCATTTCAACCTTATTGAACTGGTGTCCTCTGATCATACCGCGCTCTTCGCTGCGATAGCTGCCTGCTTCACGGCGATAACAAGGTGTATAGGCGATATATTTTTTAGGCAGCTCCTCGATCGGAATAATTTCATCTCTGTGGAGGTTGACAAGAGCGGTTTCTGCTGTAGGCAGCATGAATTTCTTGTCGTTGCTGGTAGGATTGGCGATCCAATATACCTCGTCCTCAAACTTCGGGAACTGACCTGCAACGTAACCGCACTGGTAGCCGAGCATGTGCGGAGGAAGGATAAACTCGAAACCGTCTTTGATATGCTCATTGATAAAGAAGTTGAGAAGCGCCCATTCCATTCTTGCGCCCCAGCCTCTGTAAAGCCAGCTTCCGGCACCGCCGATTTTTGCACCTCTCTGGTAGTCGATCATGCCGAGGCTTTCGCAAAGCTCTACATGATCCTTGAGCGGGAAGATGAAGGAGGGCTTTTCACCAAAATATCTGACAGGTTCGTTCTGCTCCTTACCGCCTGCACAAACGTCATCATCGGGAAGGTTCGGAAGCGAAAGAAGAAGTGTCTGCTGCTTATTATCCAGTTCACTGATAACACTGTCGCCCTCTTTGATTTTTGCTACAAGCTCCTTCATCTTTGCCATGATCTCGCTTGCATCGCCGCCGGCCTTTTTGATCTGGGGAATCTGCTTGCTTGCAGCATTCTGTTCAGCCTTCATTGCTTCAACAATGCCCATCTGCTCACGCTTCTGTGCATCTACGGCAAGGATCTCATCAACGACACTGTCAAGATTCATTTCTCTTTTTTTAATTTTAGCCTTTACTTCATCGGGTTTTTCTCTGAGGTATTTGATATCGATCATTTTAAAATCTCCTTTTATCAGATATGCTTTATTATATCACAGTATGGCGCAAATTTCCATACGTCAGCACAAATTTTCAAAATGCTTCTGCGGAAGCAAGAGAGGTTATCCCTGTGTATCAAAGAGCTTTGCCAGCTCACCGAGGTCATCGTCATTATAGAATTCGATTTCGAGCACACCGCCGCCGTTTTTACCGTTAACGACCTTGACCCTTCTGCCGAGGTGTTCATTCAGTGCCAGCTCGACTTCATCAAAAAAAGATTTTCTCTGATGTGACTCCGCTTTTGTCTGCTGTGAAGCTGCCTCATTATATTTTTTAGCAAGCTTTTCTACATCTCTGACGGTAAGGTCGCCGTCTTTGATTTCATGGGCAATTTTCAATCGAGTATCAGGGTCATTGAAGCTCAGGAGTGCTTTTGCGTGTCCGACAGAAATATTGCCGTTTCTGAGCATACTCAGAATCTCATCGGGCAATGCCAGCAGCCGCAGGGCATTGGAAATAGCGGAACGGCTCTTTCCCACGGATTTTGAAAGATCGTCATGTGTCAGCGAATAGCTGTCGATGAGTGTACGATAGCCGAGGGCTTCTTCAACGGGATTGAGGTCTTCTCTTTGCAGATTTTCGATCATAGCGATCTGCATCATCTCAGAATCCGTCATTTCTCTGATGATAACAGGTACCTCAAACAGTCCTGCCATTCTGCTTGCCCGCCATCTTCTTTCACCCGCTACGAGCTGGTAGCCGCCCTCCGGCAGCGGTCGCACGATCAGCGGCTGAAGTACACCGTGGCTTGCGATAGAATCGGCAAGCTCGGCGAGGCTTTCTTCGTCAAAATCCTGTCTGGGCTGAGATCGGTTCGGTTCAATGTCTGATATACTGATCGACACAACCCCCGCAGAATCCTGAACATCATTTTCAAGAAAAAGCGCATCAAGACCTTTGCCGAGTCCGCTTTTTTTTCCTGCCATTTTATTCCCACCTTTGTTTTATACTCTTTTACCTGCCCCACAAGCAAACATAACCATTTATAACCGGTTGAGTACGCTCAGCAGCATCATACAGCTATTACTCATTATTCCTGATAATCTCTTTGGACAGATCCATATAAGCAGCCGAGCCTTTCGAGGACTTATCAAAATACATGATCGGCTGACCGAAGCTGGGGGCTTCTGAAAGTCTGACACCTCTTGGCACTACCGCAGAAAAGACCTTTCTCGGGAAGAACCTTTTAACCTCTGCAACGACCTGCTGCGTAAGGTTGAGCCTTCCGTCATACATCGTGAGCAATACGCCCTCAATATCGAGATACTGATTATATCTTCTCTTGACCTTTCTTACGGTATTCATCAGCTGAGATAGACCCTCCAGCGCATAATACTCCGGCTGAATCGGCACTAACAGCGTATCTGCCGCGCAGAATGCGTTGGTGGTTATCAGACCGAGCGAAGGCGGACAGTCGACAAATATGAAATCGTATTCTGCCTTAATAGGCGCTAAAGCGGTTTTGAGCTTGGCTTCACGGTGATCTGCTTCTACAAGCTCAATTTCTGCCGCCGCCAGATCCATACTTGCCGGAACAATATCCAGATTAGAAAACTGCGTATGTACAACAGCATCCTCCGCTTTCACATTGTCGATCATCAGGCTGTAGGAAGAATACTTAACGGTTCGCTTATCTACACCGACGCCGCTGGTAGCGTTTCCCTGAGGATCGGTATCAACCAGCAGAACCTTTTTTCCCAGCATAGCAATGCCTGCTGCGGTATTAACGGCAGTCGTTGTTTTGCCAACGCCGCCCTTTTGATTGGTAACAGCAATAATCTTTCCCAATATTTTCCCTCCCGAAATTTCTTTGATTTCCTTATTTCTATTGATCTTTATTCCGCTCCCTATTATATCACTCTTCCCTAAGAATATCAACCTTAAAATCACAGCGCAGCGGCGCTGCACCCGTGTTCGCATTTTCGCTCAGCACCATAGGAAACTTCCCTTTTCTGATAAGTTGAATAACATAATCCGCCCTACGCTTCTATACAACCGGGCTATCGCTCTTAAAACGGGAGATTGGTGCTATGCCGCGCCGCTAACACCACGGAAATCAATTTTTAAAAATTCACGGTACATATCCTCACTTTCACCCTATTTGCTGTGTCAGATATGGACGAAAAGTTCGTTTTTTTAGGAAAGGGGTCCGGGGGAGAACCCTTTGTTTTCAAACAAAGGGTTTCCCCCGGAAAACTGCCCGGCAAAATTGATTTTCCAGGCTAACAACAGTGGTCTGTTGATATTAAGCGGTTGATATTAAGCGGTTGATATTAAGCGTTGGCACTTTCAAAACAAAACGCGAAAGCAACAGCGAAGGCACTCCGCCGCCGCTCAATTACTGTTCAAGAATGTTCCACGTGGAACATTCTTGAACAACAGGAAACATTGCAGCCACTATTTAGGAATTCTGACGGTATATTCGATATAGGTATCACTCTCTGTCTGCTTTGATGTTGCTGAAATACCGAACGAGCGCATAGAACCGACCGCATGGTTGATGGTGTTCTCAAAGATCCTTTTATCCTTGATAATTGCCTTATTTTTCTGACGCTGCTTTTTTTCGTCCTGACTAAGCTGTAAATAGCTCTCGATATACTTTTCGCTCTGAGAAACATTCATGTTGTATTCAATGATCTCGCTCAGAATCATTCTGCGCTCCAGAGCGTCTGTAATTCTAAGCAGAGCGAGCGCATGACGTTCCGTAAGCCGTGCCTTGATGATCAGTGCTTTTTCTTCCTCTGTCAGAGCTAAGATTCTGAGCTTATTTTCGAGCGCAGATTTTGTTTTGACAATTCTGCGGGAGGTTTCTTTTTCAGAAAGCTCTCCGAAAGCAAGCAGATTATCAATACCTCGTGCCTCCTCAAAGCAGTTGAGGTCTGCCCTTTGCAGATTTTCTACCAGTGAATATACCTCTGCCTCACTGTCACTGCACGAAATAATGATACACGGTACTTTAGTCTTTCCGCACATTGCCGCCGCACGCAGCCGCCGTTCACCCGCGATCAGCTCATATTCTGATGCGCTGATCTTCCTCACGATAATGGGCTGTATAATACCGTTTTGTTTAATGCTGTAGGAAAGCTCCCGCAGATTGTCGGGACTGTAATTTGTTCTTGCCTGCGTTTTGCAAGGTCTGATCTGTACGATCGGAATGTCGGTGATTCTTCGTTGTTGTTTTCTTATCAACAGCATGTCTGTTCCCCCTTCTGTACTAATAGCAGATTGACAAGGTATTTCGTCGGGTCTTTTTGATATTAGTATTATAAGATGATATTACCATATAAGCCCTGTTATTTTTGTCATATAGTGGTTGTCATAAGATGAAAGGAAATGTTGTAAATAAAAAGCGACACCGCTCAGAGTGTCGCTTAAAGTATTATAATGGCTGCTTATTGATTTTGACTCCTCTTCTCGGATACTTTACCGGAGTGGGCTTTATTTTTCTGATCAGAATAATGGTTCTTTGTCCCCCGTCTGAAAGCGTAAGCTTTTCGATACGCTCTGTTTTTCCGCCTAAAACCGCGATGGCATTCTGAGCGGAATCCAGTTCGTTTTCTCCGTCAGGTCCCTTCATGGCTATAAAGCTGCCGCCGACCTTTACGAACGGCATACAGTATTCACACAGCGCGGGCAGATTCGCAACAGCACGTGAAACAGCCGTATCATACTGTTCCCTGTATGCGGACTTTGCACCATATTCCTCTGCTCTCGCATGAAGCAGTTCCGCGTCAATTTTGAGTGTATGGCAAACCTCGTCAAGAAATAGCAGCCGTTTATTCAGGCTGTCAAGCAGTGTCAGGCGAATGGCAGGACATAGTATTCTCAGCGGTATGCCGGGAAAGCCCGCACCCGTACCGATATCAATCAGCCGTTCACCGTCAGCGGGCGTATGACAGCAAAGCAGAGAAATGCTGTCAATAAAATGCTTTATCGCGATATCCTGTTCATCGGTAATCGCCGTGAGATTCATTTTACTGTTCCATTCAACTAACAAACGTGCATATTCCTCAAAGGCGGCTGTCTGCTGGGTAGTAACGGCAATATTGTTTTCTTCACACCATTTTTCAAGTATTTCCGTTATCATCTTTCTGCTCCTTTTTGCCCCTGACAGAGGCAAGATAAATAACAAGCACGGAAATATCGGCGGGACTTACACCAGATATTCTGCTTGCCTGACCGATGTTGTCGGGTCTGACCTTATTAAGCTTTTCTCTTGCTTCAAGGCGAAGTCCGTCTATCGCGTTATAATCTATATCAGAAGGAAGCAGCTTTTTTTCAAGCCTTCTCACCTGCTGTATAATAATAAGCTGACGGCTGATATAACCCTCATACTTAATTTCAATTTCAACCTGTTCTAAAATATTCGGCGCAAGATCCGGTCTTTGGGTATCTATTTCAGCGAGGATCTCATAGTTTAGCTCCGGACGCTTGAGCAGGTCGACCAGACGGATTCCCGTATGAACCTCGGAGGTATTGCAGGCTCTGAGAATCTCGTTCAGTCTGTCTGAAGGTGTGATTACAGTTTTTTGGACTCTCTGACGCTCCTGTTCAATTGCCGCCTGTTTTTCGGTAAAGCTGCGCCATCTGTCATCGTTAACAAGTCCTGCGGCTCTGCCGATCGGTGTCAGTCGGGTATCGGCATTATCTTGTCGGAGTATCAGTCTGTACTCACTGCGGGAGGTCATCATTCTGTAAGGGTCACTGCATCCCTTGGTAACAAGGTCGTCAATCAGCGTACCGATATAGGAGCTTGCTCTGTCGAGAATCATAGGCTCTTTGCCGAGCACCGACAAAGCCGCATTGACACCGGCAACAAGTCCCTGTGCAGCAGCTTCCTCATAGCCCGAGCTGCCGTTGAACTGTCCCGCACCGTACAATCCTTCAAAGTCCCGGAATTCCAGAGTCCGGTTCATCTGAATCGGGTCGGCACAAAAGTATTCTATAGCATAGGCAGGACGCATAACAATACAATGCTCCAGTCCTTTGATAGAATGATAAAATGCAAGCTGTACGTCTTCAGGAAGTGAAGATGACATACCCTGCAAATACATTTCTTCGGTATCCATTCCGCACGGCTCTATAAAAAGCTGATGACGCGGCTTATCGGCAAAACGAACGATCTTATCCTCAAGGCTCGGGCAGTATCTCGGTCCGACACCCTCTATACGTCCGCTGTACATCGGTGAACGGTGAATATTATCGAGAATGATCTGCCTGGTTTTTTCATTCGTCCAGCTCACATAGCATTTGACCTTATTTTCGGGCGGAACAATGGTATCATAAGAAAACGGGACGACCGGTTCATCACCGCACTGTTCTTCCAGTCCATCAAAATCAATACTTGAACGCAGCACTCTTGCAGGTGTTCCGGTCTTGAAGCGGCGGATATGCATACCTAACTTTTCAAGAGCATCAGGCAGGTATTTCGACGGGAACATTCCGTCAGGTCCGCTTTCATAAGAAACGTCACCCACATATATTTTGCCGCCGAGATAAGTACCTGTTGCTAAAATAACCTTTTTGGCAAGATACTGTGCTTCCAGCCTTGTTGTCATCAGCCACCTGCCGTCATCAGACTTTTCCAGACCGGTTATTTCTGCCTGACGAAGATGGAGATTGTCCTGCAATTCAAGTGTATGCTTCATATAAGTGCTGTAAGCCCTTCTGTCAATCTGTGCGCGCAGGGAATGAACAGCGGGACCCTTGCCGCGGTTCAGCATACGTGCCTGCAAACAGCATTGATCCGCCGCCTTGCCCATTTCACCGCCGAGCGCATCGATTTCCCTGACAAGATGTCCTTTAGCTGTTCCGCCGATTGACGGATTGCACGGACAGTTTCCTACGGCATCCATGTTAATGGTAAAAACCGCCGTTTTACATCCCAGTCTTGCCGCAGCAAGTCCTGCCTCGATTCCTGCATGTCCCGCGCCGATTACGGCAACGTCATATTCTCCGGCAATAAATTTCATAACAAACATTCCTTCTGATTATTTTTACTTTCCTGTTTTGGTGTTCCTTTTTCCTACCTCATTATAAAACATTTTCGCTTAAAAGTATAGTACATTTTTTTGATAAACCATATATTGTATGATTTTCGCGCGTATAATTTTATGGTCATCTGAAAAATGCTGGCTATTATATGTTCCACGTGGAACAATGAAATACAGCGTTCTGAAAATGTTCCACGTGGAACACTTAAAAGCGGCATTTCCATATTGTTCCACGTGGAACATAAACGGCACACCGGAAAATCCGATGTGCCTGAATTCATTATTTGCCAACACAGAAATGCGAAAATACCTGATCTACCACAGCCTCTGTCACTCGCTCGCCCGTAAGTTCCAGCAAGCTGTTGATAGCATCTTCAATAATGACTGTGACCGCATCAAGCGTAATACCGCTTTTCACGGCATCGATAGCCTCTTCTACCGAATGAAGCGATGATTCCGCCGCACTTCTCTGACGTTCCGTTGCAAGTACACCGCAGGAGGCATCAAAGCCGTCTGTACCCGCCAGCTTTGCCACCTGCTGTTCCAGCTCCTCTGCCCCGCTGCCGGTGAGTGCAGATATAAATACAACCCGCCCGAGCTTTCTTTTGAGAAAATCAACATCGAGCTTCTGTTCCAGATCCGTCTTGTTGACAACAGCAATTGCAGGCGCACCTGAAAGAAGCTCTGTCAGTTGAATGTCATCATCCGAAAGTGGACGTGAAGCATCAAATACTGCAAGAATCAATCCCGCTTTCAGGAGCTTATCCTTTGCTCTTTCCACACCGATTTTTTCAACCGGATCATCAGTAGAATGGATTCCCGCCGTATCCGAAAGATTAAGAGGAATACTTCCCAGCATAACGGTTTCTTCAATGACATCTCTGGTTGTTCCGGGAACATTGGTAACAATGGAGCGCTCACAGCCCGCGAGCAAATTCATGAGTGTTGATTTACCGACATTGGGTCTGCCGGCAATAACCGTATCGACTCCTTCCCGCATGACCTTTCCCGCGTCATATTCCTTCAACAGTGCAGAAAGCTCTGTTTTACAATCCATCAGTTCTTTTAGCAGGCTTTCATCAGAAACCCCGGGAATATCCTCCTCGGGATAATCCGCCCATGCAGAGAGATGTGCAGCACTTTGAATCAGACTGTCGCGCACGTGGTCAATACGCTGCCGCAGTCTGCCTTCCATACAGGAAAGTGCGGCTCTTGCTGACTGTTCACCTTTTGCAGAGATGATATCCATAACGGCTTCTGCTTCGGTCAATCCCATTTTTCCGTTGAGAAAGGCTCTTTTAGTAAACTCGCCTGCTTCGGCCGCCGCTGCACCGTTTTTCAGCACCGCCCGCAACACACGCTTGGTTACATACATACCTCCGTGGCAGGATATTTCAACCACGTTTTCACCGGTATAGCTGTGCGGAGCACGGAATACCAATACCACCGCTTCATCAATCAGCTCATCGCCGTCATATATTTTTCCGAAAGCTGCGGTATAACCCTTCATTTCACTTGGCTTTTTACCAGAAACGGAAACGAATACCCTGTCTGCAACCGCTGCTGCACCTTCACCCGATATTCTTATAACACCCATTCCACCAGCGCCGTTGGCAGTTGAAATGGCTGCAATTGTATCACGCATATCCCATTACCCCTTTTCGTATTTACACACCGAGAAATTATTGAATTGTTTCAGAATCACATAACCATTAGTACAGTTGTTTTCCAAAATATAAATCGTATCCTCATCCTTTTCGTCATAAGAGAAAAGACCATGATAGGGATAATTGAACCGATAATTCAAAAAACCTTTTGGGACACGGAACTCCGCATCCGGATAAAAGTATTCTGCCTGATTATGAAAATCCTCCGGAGAAATCTGCTGATAAAATAAGACGCGAATATAAAGCATATTGGATTTGAATTCACTCAGACAGATGATATCGTGATCCAAACTTTCTGCATACGATAAGGCATCTTCAAATCCATCTGAGAATTTGACCGAATACCAATATTGCTTGTTTGATGTATACTGCAAAGCCGCGTCTACAAAGCTCCATAGAATCAAACCAATTGAAACAAACGTTACCGCATATTTACCGATCATCTTTTTATGAATATAAAGAAATTGGATTGCACCGCCAATTCCTGCGGCAGAATAATAAATCACCGGCAGATATGCCATGTTCATCCGGTTAACATTGATATGAATAAAAAACGAGTTTGCAAGGGCAACAATCAGCCACCACAGCATGATAAAATCACCGCTGAGTATTTTATAGCGGCTCTTTTTATAATTTTTCAGCGTAAAAAACACACCTAAAACAGAAAACGGTATACTGAAATAAAAAAACATCAGATGATCAATAACGTTAACAATGCTTTCGTCCTGCTGATTGATAAGAAGACTAATAAATTCTATAAAATTATTGACCGAAAACGACATCGTGCCCGACTGCCTTGTCACAACCAGCTTTGGCAGCGTAATAATACCGAATAACCGAATCTCGTCCCAGCCAAAAATATTGATCATATTGCAAAGAATGATCGGAAATGCCATGACCAGAAAGACCGAAGCCGCAATCAGAAACGATCTGAGTTTAAGCTTTTTTATTCTGATAAGGTAAATACCTGTACCAATTACAAAGAAAGGTACAAAGACAAAGGCTGTTCCATAAGCATAAAGTGACAAAGCAAAGGCAACACCCGAAAGGCAAAGCATTTTTGGTTTTTTTATCGATAGAACAGCAAAGTATGTACCCAGCAATAGAAAAAACGGCAGAATATTGGATTCCAGTGCCCAGCGGTTTGCCATAATATGCCAAGGACAAAGTGCTAAAATCAGCAAAGCAAACAGTCCGGTAATGATTCCCTTGAATTTTCTGGATAACCTCCAGAAAACCGGCAGAGTCAGCGTACCAATGATTGCCGCAGGCAATCTCAGAGCAAGCTTATTCAACCCCAATACTGCAATAAACGGAATGTCGATCATCGAATACAATATATTCTGACCGCTCCCCCATGCCTCAAAAAGAACCGGATAGCTGTTTCCGTTGCGATCTATGCCATAATGCAGCACAGCCCATGCATCATATCCTGCCGAGGCCTCGTCCTGATTCAGTCCTGCGGGCATGGAATCAATCAAAAAGAATCTGAAAAATGCCCCGACAGCAATGATCAACAACGCTATCGGGATTTCATTTTTTATAATAAACTGTCGCATCCTGTTCATGCTCTTACTCCACTTTCAACATTGATTACTGAAAGTATATCATATTTTCAACATCATATCAATAATCGGTTGAATATTTTTATGTGGGAGCAAACAATTATTATCTCAAAATATATAACAAGTTATCACACAATAGCAATTTTTCACTATCATAGTATTCAATATCAGTAGAATTTGAAAAAGTCGGCATACCACTATTATAAGCGATATGCCGACAATCATTTTCTTACGACTCAGAATTGTTTGTTTTCTTGACTTCAATTTTACCGTAAAGTGAGGATTCGGGTCTTTCGTTAATGCTTCCTCGTGTTTTATCACTTTCAAAAGCACTGAACATGGTGTCCTGCGGGTGACTCTCCCCCTCGGAATACTGTCTGCGCTGATATCCGCCCGAACGGGAACGGCGGTTATATGAACCATCCTTGTTGAAATTGCTGCTGCCGCCTTTGCGGTAACCGCCTCTTCCTCCGTAAGAGGGCTTATAATCGGGATCAGGACCGATCACAACGTGACGCTGCAAATTCTCCCCTTCACTCCATGAGGATGCTCCTCTTACCTTCTGTACGGCTGTGTGGATAATTCTTCTCTCATAGGGATTCATAGGCTCCAGTACGGTTTTAGCACCTGTCTTGACAGCCTTGAATGCTAACTTTCTGCCGAGAATTTCGAGAGTTTTCTCTCTTTTTTCTCTGTAATTGCCGATATTGATAGAAATCCTGTAGTAGCCCTCATCCACATGGTTGGCAACCAGTCCGGCAAGATACTGAATGGCATCGAGGGTCTCACCTCTGTGACCGATAATAAAGCCAACATTTTCACCATCAATATTGATCACAGCACCGCCCTCTGTTTCCTCTGCGGTAATTTCAACGTCGCCGATACCCATTTTGTCGAGGATTCCGGCGATATATTCCTTCGCACTTTCAAAGGGAGTGATCTCAATATAAGCTCTTACCTGTGCAGGGCTTCCGCCAAAAAGACCAAACTTTTTTTTCTCCGGCTGACGAAGTACTTCAAAGCTTGTTTTTTCCGGATCGGAGTGCAGTTCTTCACAAGCGATTCTCTGAGCCTCCTCAATGGTATCTGCCGTAACAACTGTTTCACGAATCATTTTTTATTTTCCTCCTGTAAGATACAGAAATATTTTCAGATTCACTTCATCAATGAATCCTGTTTTAACCACTTTCAGATCTTTATCACCCGAAAGGTATTATGGAATCACTGGATAAATCGTACCTTACGGCTCAGCACCTGTCCTGCTTGCATCTTTTCCGTCATCTTGCACCAAATTTGCTTGAAAACCGACAGGTTTCCTGCGCTCATTTGATACAATCTGACAAAAAATCTGACGGCGCAATACAGGCACTGGATTTATTCAGTGCTTCCTTATAATCATTTTAAGAGAATTATTTTTTTCCCGGTTTTTTCTTTTTCTTCTGCTTATACTCCTGCGGAACGTCGCTTTTATCCTTATTCATTTGTGACGGAGCTACATAATCGGGAACATCAATAAAGGCAACCTCTGCCTCCTGCTGGCGTCTGAGAACCACTCTCTGCGCCTCCATTTTGGCCTCAATAATACTCGCGTTATAGAACAGATTCAGCACACACGACTGAGCAAAGCCAAAAATCGTTGAAATGATCCAATAAAATCCTACTGCCGCAGGTACGCTGTAGGCAATCCACGCACTGAACAACGGCATCGTAAAGACCATAGCAACCATACAGCCCTGCATTTTTGTACCGTTCATTTTCTGCATCAGAAACATACTCAGAACAGAAGTCACAAAGCAAAGCACGGGAATCAGCCAGAGCATAGAGCCGAACGAGCTGCCGGAGGGTGTTGCAAGCAGATCCCAGCCAAGAAAATTGAATCCCTTACCGAATTCTGCAATACTTTGTGTTTCCTGAGAAGAAAACAGGGATTTTCCGTTGCCGTCAGTAAGAAAGGCTTTAAGTGCATCAAAATACTTTACAACGTAGATCTGACCATAATAGGCATTGATCGAGCTGCCGATTCCGGGAATACCGGAAAGACTATTGAGCGCGGTTGTAACCTTGTCTGACGCAATATGGAGCGTGTTGGTCAGCGGATTGATAACGGAATAATAAACGCCCAGCATTACAAACATCGGCGCCATCATCGGCAGACATCCTGCTGTGGGGCTGATGTTTTCCTTAGCCATGAGCTTGTTTACTTCTTCCTGTGCCTTTGCACGGTCATTTTTGTAGCGTTCCATGATCTCGCGCTGTTTTTTCTGAAATCTGGCATTAGAAGCCATAGACTTTTGCTGCTTGACAGAAAACGGCAAAAGAATCAGCTTGACGATAAGTGTAAATATAATGATTGCAATGCCGAAATTCTGAAAAATATAAAACGCTGCCCATAAAATATAACCGAACAGATTGCCTATAAAATTAAAAATCTGAACCAAAATATTCCTTCCCCTTTTTGAAATGTCGGCAAAGAAGCTTACATATTTGCCTGACAACCTTTTTTCGATCATGTCCAAGTCATAATCTTTTCTTATAGCTTATCCTTTTAGGCTCTTTTTTTCCGGATTTTTTTTCGGGGACAGGATCATATCCTCCCTTAGAAAACGGATTACACCTCAATATCCTCCATACCGTAAGAGCAGTCCCCCTGACTGCACCGAAACGCGAAATTGCCTCTATTCCATAAACCGAGCAAACGGGATAATACTTGCAGCACGGCGGTGTTCTTGAGGATATATACTTCTGATAAAACCTTATAAGCCAAATAAGCGGGCGCTTCATTTTAAAACACCCGCCTCCTTCAGCTCATTTTTCATAGAACGCAGAATATCATAGCTTTTGACATAAGGTGTTTTTGTCCTTGCAACAAAAACGATATCATAACCAGGCTTAATGTTACCGCAAATATTATAACAAGCTTCCCTGATGATTCTGCGCGCTCTGTTTCGCAAAACGGCCTTGCCGATCTTCTTGCTGGTGGTAATTCCGATTCTCACCTGTCTGGTCTTGTTTTTTGCAACATAGGCCACAAGAACGGGTGAAGCAAACGAACGGCCGCGGGCATACAGCCGGCGAAAATCTCTATTTTCCTTCAAAGTGATAAATTCACCCAAAACAATCATCTTCCAAAAAACAAAATTTCACCAAGACCGTTTGCACTAAGGAACTGTGAAGAAATAAATTTTCAATTGATGCTTAGGATGATTTGCACTGTACAAGGCGCACGACTGCAGGAATACTGCCGTATTTCAAGGGAGTGCAGCGCAGTACAGGGTAAATCAGACAAGCAGAAATGAAAAGTGATCGATGAACAGTTCCTAACTGAATACCGCAGGGAAAATCAATAAGAAAGCTTCTTTCTTCCCTTTGCTCTGCGACGGGAAAGAACCTTGCGTCCGTTAGCCGTAGCCATTCTCTTTCTGAAGCCATGCTCCTTCTTTCTGTGGAGCTTCTTGGGCTGATACGTTCTCAGCATCTCAAATTCCTCCTTTCGACAAGGCACTGTCTACACCTGAAATAATTTAAGGATATAACCTTGCACTTTAGGATTATAAACCAAAAACACTCCTTCTGTCAATAATAAAAATCAAATTACTCTCTTCTGAACAAAAAAATATTTTGATCCATCCGATGTTTCCAAACAAAAAGACTGCTATTTTCCTTTATTCAACAAAATTTTCAACCATTCCGTACAAATTGTTAAAAACTATTTGAAATATAATACTTTATATGATATACTAAGAGTGTATAAGTGTTTCTATGTGTAATGAGCCTTTTATTACAGACTTGGAAAAGAAGCTTCTGCGCTTCGGAAAGATAATTATGACGGGGGAGAAAAAAATGGATTCATTCAACGAAGCATGGGAAATCATCTGTGAATATTGTAAAAACCACATTACAGACGTTGCCTATAAAACCTGGATCAGCAAAATTGAACCGGTAAAAATGGACTTTGCCGAGGGAAAAGCCATTCTGATGGTGCCTGCGGATTTTCACCGCCAGACACTGATCAGGGGTTATATGAAGCTGCTGAATGATGCCTTTGCCAGCGTATTCGGCGAGGGAATTGAAATCTGCTTTACCGTTCCCGATGAGATCACCACCAGGGAACAGGAGCTTAACGAGAGTATGATCAATGCCGATTATGAGTTTACCTTTGATTCATTTATTGTCGGCTCGTCCAACAAATTTTCACACGCTGCCTCTCTTGCCGTTGCAGCCAATCCCGGAGGTGCCTACAACCCGCTTTTTATATACGGCAACTCAGGACTGGGCAAGACCCATCTGCTCTATGCCATCCGAAATGAAATCATGAAGAATAATCCCGAAAAGGTCATCGTATACGTCAAGGGCGATGATTTCACCAATGAGATGGTGGAGGCAATCCGTCTGAATACGACCAGCGAATTCAGACAGAAATACAGAAAATCAGATGTTCTTTTGGTAGATGATATCCAGTTCATCGGCGGTAAGGAATCTACACAGGAGGAATTCTTCCATACCTTTAATTCCCTTTATGAAGCCAAAAGACAGATCGTGCTGACATCAGACCGACCGCCCAGAGAGATCAAAACCCTTGAGGACAGACTCAGAAGCCGCTTTGAATCCGGTCTGATTGCCGATATTCAGCCGCCTGATTTTGAAACCAGACTCGCTATTATCAGAAGAAAAGCGGAACTGCTCGATATGACCCTGCCCGATGATGTCATGGAATATATCGCAACCAAGCTCAAAACCAATATCCGGCAGCTGGAGGGCGTTGTCAAAAAGCTCAAGGCAAAGAATCAGCTCTACGGAGAAAAAATCACTATCACGGTTGCCCAGAAAACCATCTCTGAGATCCTTAATAACGATCAGCCTCCTCCGCTTACGGTAGAAAAAATCATTGACGAGGTAGCCAGAACCTTCGGTGTTACAGGGGATGATATCCGTTCTGCAAAGAGGAATGCCAATATATCCAATGCAAGACAGATCGCGATTTATGCCGTAAGAGAAATTACCGATCTTTCCATGAATCTCATCGGCGAGGAATTCGGCGGCAGAGATCATTCTACTATTGTGTATGCTATCAAGCAGATCGAAAAGAATATGGCAAAAGACCCCAAACTCAAATCAACTGTTGACGACATCATCAAGAATATCCGTGACAGATAACGGATGTTTTTATCCATGTATGTACTTTCAACATACGGTTAAGATTCTTTCCACTTATCAACATTTTTGGTTAATTTACGTTTTTTTGACTTGTTAACGAATTCAACAAGTTTTCAACAATTCACCAACATATATCAACAATCCGGTTGATAATATTATTTCCGGAAAATTTATCCGGCAATTCATAACCGTGCTTCAACAATTGACAATCATCATAAAAGCCTGATAAAATCAACAATAATTCAACTTTTCAACATCTTAACCGTCCCTACTACTATTACTAAAATAATTATAATTCTTTTATTTATTTTTTGGAAAAAGAGGACTGATATAATGAAATTCACCTGCAACCGCCAGAAGCTCAATGAGGCTGTTGGAAATGTTCAAAGAGCAGTAGCTTCAAAATCCACACTGCCTGCTCTGGAAGGAATCCTTGTCAAAGCATTTGAAAACAAAATCTATCTCAGTGGCTACGACCTTGAGATCGGGATCACCACCTCTTTAGAGGCAGACATTGTGACAGAAGGTTCTGTTGTCATCAATGCCAAGCTTTTCTCGGATATCCTGAAACGAATGCCCGAAGATAAAATCACTATCAGAACCGATGAAAAACTGATCATCTATCTGAACAGCGGTAAGGTAGATTATAAAATTATCGGAATAGATGCCTCCGAATACCCGGAACTTCCTACTGTAGCGGATACCGACAGTATCAGTATCAACGGAGAATCCCTGCAAAGTATGATCCGACAGACGATCTATGCCATCTCCGATAATGATGCAAAGCCCGTTAATAAGGGTTCTCTGTTTGAAATCAACAATAATACCATACGAATTGTTTCTGTAGACGGCTTCCGGCTCGCCATACGAACAGAAACAATCCAATATAACGGTACCAAATCCTTTATTGTTCCCGGAAAAACCCTTTCTGAGGTCATCAAGCTTATCAATGATGATTCACAAAACGTAACTATTTCCGCAGGGGGACGCCATATTATCTTCCGTATTGAGGAATACTCCATTATAACCCGCCTGATCGAAGGCGAGTTTATGAACTATAAGGCAGCAATTCCTTCCTCCAATTCTACAAGCATGAAAGTCAGTACCAGAAAATTCATCGACTCCATTGACAGAATGTCACTTCTTCTGACCGAAAAGCTCAAAACACCGATCCGCTGCTGCATAGAGGACGGTTATATAAAAACCTCCTGTAAAACAGCACTCGGTCAGGCTTACGATGAATTTGAGGCAGAAATCGAAGGAAACGACATTGAAATCGGCTTTAACAACAAATATATGCTGGATGCACTGAGAAATACCGAAACCGATGAGGTAATCATCAAACTCAATGGTCCATTCAGCCCGATCACCATATTTCCCACGGAGGGTGAGGACTTTATCTTCCTGGTGCTTCCTGTGAGGTTAAAAAATGATAGGTAATAAATTATCACTATCTCCCGATGAAGAATACATCCGGCTGGACAATATGCTCAAAATGCTCGGTGTTTTTGAAACGGGAGGGCAGGCTAAGCTTGAAATACAAAACGGCAGCGTAAAGGTCAACGGAACGGTCTGTACAATGCGCGGCAAAAAAATGAGAAAAGGCGACAAGGCTGAATATAACGGTATGACTTTTGAGGTGTGCTGACTTGATTATCCGAAGCTTATCATTTGAAAACTACAGAAATCTCAAAAAAACCGAAATATCTCCGTCTGAGGGCATCAATGTAATATGCGGCGATAATGCACAGGGCAAAACCAATATTATCGAGTGTATATGGCTTTTTACAGGCGGACGCTCCTTTCGCGGGGCAAAGGATAAGGAACTGATTGCCTTCGGTGCTTCACAAGCCAGAACAGCGTTATCCTTCTATGCCTGCGGCAGAGAACAGAAAATTGAGATCAGCATTCAGGATAATAAACGATCAGCCGCTCTCAACGGAATACCCAAAAGCTATATGTCGCAGATCATCGGTAATTTTTGTGCTGTAATTTTCTCGCCCCATCATCTTGCGCTGATCAAAAGCGGACCGGAAGACCGCCGCAACTTTACCGACGCGGCGATCTGTCAGATCAGACCGGCGTATGCTTCTGTGCTCAACCGCTACAAAAAAACACTTCTGCAAAGAAATTCTCTCCTGAAAAATGCCATGCTCTACTCCGAGCCGGAAACCGCTCTTGAGATATGGAACGAACGACTTGCGGAAGAAGGCGCAAAGGTCGCTGTACAAAGGCTTGCATACATTGAAAAGCTGAACGGACTTGCAAAATCCTTTTATGACGGTATTTCCGACGGTAAGGAAACACTTGATATCCGTTACAGAAGCTCCTGCGGCGCAAAGTATGGCATGAGCCGGCAGGAAATACAAAAGCTCCTGCTGGAGGAGTTGATCAGCAAACAGAATGAGGATATGGCACGGGGGTTTACCGGTTCGGGCATTCACCGTGATGATCTGAAAATCAGGATCAATGAAAGAGATGCAAAAAGCTTTGGCTCTCAGGGACAGCAGCGTTCGGCGGTATTGTCTATGAAGCTTGCCGAAGCAGCCATCTCGGGAGATGAAAATAACGACAAGCCCGTTATCCTGCTTGACGATGTATTGAGTGAGCTGGATATGAACCGCAGGGATTATCTGCTGAACCGACTGGAGGGATTTCAGGTATTCATTACCTGCTGTGATGAAGTGATTACTTCGTCAAAGGTATTCCGGATCAGCGGCGGAGCAATCAATGCAGAGCACCCTGCTTCCGATCAATAGGAAGATGAAGCTATGTATCTGCATTTGGGAAATAATACGATTATAAGGACGGAGGATATTATCGGAATCTTTGATCTCGATAATTCTACCGTTTCCGTCAGAACAAGAGAATTTCTGAAAAACGCCGAAAAAAACGGCGCTGTTATCAATGTATCAACAGAACTGCCAAAAAGCTTCGTAGTATGCAGAGATGCAGGCGGGGATAAAATCTACATCTGCCAGCTTTCTCCGCTCACACTCATCAGGCGGGCAGGGCTTTAGGAACTGTTCATCAATCACTTTTCATTTCTGCTTGGCTGATTTGCCCTGTACTGCGTTGCACTCCCTTGAAATACGGCAGTATTCCTGCGGTCGTGCACCTTGTACAGTGCCAATCATCCTAAGCATCAATTGAAAACTTATTTCTTCACAGTTCCTTAAAAGAAAATGAGAAGAGGAATGTTGTAAAATGGCAAATATGATTCATCTTACCAGATGTCCGTATTGTAACAGAAAAATCTCCTACTTCGGAGCTTCTATTCTCCGCAAACAAGGAGAATACAAATGCACAAAGTGTACCTGTGTGTCCAATGTAACGCTGAATAAAGCGATTTATGGACTGGTAAGCATTGTGTGCGTGTCGGCACTGCTGATCACGGTTTTATATGCGAACTTCGGCGACCATGGCAGTCTGAAGGGCTTGCTCTATCTGTTTATACCCTTTGTGGTATTTTACATTACAGCCCCGTTTTTTGTACAGTTAGTGCCGCATAAGGAAAGATCCTCCGTAAAGCACGTGTCTGTGCCGCAGCCTGCTGTGACGGAAGAAGAAAAGGTCTATCAGCGTCCTGCAAAGCCGATCGTTCATTCACAGCCGATCGAGCTTGACGTTGACGAGGATTTTTCTTCCAAATTCATGAAGGCAAAGCAGGATAATGCTGCCAGACTGGAGGAGCAGCTTTCAGTGTCAGATAGCGGCGGTGAAGTAATTGAAGGCGAGGATATCATCAATCAGACCGTTACCTTTGAATTCAATAAGCCGGATGTCAACGATGATGCATCGGATGTATGATAATCTGTAATCGGAAGGAAGAGAACCGCTTTGTGGAAGCTACCCGTATGTCCGTATTGTCATACGGTATACAGCTATCAAGAAATTGTAAGCATGAAGGGCAAGGAGCATCAATGTTATCACTGCGGCAGGAGTTTTCTCATCAGACGCTCGCTCAGGGCTGTTCCTGTCATTGCAGTATGTATGATTCTGATATTGTTTAACATGATCATCTTTGACGCGTCAAAGGATATCAATATCGGTGTTGTTGCAGTAATGAATCTGATTGCGGTTGCCGCTTCGCTTGCTGCATCACCATTGATGATCAGATTCAGAAAAAAGCAAGAAACGAAAAAAGCAAAAAACGATCAACCGAAAAAGGACAGAAAGCGTTGATTATTGAAATTCCGGAGGTATTGCAATGGATACAATGGATAAAAACGATATTACGCAGGCAACAGAAGAATACGGTGCAGAGGATATACAGGTGCTGGAGGGTCTGGAAGCAGTCAGAAAGCGTCCGGGTATGTATATCGGCTCTACCGGTCCGAGGGGACTGCATCATCTTGTCTATGAGATCGTCGATAACTCGATCGACGAAGCGCTGGCAGGCTATTGCAGCAAGATCGACGTCAGAATACTGCCCGGAGAGATCATTCAGGTAAAGGATAACGGCAGAGGTATTCCTGTTGGTATTCAGCCAAAAATGGGTATTCCTGCTGTCACCGTTGTTTTTGCAGTGCTGCATGCCGGCGGAAAATTCGGCGGCGGCGGATATAAGGTTGCCGGTGGTCTGCACGGTGTAGGTGCATCGGTTGTCAATGCGCTTTCTCAGTGGACGGAAGTGGAGGTTCGTGACGGCAAAAATATCTACAAGCAGCGTTTTGAAAGAGGCACAACTGTAACTGAGCTTAAAAAAATCGGTGAAACCGAAGAAAGAGGCACCACTGTTACCTTTAAGGCTGACCCCGAAATATTTACCGAAACCGATGTATATGATTTTGATACCCTTGTTTCCAGACTGCGCGAACAGGCATTTCTCAATGCGGGTGTACATATTGAGATCACAGACGAGAGAGATGCCGGAAATATCCGTACCAAGGATTTTTGCTATGAGGGCGGTGTATCAAGCTTTGTTGCTTATGTACACAAAAAGAAGGCTCTTGATGTCATTCACCCCGATGTGATCTATTTTCAGGCAAAAAATGAGGACGATACTGTTTCGGCAGAAATCGCTATGCAATATAACGACAGCTATAACGAGTTGATTCTTTCCTTTGCTAATAATATTCACACCAACGATGGCGGTACGCACGAGGAGGGCTTCAAAAGAGCACTGACAAGAGTCATGAATGACTATGCCCGCAAGTTCAATATCCTTAAGGAAAATGACAAGAACCTCAGCGGTGAAGATGTCAGAGAGGGTCTGACTGTGGTGATCAGCGTGAAGGTCAAGGACGCACAGTTTGAGAGCCAGACAAAGGCAAAGCTCGGCAATACCTCTGTCAGAACCCTTGTAGACAGACTTGTCAGCGAAAAGCTGGAGCAATATTTAGAGGAAAATCCGCAGACAGCAAAGGCAATCTTTGAAAAAGCACTGATGGCGGCACGAGCAAGAGATGCCGCAAGAAAAGCCCGTGATCTTGCCCGCAGAAAAACCGCTATGGAGGGCGGCGGACTTCCCGGAAAGCTTGCCGACTGTCAGTCAAGAAATGTAGATGAAACCGAGATCTACATCGTAGAGGGAGATTCTGCAGGCGGTTCTGCAAAGGGCGGCCGTGACAGAAGATTTCAGGCAATTCTGCCGCTCTGGGGCAAAATGCTCAACGTAGAAAAAGCAAGACTGGATAAGGTCTATGGCAATGACAAGCTCATGCCGGTTATTACGGCTCTGGGCTGCGGAATCGGCGATGAACTGGATCTTTCCAAGCTTCGTTACGGCAAAATCATTATCATGGCAGATGCCGATGTTGACGGTTCTCACATTCGCACACTGATGCTTACCTTCTTTTTCCGCTTTATGCGTCCACTGATAGAGGAAGGTCATGTTTATATCGCGCAGCCCCCGCTATACAGGATCACAAAAGGCAAGGATACGCACTATTATGCGTATTCAGACCCCGAACGCGACAGAATTACCGCCCAGATCAGCGGTAAATATGAGATTCAGCGCTATAAAGGTCTTGGTGAGATGGACGCTTCTCAGCTCTGGGAAACAACTATGGATCCCGCAACGCGGATCATGCTCAGGGTCGAAATGGAGGACGCTGCCGCAGCCGATGAGGTATTTACGATTCTGATGGGCGATAAGGTTGAACCGCGCCGTGAATTTATTGAAACAAATGCAAAATATGTTCAGAATCTTGATATCTGAGGAAGATCACCGTCATGAATGAAAACAACAGCACTTCTCAGCAGAAGAAGGAAGAAATCAGCATATCCTATGTGATGACGCAGGAGGAATATTACAAGTGTCTATATAACAGCAAAAGCTTCAAGCCGAAGGGACAAAGGCTGATCATACAGTCCGTGATCTTTGTGCTTGCGGCAGGTGCGTTTTTGTATGCATACTTCTTTACGGATTCGCAGTATAATTCCTATAACCTGTTCTTCGGTATATTTTGTATGGTAATGATACCCTTACTGTGGGTCGTGCCGAGGCTGCATTTACGCAGTACGTCAAAAATGATGGCAGACGGAAAAACCATTCAGGCTGTGATCGCTTCTGATGAGATTCGCATTGGCAGCGGTGCGGGTGCGTGGAGTATTCCCCTTGACAATACTGCCGAGCTGCAGGAATTTGACGGTATTCTGATGATCACAGATGCAGAGGGCAGAGGGTTTTCTATTCCCGAGCGGGCAGCCGGTAAAGAAAACTATGCTCAGATCAAAGCTATTCTTTCAAATGGAACACTCAGACTTTGAAACAATGTACAATGGTCTGTGGTTCTGATTTATTTCCATAGAAGAAAATATTTTTCTTTTTTGATTATTTGTATAGTAAAAAGCTTGGGGTGCAGGGGTGCTGTGCACCCTTGCCGAGGTCCAGGGCGAGTAGCCTTGGTGGGGTTTGGGGCAAAGCCCCAATATTAAGTGCAAGGAAATGTATTATTATGAAGAATGAAACAAAAATTACGGCAAGATATGCCGAAACAGACCGGATGGGGGTCATTCATCATTCTGTCTATGCTGTGTGGTTTGAGGTAGGCAGAACCAACTTTATCAAGATGATGGGTGTTACCTATTCGCAGTTAGAGAAAGACGGCATTATGCTCCCGCTGAGTGAGCTGCAATGCACGTATTACCGTCCCGTGAATTATGAGGACGAGGTCGTTATTGAAACTGCTGTTCAGAAAATCACCTTTTCGAGAATCGTATTTCATTACAGGGTGCTTCTTGACGGGGAACTGATGGCAGAGGGTTTCACAACACATGCTTTTGTGGATTCAAAGACATTCCGACCCATGAACGGCAAAAAATTTCACCCAGAATTATTTGCAAAGCTTGCCGCCGCGCAGGAAAAGCAACCGGAGGAATCATAATGCCCGCCAATATATATAACGGAGAAATTGCTGAATTTGACTGTCAGATCAAGGATACCGACTATGCCGAGGCATATCGCATTTATGACATCAGAAGAGGCAGGTCAAAGGGCAGAGAATGGAAGGCAAGTATCTTTTTTGCCGGTGTCATAGTGGTACTCTGTATTTTTATGATGGTACATCTGAGTGTGCCGGACTATGTGTTTTTCGGGATCGTTATGCTGCTCTGTATATACGGCTGTGTGTATTATGTGTATTGGCTGTCGAACCGTGCCGCACACAGAGGAATGGAGATTTTTGAAAGCTCTCATCTGCTGCATGAAACCATACACTGCCATTTTTATCGGGATTATTATGAAATAACGAATAAGTATGAATTTATCAGACGTTATTATACAGAAATAACCGACTGTATCGAAACACCCGAGTTGTTTGTATTGATTGGCGGTCTTGACAACAAGCTGACGGTCATTGCAAAGGCAGAGCTTACCGATGAACAGAAAAATGCCCTCAGCAAACACTTTTCCAGAGAAATGATAAAGCAATACCGCATTAAAAGGAAATGAAATCTATGAAGCCGTTTTTGGAAGAAACCTTTCTGATAACAGAAGAGGACTACGTTAATATGTCTTTGGAGAGAAAAAAGCTTCTTATCCCCAAGAAAAACAGAATGATTGTCCTTGCAGCCGGTATCTTTGCTCTATGTGCAGGGGTAATGGGAATGATTTTTCTGCGAAACAGTTTGTATCACGCATTCAGCTATATCGTTCTGATTCTTTTAGGAATGTATGCGATATCCTATTATGATGTGGTTGACCGTTCACTGATTCGGAAAAGTGCATCGGATTTCTATACGGTAAACCAGAAGGCACTCCATTCCCAGACCATCAGAATCTATGACAGTAAGCTTGAGATCCTTTCTGAAAACAGAAGGCTCAGAATTCCCCGCAGCTTTATTTATCAGATTGCAGAGGGAAATACATCCGTAATCATTTTTCTTGATAAGAATGAATTTATTTTCTTCCCAAAAAGAATTATAACAGAGCCGCAGCTTGAGAAGCTCAGGGCTTTTGGCGGAGATCAATATAAAAAGATAGAGGTGCGCTAAATTGAGTATAGAAGAACAGAATCAGACTCAAAGAATCATCAATGTCGATATCGAAAAAGAGATGAAGCAGTCCTTTTTAGACTACTCTATGTCGGTTATTGTGTCAAGGGCACTGCCCGATGTCAGAGATGGTCTGAAGCCTGTACACAGAAGGATCCTTTATTCACAGTATGAGGACAATCTTACGCCCGATAAGCCCTATAAAAAGTGCGCTACGACCGTTGGTAACGTGCTGGGCAGATATCATCCTCACGGCGACAGCTCGGTATATGATGCACTCGTTCGACTGGCGCAGGATTTCTCCATGAGATATCCGCTGGTAGACGGTCACGGCAACTTCGGTTCAGTAGACGGTGACCCGCCTGCTGCTTACCGTTATACCGAGTCCAAAATGAGTAAGATCAGCGTTGAAATGCTCACCGATATAGACAAGGAAACCATTGATTTTGTCCATAACTATGATGACAGCCGCGATGAGCCTTCGGTACTGCCTTCGCGCTTTCCGAATCTGCTGGTAAACGGTTCTACGGGTATCGCGGTAGGTATGGCAACCAATATTCCGCCCCACAATCTCGGCGAGGTCATTGACGCGGTAAACTGCCTGATCGACAATCCGGACGCAACCCTCGATGAACTGATGCTGCATATCAAAGGCCCTGATTTTCCTACAGCAGGTATCATAATGGGTGTGAGCGGTATCAGAGCAGCCTATGCAACAGGCAGGGCGAAAATTACGGTACGCTCCTGCGCGGAAATTGTAGAGGAGAAAAACGGAAGATTCAAAATCGTGGTGACAGAACTGCCCTATCAGGTCAATAAGGCGCGGCTCGTTGAAAGTATTGCCGATATGGCAAAGGAAAAGCGCATTGAGGGCATTTCATATATAGAAGACCATTCCGACAGAAATGGTATGCACATTGAGATCATGCTTAAAAAAGAAGCATCTCCCAACGTTGTGCTCAATCACCTGTATCAGTATACCCAGATGCAGATCACCTACGGCATTATTATGCTGGCAATCGTCAACGGTGTGCCAAAAATTCTTACGCTGAAGGAGATCCTGCAAAACTATCTTGATTTTCAGGTCGATGTCATCACCAGAAGAACCATTTATGATCTCCGCAAAGCCGAGGAACGTGCACATATACTGGAAGGCCTGAAAATTGCCATTGATTTTATTGATGAGGTTATCAGGATCATTCGTTCCTCGAAGGATCAGCCCAGCGCAAAACAGGCACTTTCCGATCGGTTCGGTCTGGACGATGCCCAGACGCAGGCAATCGTATCCATGCGCTTAGGACAGCTTTCCGGTCTGGAGCGCGTAAAGATCGAAGAAGAGCTTGCCGCTCTTATTGAAAAAATAGCCGATTTCAAGGATATTCTCAGCAACGGCGAAAGACTTCTGGGTATTATCAAAACAGAACTGAATGCCATCAAGGCAAAGTTCAATGATGAAAGAAGAACAAAAATAGAATCCGTCAGCGGGGAGGTAGATATTGAGGATCTGATTCCTTATGAGGACTGCGTGATCACAATGACCAATTTCGGTTATGTAAAGCGTCAGAAGGCAGATACCTACAAGCTCCAGCGCAGGGGCGGCAAGGGAATCTCGGGTATGAACAGAAGGGAAGAGGACGTTGCTACCGATATGTTTGTATGTAATTCCCATGATTCAATACTGTTCTTTACTAACCTCGGCAAGGTCTATAAAATCAAGTGCTATACGATTCCCGAAGGTTCAAGGGCTTCAAAGGGCATGAATATCAATAACCTGCTCCCGCTTATTCAGGACGAAAAGGTTACCTCTATGATTCGTCTGCCTGAAAACAGCGATGATGATAAATTCCTGGTGATGATCACCAAAAAGGGTATTATTAAGAGAACCCCAACCAGTAGTTTCCATACTAATCGTAAGGGCGGTCTTATCGCCATTACCATGGAAGATGACGATGAATTAGCATGGGTGCGCCTGACAGACGGCAGCAATGAATTGCTGGTTGCTACCCGCAACGGTATGGCAATTCGCTTCAATGAAAATGATGTTCGTTCTATGGGAAGAACAGCTCACGGTGTCAAGGCAATCACGCTTCGCGGCGATGATATAGTGATCGGTATGTCTGTTCTCAGAGAAAATGCTTATATTCTTACCGTATCGGAAACCGGCTACGGCAGACTGTCAGAGCTGAGCGACTATCGTATTCAGTCGAGAGGCGGTAAGGGTATTCTGAACTATCATACCGATAAATTCGGCAAGGTTGCCTCTATCAAGGCGGTTGATCTTGATGACGATATCATTCTGATCTCAGACAGCGGTGTAATTATCAGAATTGAAGCATCGTCTGTAAGAATCTGTTCCAGACCGAGCAAGGGTGTTATTGTGATGAAGGTAGATGACAACAGTAAGGTTGCTACCATATCAAGAGCGCCCCATGAAGATGAAACCGATGATTCAAATGATACCGCTGCGGATACTCCGCAGAACAATACGGAATCTGCCGATACAACAGACACTTCAGAAGAATAAAAAATATAACCGCAAAACAGCCGCCGGAGCTTTTGAAGTCCGGCGGCTGTTTCGTGGTTATTGATATATTATGAAGCAGAAACGGCATCTGCCGAGAACATCAGCTTCAGGTCAGAAGCACTGGCATAGCCGTCTGCATCAAGACCGTTGGCTTGTTCAAATGCGGTAACAGCAGCCGCCGTCATTTGTCCGTAATAGCCTGTTGAGGAATCATTGAAATATCCAAGGGTACGGAGTCTGTCCTGAATGAGTGTGACATTATCATTTTCGCTGCCCTGACCATAGCCCATATCATCGGTGATGGTGAGGGAGTTATCAGCCTGAACACCCGTATCCGGAGTGGATTGTTCGGAGGACTGTTCCTCGGGTTTGGATGATTGCTCAGAGGACTGTTCCTCGGGTTTGGATGATTGTTCAGAGGACTGCTCCTCAGGCTTAGAGGATTGTTCAGAAGATTGCTCCTCGGGTTTGGAGGACTGTGCCGAAGATTGTTCCTCGGGTTTAGAAGATTGAGCGGAGGATTGTTCCTCGGGTTTGGAAGATTGAGCGGAGGATTGTTCCTCGGGTTTGGAGGACTGCGTGGAGGACTGTTCCTCGGGTTCAGAGGATTGAGCCGAAGATTGTTCACTGTCCTCTGAGGATTCATCTGTATTCTTGCTTGAAAGCTCGGGATACATACACTCGATCATGAAAGACAGTACCTCTGTGATACTGTTTCCCTGACGCTGAAATACAGCGGAGTCAATTTCATAAACATTTCCGTTCTGAACAGCATTAAGGTAGTTGTAAGATTCGTTATCGGCAAGCTGACTTTTCATACCCGGAGCGCAGAAGATATACTGCGGGTTTGCCAGACGGAGATTTTCTGCTGTTTCACTGCTGTTTGCATTGCATACGTTGATGGAATTGGCATATTCAAAAAATTTATTCTGGAAGGAGGTTTTCCCTGTTGCCGTACCCTCCATATTATAGAGGTAGCAGGCGGTGACTTCTACCTCGCGCTGAGGACAGATTCTCTTGAGATCGCTCATTGTCAGAAGAATCGAGGAGCATTTTTCCTTTCCTGTTGACTGACCTGTTTTGCTGCCGTCAATAATGGAACAGATATTCTCATAAAGCCGCATCAATTCCTCACTCGTATCGGCGGAAACCATTGCAAGCACTGTGATATTTTTTTCTTCAAGCTCTTTTCTGATATCATCGGAAAGTGTACTGTCTGCAAAGACCACATCGGGAGAGAGGTCGATTATTTTTTTAGCGGAGGGAGATGCCTTTGAGCCGACAGAAGCAGCCGCAGAGATTTCCGGCTGGTCACATTCATCGGAACGGGCAGTGATCCTGTCGGAATATCCGCAGGCAATGAGGATATCTGCAACAGAGTCATTAAGGCATACTACCGAATCCGGTTTTTCGTTAAAGGTATAATTGGCGACAGTCACGGGATACTCTCCGCTGATAACATCTGATGAACAGCCTGCACAGCCCATTATCAGGACTGCTGCAAGCAGCAGTGCAAATATTTTTTTCATACATGATTCTCCTTGGTTATTGTTGCAGTTATGTCATAGTTTGTCCCGCAACCTTGCTGATATACTGTCTGGCACATCTGGGCGAGCGTCCTCCTCTTTCAATAGCGAAGCGTTCTGCGCCGTTGAGCAGTTCATCTGTACTGATAGAAAGGCGGTAGAGCTTTGCAAGCTCCAGCACGATCTCAAGGTACTGTGTTTTATCAGGCTTGCTGAAATTAACAGACAGTCCGAAGCGGTCAGAAAGCGACAGGCTTTCCTGAATAGTATCGTTATGATGAATATCATCACCATCTCTGTCTAAAAAGCTTTCTTTTACAATGTGGCGGCGGTTAGAGGTCGCATAGATCAGGGTATTATCCGGTCTTACGGCAAGACCGCCCTCCAATACTGCCTTAAGCTGTGCATAGCTTTTATCTTCGCTGGAAAACGACAGGTCGTCAATAAAAATGATAAATTTAAGCGGCAGCAGTGCAATTTTTTCGACCAGCAGCGGAAACTCCGGGAGTCTGTCCTTGGGCAGCTCTACCATTCTCAGACCTTCCGGATAATAACAGTTAAGCAGTGCTTTTACGGTAGAGGATTTTCCCGTACCCCTGTCGCCGTAGAGCAGGCAGTTATTTGCCTGTAAGCCATGAACGAATGCAGATGTATTGTTTTGTATCAGACCTCTTGGAATTTCATATCCGAAAAGACGGTCTATCGTAATGCTGTCGGGATGAAGGACGGGTTCGATTTTCTGATTTCTCCAGATAAATGCGCGGTATCGGGCGAACATACCGCAGCCGTTTTTGCGATAAAACGATGAAAGAGCGGTAAGGGCTTCATTTTCCGATTCAAATTCGATAACGGGCTTACCTATATCCCATTTTGGCAGATTATTGGCAACGATGCCCAGTTCATTTTTGAAACGGTAGTCATTGAGTATGGTCTCCGGACTGAGGGAAGATACCCTGATGAGTGCAGAGATATCTCTTTTTACCGCCTGAATGACTCTCGGCGGAAGCTCCCGTTCCTTACCGCCTGCGGCGGCTCTCGAAAAGGCATTTTCATCAAACAGAGCCGCTTTTGTGATACAGCGTGCAAGGCTGTCGGAATATCCTCTTTCACACAGCAGAGAGAAGAATGTTCCCCACGCAGTTGTAAACTCTGTTACAGGTTCATCTGCCGCGCAAAGCAGCTTATAGTATGCTCCCACAACGCTTCTGTTCAATATTCCTCTATAAACCGACAATGACGACAGCAGCAATGCCGCTTCTTTTGTTTTCGTCATGATACATCATCTCCGTCATAATCAAATCTACTCCTATTTTACACGCTTTTCTCTCCTCCGTCAAGGCGCAGAGCCTGCGCACCCTATTTCGCGTTTTCGCTCAGGCAGCGTGACGCTGCACCCGTGTTCGCGTTGTCGCTCATCACCAGAGAGAAGTTCCCTTTGTTGATAAGTCGGATAGCTTCATCTGTCCTATGCTTCTGACCTGTCGAGCTATCGCTCTTATAGTAGGCGACAAAAATATTCTTACTTAGAGTGATGTCCGAAGGGGTGTGGGGGCGACCGGAAAGCCCCCA
>CACYDW010000052.1 GCA_902773325.1 uncultured Ruminococcus sp.
GGAATACTGCCGTATTTCAAGGGAGTGCAACGCAGTACAGGGCAAATCAGACAAGCAAAAATGAAAAGTTATTGATGAACAGTTCCTCAATGAATCAGAGGTGAAAACAGTGAGTGAAAGCAAAATCAGGCAGTTCCACACGATGCTCGAAAGCAAGGAAATTTCGTGTCGGGAGCTGACACAATCCTATATAGATGCAATTGAGAAGGATAACGCGGCATTGAATGCCTATGTTACCGCTACACCCGATACGGCATTGCAGACCGCCGATGCCGTAGACCGGAAAATCGCAGCAGGAGAGCCGATCTCTCTGCTGGAGGGTATTCCGATGACCCTCAAAGACAATATCTCCACCGAGGGTATCCGAACCACCTGCTGCTCTAAAATACTGGAGGATTATACGCCGATCTATGACGCGACCGTATGGAAGCTGCTCCGGTCACAGAATGCCGTTTTATTGGGCAAAACCAATATGGACGAATTTGCGATGGGTTCATCGTGTGAAACCTCGTATTTCGGCGGTGCAAAGAATCCCCACAATACCGGTTATGTAGCAGGCGGCAGCTCCGGCGGTGTAGCGTCGGCTGTCGGCGGCAATATCGCTGTTTACGGTCTTGGCTCCGATACGGGCGGTTCGATTCGCCAGCCTGCAAGCTTCTGCGGTATCGTGGGCTTAAAGCCTACCTACGGTGCCGTATCGCGCTTCGGACTGATCGCCTATGCCTCCAGCTTTGACCAGATCGGCCCTCTTACGACGACTGTAGAGGATACCGCTATCGTTTTTGACGCGATCTCCGCTTATGATACGATGGACTCTACCTCACAGGGCAGAAAGGGCGCACCCGTCTGCGATACGCTTAAAAAGGATATCAAGGGTATGAAGATCGGTATCGCGAGAGAATACCTTGACGGTATCCGTGATGATGTAAAGCAGGCAATCGAAAATGCAGCAGAGGTATATCGTTCACTGGGAGCAGAGATCGTTTATTTTGACCTGCCTGCGCTGAAATATGCGCTGCCGGTATACTATATTCTTGCCTGCGCGGAGGCTTCCTCCAATCTCGGCAGATATGACGGTATCCGTTACGGCTATAAGGCGGAAGCCTACAGCGATGTGAACGACATGATCAAAAAGACCAGAAGCACGGGCTTTGGCGAGGAGGTCAAAAGAAGAATTCTTCTCGGCACCTATGTGCTCAGCTCGGGCTATTATGACGCTTACTACAAAAAGGCACAGAACCTCAGAGGTACGATCGTGAATGCCTTTAAGAATGCTTTTGCAGCCTGTGACGTGATCCTTGCGCCTACCGTGCCGACTACCGCGTTTGAAAACGGTCATGCCGTCAGCGACCCCATAGAAACCTATCTCACTGATATCTGCACCGTGCCCGTCAATATTGCGGGGCTGCCGGGTGTATCTGTGCCCTGCGGCTATGATGCAAAGGGACTGCCCATCGGTATGCAGATCATCGGCAATACATTTGACGAAGCGCGTATCCTCAATGCCGCATGGCAGTATGAGAATGCGACAGATCTGTATAAACCCGCCGCATTCGGCGTGAAATAAGGCAGGAAGGGAGAAACAGACATGAAATATGAATTGGTAGCGGGCTTTGAAACACACGTAGAGCTTGCCACAAACACAAAAATCTTCTGCTCCTGCACAACGGCATTCGGCGGAGAACCGAATACCCATTGCTGCCCGATCTGTATCGGCTTGCCGGGTACGCTCCCCAAGCTCAACAAAAGGGTAGTAGAATATGCGATAAAAGCAGGACTTGCCACTAACTGCGAGATCGCTGAGATCTCCAAAATGGACAGAAAAAACTACTGTTATCCCGATCTGCCCAAGGCATACCAGATCTCACAGTACGATATGCCGCTTTGTCAGCACGGCTATATTGAGCTGTCCAACGGCAGAAAAATCCGTATTCTGAGGATCCATATCGAAGAGGATGCCGGAAAGCTGGTTCACAGCAGGGGCAGTACGATGGTGGATTATAACCGCGGCGGTGTTCCGCTGATCGAGATCGTTTCCGAGCCGGATATCCGTTCGGTGGAGGAAGCCAGGGAATATGTAGAAAAGCTCCAGCTCATCATGCGCTACATCGGTGTATCGGACTGTAAGATGCAGGAAGGCTCGATGCGCTGTGACGTCAATATTTCCGTTCGTCCCGAGGGCAGCGACAAGCTCGGAACAAGAACCGAGATCAAGAATATGAACTCCATCAGCTTTATAGCGAAGGCAATGGAATATGAATTCAGCCGTCAGGTCGATCTGATCGAAAGCGGCGAAAAGGTCATTCAGGAAACCCTTCGCTATGACGATGTGACCAATACTACTTCCGGTATGAGGGGCAAGGAGGATGCTAATGACTACCGTTATTTCCGCGACCCCGATCTGGTAACCATTCATGTGCCGCGTGAAAGGGTAGAGGAGATCGCTTCCGCACTGCCCGAGCTGCCCGCACAGAAGCTCAGAAGGTATGTTGACGAACTGGGACTGCCCGAAGCAGATGCACTTCTTCTCACCAAATACAGAAAGGTTGCTGAATACTACGAGCAGGCGATCGAGGGTACGAAAAATCCTAAAACCGCCGCGAACTTTATTATCGGGCAGCTTTTCAGAAGTGTTGAAACCGAGTCGGACAAGGAAGCATGGAACATCAATGTGAGTGCCGACAACCTCAATGCGCTCATCAAGCTGATCGACGGCGGCAAGATCAGAATGAATCTCGCCAAGAGTACGCTCGACAAAATGCTCGAAACCGGCAAAGCACCGAACGAACTGCTTTCAGACAGCGACATGGCAGGACTGGACGACACGGCTTTGGAGGAGCTGTGCAGACAGGCTGTAGCTGCCAATGAAAGGGCTGTTGCCGACTACAAAAGCGGCAAGGAAAAGGCCATCAAGGCAATTGTCGGCTTTGTTATGAAGAACAGCAAGGGCAAAGCAGATGCCGCTCTTGCCGAAGAAAAGATCAAAGCCATTATCGGCTGAACTCGTGCCGCCTTACCCCCAAACAAGCAGGGTTGAACGGCAGTCCGCAGTATTACATGATAAAAGCCCTCTCCGATCAAGCGTTATGCTTTGTCGGAGAGGGCTTTTTGAATTGGTGCGATGAAAAATTATTTCGTGATGGAAGAACGTATGATCTTCTTTGAAGCGGTTTTTTCAAATTCCCGATCTCTGATAACGAGGTTGACGATCTGCTTGGCAGCAGGGAAGGTGTCGTTTACGGCATCTATTTTTTGCTGCAATACGGCACGGATATCATCACATTCATAATCGGGGTCGGGATAGATCTCTGCCGTGATCTGACCGTTTTTGTCATAGACCACGATCTCCTTGACGGGCGCAAAATAGGCAAACTGGTTCTCGATTTCTTCGGGAGAAACATTTTCGCCGTTGGAAAGAATGATGAGGTTTTTCTTTCTGCCCGTGATATACAGATAGCCGTCATCGTCCTTGTAGCCGAGATCGCCTGTCATGAGCCAGCCGTCCTCTGAAATGGATTTTGCCGTTTCCTCGGGATCCTTGTAATATCCCATCATTACAGACTTGCTCTTGACCTGTATTTCTCCGTCCACAATGCGTACCTCACAGCCGGGAACGATCTCGCCTACGGAATCGGGCTTCGGGCAGTTCTTGACGCCCGAACAGATTCTCGGGGAACATTCTGTCATACCGTAGCCCTGTGCGATCTCTATGCCGAATTCGGCATAGCCCTTGATGATGTCGGGACTGAGGTATGCACCGCCGGAATAAACGATGCTGAAATTCTCGCCGAATACCTCTCTGCCGACTGCCAGCTTGTCGCCGTCCTCGCCTGCCATCTGCTTCATTCTGGTGAGAATAGATGCAGATATCATCGGCACAAACGTCACGTCAACCGGACGGAACAACTTGAGGTTCTTGATAATGCGCATCAGCGAATCATTGATACACAGCTTTCTGCCGTACCAAAGACTGCAAAGGATATCACAGGTGAAGCAGAATACATGATGGATGGGCAGAACAGTCATTCTCTTATTGCCGTGATAGCCGAGGTCAGGCTCACAGGTCGCATTGTCGATCAGATTGCCGTTGCTGAGCATAACGCCCTTGCTTTTGCCCGTTGTACCCGATGTGAAGAGAATGGCAGTGAGGTCACTCTCCGACGAGGACGCCGAAGGAGTTTTTCCCTTGTATTCCTCAAGAATATCGCCGAGATACAGCATATCTGTGCGCTGTTCCTTATTGATGATCTGCATCGATTCCAGAACAGTAGCGGTCGGTTCAATGATCGTTCTCAGCGGCAGGCAGTGCATACGCACACCGCCGCATTTTTTGTTCAGCAGGGTAGAGCGTCTGCTGACAAAGTTACGGATAGTGACGTCCTTTTCGTTGTTGTTGAATTTGGAGAGGACGGTTCTGATGGCATGAAGAATGACGACGCTTGTGGGGATGTCATATTTCTCGGCAGAATCAATGATTTTGTTGGTTGATTCTACGTCAAGGTCATAGGTGATCGTTCCGCCTTCCGCATCCGCAGACGGAAGCATCCCCCCATCTGATGCTTTCATCGTTGTGTTCTCTGCGAATCTGCATGAGTCTGCCGACACCTGTGAAGTCTGTATACATAGGCTCAGGCTGAGCAAGCTTTTCATGCCAGTATTTCGCATCGCGCTCTGCTTTTTTGGAGCCTTCATACTCCATATCCTTCTTGACAGACTCGATATAGGAGGTGAGAGGAGCAGGCTGCGGCAGATCATACAGCAGATGACAGTAAATATCCATAACATCCTTGGTGAACACAATGACCGAGCCGGAGTCTGCACAGCCATGATGCACATTGCAGAAATAACCGTTATAGCCGTCCGGCATGGACACGATCACGATTCTTGACAGAGGACCGCCATAGGTATCGAAGGGCTGTGAGGTCCATTTTTCGAGAATCGCGTGTGCTTTTTCCTCTTTCAGAGCGGAAAAGTCATAGTATTCAAAATACTGGTTCTCATACGGCTCGATATACTGCCAGAGCTTATCTGTTTCAGGCTCACGCCATATACGCATACGCATACGCATGGCTTCGCAGCGCTCAATAGCACGGTTCAGTGCTTCGCGCAGAACGGAGATGTTGAGATTTTCCATATTGAAACCCTCTGCTTCATGTATTGTATTTAGACAATTTTACCACGTTGTCTAAATGAAGTTAATATTTTATTCAGATTATTACAAAATAAATTCTGTTTCGACAAATTTTTTATACAAAAAGCTGTATTGCCTGCCATGGAACGGAGTGTGCCGGTGTGGTGAAGTGTATGCGATTTTTCATAAATAGATTTAATTATTCACTAAAACGTCAACGTTGCCGTAATTTCCCCCTTCATGATTGTTGAAAACAGGCGAAGTATAATAATGACATCAGGCAGGAATCCGGTTTGATCAGCGGAAAGAAAAACTATATGAACCTAATGAGATTATTACAATCACAAGCACAAAAATGATTATTTTTGACTATCATCTACAAGTTTATTGACATTAAGAACAAATTATAGTATCATATTACTCATGAATTATCAGAATATTGTCAAAAATAGTCTGCTGTGGGGAGGAAAAAAAGAATGAAAAGGCTTACTGCATTTTTTGCGGCTTTGATCATGGTAATGGCTCTGTTAGTACTGCCTGCACCGCTTGAAGCAAATGCCGAATCGCTGTATATCAGAAAAATCGTTTCAGTAGTCTATGACGACTCGGGCAGTATGGAATCCGACGGCAAATGGGCATTTGCCAACTACGCGATGCAGACCTTCTGCGGTATGCTCAACAGCGAGGATCAGCTCTATATTACCTATATGTCGCCCACGGAAAGCTATTATGATTATGAACCGGAACAGATCGACCTTTCCTCATCGGGTATACAGGGTTCTGTCAATTCGATACGGCAGCACAGCGACAGCGGCAGTACCCCCTACACGGCGGTAGAGGTTGCCTTCGATAAGCTTAAGTCTGTGCAGGATGACAACATCAATACACAGTATTGGCTTGTGATACTGACCGACGGCGCTTTTAATGAGTTCTATGACTATGAAAGTGCTACCCGTACCCTGACGGAATCCTTTGAGGACTATACCTCAGAGCTTATGCCAAACGGTACGAACCCCAGAATCACCTATTTCGCGATCGGCAGCGATGCCGTACCGGTGACGCAGCAGGAAAACAAGGGAATCTATACCTACTCCTGTCAGAAGCCCTCTCAGATCATCGACACCATGTCAGCCATTGCCGACAGAGTATCGGGCAGAACGCGACTTGAAACAAGCGATATCAAGGTTCTGGATGATAAAACCATAGAGGTCACTTCAACCGTTCCCCTGCTGAATATCGCGGTGCTGGCGCAGGAAACCGATGCTAAGATCGTCAGTGCACAGTACGGCAATGAGGTCAATATTCCGGTCAGCCGCTATGCAGACCTGAACTTTCAGGAATATATGGGTGTATCCTATGACGAGCTGATCGGCGGTGCATATCTGCTCGGGGATTCAAAGAGCGTGATCGGCACGGGTACATACCGTATTACCTTTGATAAAAAGATTTCGGCAGAGGATCTGGTAGTTCTGTTTGAGCCTGCGCTGGAAATGCGCATGGTCGTGACCGTCAACGGCAAGAAAATAGATGATCCTTCCGACCTCAACGATACCAGGGAGGGAGATAAGGTCAGTGTCCGGTGTACGCTGTATGAAATGGGTACGGATAACGAGATCAGCTCCGATCTTCTGCCCGAAAATACAAGCTATGACATCTATGTATATGAGGACGGCGGCGAAGTTAAGCACGTCAGCGGCAAGGAAATGACGCTTGATGAATATGAACTGAAAAACATCGAAACCAAGATCGTTGCTTCTGTCCGCATCGGGGATTTCAAACCGATCGAGTACGGCAGACGCTTTACACCTGCTCCGTATGCTTCCAGTGAAGTCTACTCTATCTCCGCTGCATTTGATAACGATGTGAGAAGTGCAAGGTTTGACACCATCACGTCCAACAGCGATATGAAGCTTCGCTTCACGATCACGGAAAATGGCGAGGTGATGACCGATGCCGCCGCCGTCAAAGCACTCAATCCGCAGATCGAGGTATATCCCGAGGGCAACAGCGGCGACGTTCAGATCGAATCGGACGGTACGGTCACCTTTACCCCCAAGGCGGCAAAATTTGTACCGGACAGTAACGGCAGCTTTGATGTCAGCGTTACCTGTACGCTCAGTGACGGCACATCGGCAGTGGAAACCTATACGGTGCTGACCGCCGATTATAAGATCGTTGCAGATGACATGGAGGGAACTGTCCCGAAAAACGGCTTTTACGGCAATACGCTGGGAGCAGCCTTCCGTATTACCAAGGACGGTGAACAGCTCAGCCGTGATGAGGTCGAAAGCGGTGTGAATATCACCGTTAATGAAGAGTATCAGAATCTGAAGCTCGATATTCACGTGGATGAGGACGGCACGATTCACTGTATTCCTTCATCGGAGCAGGAAACCGACCGCAGGGCATGGGTCATTAACTGGTGGTACTACCTCTTTGAACTGCCGGGTGCAGATCTTACGGTCACACTCTCCCACACCTACGGTACGGCGAGGGCGGTGATTGACGTTACAGATGCCGATATCGGCTATATTTTCGGCTGGGTCGTTGCACCGCTTGCCACAGAGATCATATTGCTTGCGGCGGTGATCGCGTATATTGTCCGGCTGGTCACAAAACCGCGTTTCAGTTCCAATGCGATGTTGTATGTGGGAACGATTACCTATCTCGAAGAAGGTCTGGGCGCACATCAGATGACTTTGAAGCCTTACAGACTGCGTACCTTCAACAGCTTCAAAAATATGTGGAATCCCTTCAAGCCTCTTACGGCAAGGGTCGGCAATATTTCTGTTGCGGCAGAGAAGAACAACCGTATCATCGTCAATGAGGCATTCCCGTGGTTTTATACCGAAGAGCTGAATTCAGATGAGATTCCCGGCGTTATAGATGCGCCGTCAAAGATATGCGATACCATGCACCATCACGCGGTTACTTGTATTAAGGTCGAGGAAATAGGCACAAAAAACATCAAGGTAGAGGGCAGCAAAACACTTCGCATGAACAGCAGTGCCTATTACTGCGTTAAAGTAAGAGCTGAATTTGGCACAGGCGTTTTTGCCGATGTAGCAAAAAGGATACTCTATGCCAAGGTGATTTGTTATACCGGCGAAGGACACTGATTCTATTTATTTACATTACATACAGGAGGTTCAATACTATGGCACAGGTACTATTGATCGGATTAGGAGGCACAGGCAGCAGAATCGTCAACAATACAGTTGCCGATCTGCAAAGTGTAGCAAGAAGAAAGGGAGAAGCCTTCTCCCTTGATGACGGCAGAATGGCTTTTGCCGTATTGGATACCAACGTCAACGACATGGCAGATATTGATAAAACCCTCACCGGCATTACCAATATCTCTACCAGTAAAGAGGCAAAGATTAGGGATTATCTCAGCCAATATAACGATAAAGGCGTCAACAAATGGATGCCCCATTCCAGAACGCTGATGGAGGAAAGCATGATCGACGGTGCGTCACAGATGCGTTCCAAGTCGCGTCTTGCCCTGTTTGATACCCTGCAAAGGGGTGCGATCGTGCGTCTTGAAAGAGTGATCAATACGATGATCGAGAACAGAGAGCTTGGTCAGAAGTTCAGAGTCATGATTGTTTCCTCTCTGGCAGGCGGTACCGGTGCGGGTATGTTTATCCAGACGGCACTGTGGGTGCGCCGTTATTTCAACAACCACCACTGCGAGTCTACCATCAGGGGTGTATTTGTCCTGCCCGATGTGTTCATCAGTACACTTGCGGATATGAGAACCAGCGTTACTGAAAAGGAAAGCCTGTATGCCAATGCCTACGGTGCGATCAGGGAACTGAATACCCTCAATAAGATCCTGACAAAGGGCTATCAGCCGCTTGCACCGATTTCGATAGACGGCTTGTTTGACAGCGATGAAATAGAGCATCGTGCGGCAAATGAGCAGTATTTCGGCGCACGGCCTGTTTTTGACTATGCTTTTCTGATCGACAGCATTACGGAATCGGGCAATCAGATGCAGTCGATCGAGGAATATGAAAAGTTTGTTTCAAGAGTGGTCTATATGCAGCTCTATGCGCCGATGAAAACGCCGCTGTATTCGGAGGAGGATAACTTCTTCAGGATATTCGAACGCAGTGACGAGCCGGTATTCGGTTCGTGCGGTGCGTCAAGAGCGCTTTATCCCACTATGTCCGTACTGGATTACTGCGCGCTCAGAGCGGCGCAGGATTCCGTTTCCTCCGGCTGGCTGAAAATCGATTATCAGATCGACCGCATGAAGCAGGATCAGGCAAAGAGGGAAAAGCAGGGCTATAACCCCGAAAAAATCAATCCCAAGCTGGAATATATCCGTCTGTTTGACGATGAGATCTCCAAGAAGGGCACAGATGTGGGTGCCAACCGCCTGTTTGTTGCAATCGCCAATGATGTAAAGGAGCCTATCAGTCAGGAAATCAAAGGCAAGGTCGTTACAGAATGGATTGACAAGACCAATCATTTCGTCAAAAAGCTTGATAAGTATATTACAGAAACCGTACAGAACGATTACCGTACCAGTCTTGCCAGAATCAATGCGGCAGATGCTCTGGGAGATATCACCACACAGGACGATATCATCGACAAGGTTCAGGAGATCACTAACGAGGTCAATGCACTTGTAGCGCAGTTTGATAAGGAGCTGCCCCAGAAGGCAGGACTGATCCTCAACCGTATCTTTACCGATGATATGGGCGATGTCAACGCAAGAAGCGTACTTTCTGTCTACAGCTTCCTGACCCAGCGCGACGAAAACGACACCAGCAAGTTTGTGCATCCGCTGGCAGCAAGATATCTGCTCTATAGACTCCTCACCGCGCTGAATGAAAAGAAAACACAGATCATCATCGACAGCGACAGAGCCAATGCGCTCAAGGGATACCGGGGCGAAGCCAATACGGTAGATTTCGATTATAAGCACAGCAAAGAGGTAGAGGAAACACCCGAGGATTATGCTACCGCCAAGAGAAGCGTTTTTGAAAGCAAAAAGAAATTTGTTGAGGGCTTCAAAAAGCGTTATGCAGAGCATAATGCCAACCAGTATAACCTGTGTGAGAAGTATGGTATCCAGCTTCTGTCCATTACACTCTACCGCATGATCACCGAGCGTCTGGAGGCACTCATCAAGGAGATCGAAAAGTTCTTCCGCGAGCTGCCCACCGTTCTGAATACGCTGGAGGGAGCAATCGCCCAGAACGTGGAAAGCACCTCCTCTGTCAGAGAAAGAACCGTTTATATTTATGCGACCCCTGAAAACAAGGAATCCGTCTATGAGTCCGTCAAAGGCAGCTATGAGGAAAACAACCGCGATATCAACGATATCGTGATCACCAACCTCTACGGCCGCTTCTGCGCGGAGCTGAACGATACATCAGATTTCAACAAGAAATATGCAGAACAAGGTGTTGTAGAAACCTTCTCCATCCGTGTAGTACAGACCTACCGTGAGGAGCTTCTCAAGGAAAACGAGGAAAAGATCAAGCTCAGCCTTTATGCTGCTTTGTGCAGACAGGTCGATGAAAAGCTTGCAAAGACCTCTACGGAGAAGAAGTCCGGGAAGAACCAGACGCTGAATGTAGACCTGACCAATGGCATTGACCTGTCGGCAGGCGCGAAGCAGGCACAGTATCAGAGAGAGTTTGCCAGCCTTGTGGAAAGGCTCCGCGTTCTTGCCGCTCCCTCACTGATCAGCGATAATGAACAGCCCGATGATCCCGATGAAAACCTGATCGACAACTATGCGGCAGACTATGATGACCCCACCTTTAATCCGAAGCTGCCCACCAAGAAGCATAAGACCTTCTGGGGCTTCAATTCCAGACTTCCCGAGGAATATGACGGTATCGCCCAGCTTTTGGGCGTTAATATCGCCCAGCAGCAGAACGATGCCTATACGATCGATGAGCTGAATTGCTACAGAGCAGTTTACGGTGTTATGGCAAAGTATATTCCCAAGCTGAATGAAACAAAGAATGCCGAATATTACAGCAACTACTTCAATGTGATCACAAGAATGAACATCGGTGTGATGCAGGGGTCAGATGCCGCTCTGGTAGATACGCCGCATCTTGACAAGACATGGCACTACATTCTTCCCTATGTTACTCCCGAAAGACAGATGAAGGAGGAGCAGCGCTTCTATAAGTGCTTCTGGATGGCGATCGCCTATAATCACATCAACCTCAACAGCAAGGGACAGTTCTGTCTGAATGTCAGAAAGCAGGGTCGTGACGGCGATGAATATGAAGACAGCGAGCTGATCCTGTATAAGGGCAAGCCGGTTGATATCAAGCATTTCGGCAATCTGATCAAAGCACTGCGTATTGATCCCAAGTTTATTCTTGAAACACAGCGAATCCTCAACAACTACCTTGAAATGGATATTATGCTCGACAGAGATGAATATGAGAATTTAGCGATCATCTCCGGTATGAAGCGTGTACGCTATGTAGACGGCGTGAAAACCGTCTGCAAGGAGGGCGGTCTTGCTTCCGAGGGCTTTACCAATGCGGTTTCGCTGATTGCAAGATATGACACCCAGCCCGACAAGAGCAACGAAGTCATTGCCATGCTTGTCAAGGCACTGGAGGTTCTGATCCGTGATATCATCTCGGACGATTTCTCCGGCTATGAGAAAGAGGAGCTGGAGCAGGAGTGCATGAAAATGTGCCTGAAAATCTATATGGCTTCTCCGGACAGCCACAAGGAGGATATCCGCTTCTTCAGACATTGGCTCGATAATGCCTGATACAAAAGATAAATGGTACAACCCTGTATATACGAAGGTGCTTTTGCGCCTTCGTATATAAGACCTGTTCGATAACCTCCAAAACGCCGTCTGAACGGTTCTTTTTCCGTCATACTTAGCCAATTTTTCTTGAAAGACATCAAGTATTCCTGCGAAAAATTGTCGTCGTCTGACGAAAAAATTCCTCGTCCATCCGACATTTTTCCGGTTACCGAACAGGTCTATACTGATTATTGACGGGTGATGATATGCACACATTTTTTATTAACACCTCCGCTTCTTCCGTGATGGCGGATCAGAGTATTCTGGATATTGATCTGATCAACCGGAATCTGATCATGCTCAACTACCCCATGACGGATTGGGAGGACAAGCAAAAGGGCTATGCTGCCTGTGTCAAGGAGATCGGTGAACTGATCGACAACCATGCGGAGATCAACAATGATTTCAATCTGGTGATCTACGTAGATCTCGTTGCGCTCGAGATCTACCGTTCACTGCCCGTGAATATGGACAATCACCGCAGCAGAGATGCGTGTCTGTTAGCACTTTACAGCGTCATCAGAAATTATATCAACCAGACTCTTGTCAGACAGCTCAATGATTATGCCCGCACACCGGATGAGGTCGTGATCGTTTTTGAAGAAAATGAAAAGCCTGCTATTTCGCTCGATATGTCTGTAGATGCCGATAAGAAGCTTTTGCAGCAGTATGTTGCACGGGTCATCGGCTGTCCGGATACGGCGGAGCTTATCAGGCTTATCAAAGAAACCGCACCCGGTCTGTATGAGGAATCCGTTCATATCAGAGAAATGCGCGCCGATGAAGAAAAACAAATGGAGCGTATCCGGTTTGCCCAGAAGGTGGAGGAAACGGACAAAGCCGTTGACGCACTGGCTGAAAAGCTTGATGAGCTGTCCGAAAACGCTCCCGTCAGGGTACAGTTTGGTTACCTCAAGCGTGAACTGCTCTATTTGTTGGCAGAGCTGTCGGACTATCCGGATGAGCAGGCGGTAGAGAGCTTTCTGTTCAATATCTATAAGAACAATAAGCGCAGCCGTCCGCCGGTTTTCTGCACATCATTTGTTACGAATCAGTATGCAGGCAGCAAGAATATGTCGGAGAACCTCAAGCGGAACCTCAGAATCTATTTTTATCTGCACGAGGGAATCCGTTCGGGCAGTTTTTCAGAGCCTGCCAACAGCAACGGAGCGCCGCTGAAAAAGGGTGAAAAGCCCTCCGTGATAACGAACCGCAGAGCCAAGGACACCTGTGAGCTGACTAATGCCGGATGGCAGAGGGTCAAGGCTTATTTCGTGGAAAAAAACCGGATCTACCGTGCAAAGCTGTCGGAGCTGAACAGGCTGCAAACCTCCTTTTCAGAAATGTCCCTTGTGCCGAAGTTAGAGGAGCTTGATACCGAGCGGCTGGGTATCAGCTTTGATACGGACGGTGCCGATGCCGTACAAACGAGCAGCGTGACGGATAAACGTCTGTTCACGCGCGATGAGATACCGGAATTTGATTATGACGGGGACGAATTCGCCAAACGTCTTACCGAAGATACCGACAGGAGGCACATCAAGCCCGAGAAATATATTGCGGCTGCCGATCAGCTCCGGTCGTTTCATGCAGGTTATCTGCGGCGGCTTTATGCACATTTTTCGGGGGTGCTTTCGGGCTATGCAAGGCGGGACGATGACAATAAGCCGCCTGTACTCGACAAACGTGTGGTCAATGTGGACGATGCCGTCAACGAAAGCGTTGAAACCCGCTGCCGCTACGGCAAGGTGCAGTCCTCTCCCGATGGCAGCAAGAGCCGTGTGGTTGAAAAGAACGCTGCACAAGCCTATGCCGCCGCACAAAAAGCATATTTTGCTTTTCTCGCTTCTCAGGAGGTGAGTATGGCAGATATTTCCGCGCAGCATGCTTGGTTCGTTGAAAAGATCAAGCAGATCAGAGAGAGCCTGAAACGTCTTGTAACCGTGGGTGTGATTTGTCTGCTGGCGGCAACAGCGGTATATGTGCCTTATTTTGTAATTCAATGGGAAATTATCACCGTTTCTTTTGAAAGCTTCACAAGTGCGCTCAGCTCCTTCCTGATTCCCGTGCTGGTGCTGTGCGGAGTGTTTGCGGCCGTGGTGGCATGGCAGAGGAGCAAGTACAGAAAAGCATGGGAGGAATTCCGCGCCAAAAGTCTGGAGGCTCTCGAAGAAAACAAGAGGTCGGCGCAGCATTTTGACCGTTTGCTGACCTTCTATATCCCGATGCTGCGGTATGTGTATGAGTTTTCTCAGGACGTACAGTTCCGCAAGGAATGTGTGGAGATCGCACGTGCCAAGATCGCACACCATTGCGAAAAGCTGCGGGAACGCATTGAGCTGACAGATAAGGTCATCGACCAGCTCCAGCTCGGCAAGGATACCGGACAGTATGCAATATCAGAAAAGGATTATGAAATGGATTACCATCTGGCATATTGCAGCGGCAAGCATAATGTGGAGCTGTATTCGGTCATAGACAGTGAGCTGCTCAGGATCATCAGCGAGGAGGGGGTACAGTAATGGAGTTTCTTATAATATGTATCAAATCGCTGATCATTCTTGCACTGGCATTTTTGCCGATGCTGCCCTTGCTGCTGGAATACTGGGAGTTCAAGCGCGACATCAAGAATAAAATGAGTCATAAACGGCTGCGCTTGTTGATTTTTCTGTTGATCTATATAATAGCTGTTACGATATTTTTGCATTTGCAAAGTGAATTTCTGCTCTGGCTCAGCTCTCTGAGCTTTGTGCAGTGGCTGGCAGATAAGTTATCGGTGCTTGCGCGGGCAGGCTACTGCGCACAGGTTTTTGCCGTGATCATCATCAATGTCGGCATTGGTTTTGCCTATCGCATTTTGCAGTACTTTGTGCGCCCCGGTCTGAAAGGCAAGGATCTGTCTACCCCCAAAAAGGACGGCGAGTTTTCTCTTGCACAGAAAATTGAGCGGAAGATCATATTTTTCTTCTATCGGGAAATGTATTATATGGTCGGAAAGATCATTCTGTCCTTTGCGCTCAGTCTTTCGATCGCCTATATGCTGCTGTTTGTGTTCGCGCAGCTTCCCGCTGTATTCAAAGCCGATTGGATACCCTATTATACGCTTCAGACAATGATCACAGAGGGCAATATGTACCCGCTGCTGACACTTCTGGGTCTGTGGGGTATCGGCTGGTTTCTGGAGGGCATCAATCAGATCGATAAGGAATGTCCCGATCTGTTGGGCAAGGCGGCTGCACCCGTAGACGAGGAGGTCAACCTTGATGCCGTTGACAGAGCGTGTCAGTCGGAATACAAGGACTTTTTTGCAGGAAGTCCGCGTTCCGGCGGCAAGGGCACAAAGCGGGAAAACGGTGTGCAGAGCCGTCCCGAAAATGCTCCGGTTCCGGCAGTCCATGGGAGCGCTTCGGCGAACGCACCGGCCGTTTCGGCCCCTGCCGGAGATAGCCACACCTTTATGGCAGCAAGCATCGGACAGGCGATCGAGCATGATACGCGTCTGCCGCAAAAGGGTCAGGAACTGTATATGCGGTGTCTTGACTTGATCTATACCCATCAGGATAAGGGCTTTATTATCAACGGCAGCTTTTTCAGCGGCTTTTCGATGTACTTTTTCAGATATCTCTCCATGATCGCCGCGCGGGGCGATCATATCGCGATCGTATGCAGCAGCGACAGTCAGCTTGATACAATGGAGCGTTTTGTCAGGGACGGCTTTGAAAAGCTCGGCAGTCTTTACGGCAGTGAGGGCGCGGCGGCAGATATGGGCTTTGAGGACACGATATGGCAGATCGTCAAAATCGGCGATGATTATAATGCGCTTGACCGTACCAGGATCAACGATGCTTCGATTCTGATCACAACGTTGCCGTACCTCTGCTCCAGAGAGTTTGAAGAGAACAGTGTCAGCTTTATCCACCTGCTTGACACGGTCGTTTTTGCCGATATGCTCCAGACCGTCAATCTGTTTGCAGACCAGCTTTCGGCACTGAATATAAGATTTCTCAATATCATTGAAAATAATGCCAATAAAGCAAAAAGCACCGAAAAGAACCGCGGCTTCCGTATCCGCTATAAATCAAAGCGAATCCGCTACATCGGTTTTGATGATTCCCGTATTCCGGGGCTTGACAAGGTGCTCAAAAACCTGTTGTCGGTCGATTTTGAATCCGCCGATATCATGGAATACAATCCTGATGCGATGGTGCGTTTCTATCGTGTGGAGCCGAAGGCCGATGACAGCGGTGAAATGGTATTCCCGCAGCTTCTCAATACCCGTGAGAAGCTCGGAGCGGTGGTCAATATGGCGATCACAGCGGCAGCAGCGGGGGCAAAGGTCATCAATATCTACGAGGGCGGCAGTGTGCCGTTCGGCAACTACAGCGAATCCCTTGCCGCCAATATGGGACAGGTCAGCAAGCTTTACGGAGATGTGAAAATTACGGTGAACGATCATTATTATGACCAGAACCGCTATTCGGTCGCCGTAGTGTTTGATGAAAACAATAATCTTCCCGAAACCATGAGAAGATATTCCGCGCTGCTTGGCAATGAAAAAATGCTGCTGATGATCTTCTCGCGCAGCTATCTTTTCAGAGATTACTATATTGACAAGATCGGCGAACTGTGGGAGGGAACACAGTATACGAGGATTCCCGTCAGTGAAGCGACTGTCAAGGATATCGCCCGCCGCATACTGGTCAAGGCGGATTCGGGCGGAATCACCCGTGAGGAGCTGCTGCTTCTTTGCAGAGGGGTTCCCGCTTTTCAGGAGGCAACAGATACGGAGGATATCAACTCCATTCTGCGAACCGTGCTGAAAATATTCGGAATCAGCAGTCAGGATTACGTGAATATCTATGATTACTTTGTCTATTCCTATACACGGGACTTTGACGAAGCCGGCAGATTCTGCACGCAGGACAAGATCCTGCTCAGAAGCAGCAGCAAGTATTATGATATTGTCAACGGACTGGACGTTGCCGTGCTGTGTGCCAACGGCAGAAGCTATAAGCTGCCGCTGAGCAAGGCGCGTATTTCCCAGAATTATATTGCCGGACAGAATATGATCTATGACGGCAATATCTATCACATAGACCGCATCAAGACTGCGGAGGGCATTATCGAAGCAAGGCTTGCTTCGGGCGGCAACAATGATGAGGTCGTGGAATATATCCAGCGGCGCAGATATATTGTGGACTTTTCGGAGGATGCCCTGAACGTGACCGAGCGCACCAAGCACATCATTGTCAGCGGCACAGACGGAGCTGCATCACAGGGCGCGGAGGAGCAGATCGGTGTAACCGATATCTATATCGCTGTATTTTCTGCACCTCTTGAAGTCGTAACAGACGGCTATTATGAGGTCGATCCCGATACGATGGTACGCAATGCGTCCAGAACCAGCTATGTCAATCTTGCCGAAAGCAGCGGTGCGGTGCTGCGTAAGCAGACCTACCGCAGGTACGGCGAGGTGATCGCGCCCGAATATGAAACAGATGAAATGTCCGGAGAAGCACCGCTCAATGCAGTCAGCAGACCCGCATCGGTGCTTTCTGTACGGCTGAAAGGCAGCTTCGGCAAATCGCCCGACAAGCTCTTAGCACTGGCAGGTGTCATGCTCAATGAAAGCCTGAGAACTATGTTCCCGTCTGTTGCGGATTGTATTGCCGTATGTCCGGTGTACCATGACATTCAGCAGACAGAAGCGGACGGCAGGGGTGTTCTGGAGCTGTATCCGCAGCTCACGATCAGAGCCGGAAAGACGGCCGCCGAGGACGAGATCGAGATCCTCATCATTGAGGACTGTGCGTATGATACGGGTCTGATCTATGCGCTGACAGAATCCGGCGATGACATTCTCAAAACATTGTTTGAACCGCTGCGGGATTATCTGGAATGGTATCGCCAGTCGGTAGACGGCAGCGATTACCTGTTTTTCGGTCAGAATCAGCTTCCGCCGTGCTTTGATATGAATGCGCTTCTGGCGCTTTCCAAAAAGGTAACGACAGGCAGCACGAAATTCAAGACCTCTCTGCTCAATGACAAGACCGAGTATGATATCTGCGACTTCTGCCGCAGAAAGCTGCCCAAACCGGCAAGCGATATCATCAAGGGCAGTGACGGCAGAAAAATGTGTGCGCAATGCCGTGAACATATTGTCGGCAACAATAAGCGCAGGCTGGAGGAGCTGGTCATCAAGGCAAAGGTGTTTATCGAGAGTACTTATGGCATTGTCATCGACACCAAAGAGAGCATTCACTTTGAATCCTCTGTCAAGATCGAAAACAGGATCAAACAGGGTGAAGCGGTTCACCACAGAGGCGGCGATCTTCCGCTGATGTCGTTTATTGACGCAAAATACAGGATCTATATGGAGTATGATATTCCCGAGATCAACATTCTTGAACTCATCGTGAGAGAATTAGTACAGTACTGGCAGCTCACACAAGCGCCTGATGCCGATGAAGAGCTTGCCGAGGGTCATATTGCGTTTGTTTCCCTGCAGTTCCTGAGCTTTGCGGGCAAAAGCGGAATGTACCGTTCGATGATCACCTACTATGAGAGCACCAAAAATATTTCCGGTATCGGTTACCGCCGCCTGATTCAGCTTCTTGCAGCTTCCGGTGAATACCATGATAACCCGTTTATGGTATTTATGTCCGGTGACGGCAAGAAGATTGCCCCCCCCAGGCGCAGGATCGCGGGTGACGGCGACTACGGTGCGCCCTATACGCCTGCCGAGCCGGACCGCTGTGCGCCGGAGGAACTGAAATATGTCTATTACGAAAGACTTCCCGAGAAGCTGCAAAAGGTATATACCGAGCTTGTGAGTGCTGTCAGGGAGTTCAGGGAGAGCATTCCGGCAGAGGGGCTGACGGAGGGGGAAAAGAGCTTTGTCAGCAAGGCAGTGCGGTATGACCATCCGGAGCTGTATTATTTTACGACCATATCCTACAGCGACAGCACCATCTATCCGCAGTATGGTGCATCGCCCGAAAAGGTAAAGCAGCTTGACGAGCAGCTTGAAAAGGCGTCCCAGAGCTTTCTGGAGGGGATTACCCCCGAAATGAGTGCTTATGACGCGCTGATAAGGCTGCACGTCCGGATGATCAACCATGTGGATTACGATACCATCGGGCTGAACAAACAGCATGCTTCGGGAGGCCCCGGCACGAACGAGATCGACTATCTCAGGACAGTCTGCGGTGCGCTGCTGGAGGGCAAGGCGGTATGCGGCGGCTATGCAAGAGCTATGCAGTATCTGGCACAGAAATGCGGCATCGAATGTGCGGAAAGTCTGGGTCATGTCCTTACCAAGAGCGGCAGACAGGGCGAATACCACGGCTGGAATATCGTCAAGCTGGACGGCGACTACTATTATCTCGATACCACATGGTGTGACCAGTCCAATACGGTTCAGACCATCAAAAAGACGGATATCGGCTTTGAATACTTCTGTATCACCACCGAAGAGCTTGTCCGCACGAGAGATATTGACAGCGAACCGGTTGAGATGCCGCTTTGCAGGAGCACCAAATGCAACTATTATGTGCATAACGGACTGCTGATCGAAAGCTGCGACCTCGATAAGCTCAAGGAGATCGCCGTACACGCGGCGACCGGCGGAAAAACTGCTGTGATCTTCAAATGTGCAAGCCGCACCTGCTATGAAGAAACCATGAACAAGCTGTTCCGCAGCGGCAATGATGCCTATGAGCTGATACGGGCTGCCAATAAGGTGAACAGTAATATCGCTTCGGACGGTTTTACCTATACATACGACGAGGATATCTATGTGATCGTTATCAGGTTCAAGTTCAAAAACAAATCATGAGAAAATGCCTTCCGCACTGCGGAAGGCATGAAGCTCATCAGAAAGGAGCGTAGAAAATGAAGGATATCTGGGTATGGCTGTGCCCGGTGCTGACCGGTGTGTCATGGGGATTGTTTCTTGTCGGTCTGATACCGTTTCTGGTATCATCGCTCAAAAAGCTGCACTTCCGCCTCAGCGGTAAGGAGGGCTACTATGAGATCGAATGGGGATTTTCCAAAAAGCTGCTGTTTCTTACGGTGTTCATTGTTCTTTCCGTCTGGTGTTCCCGCTACGCGATCGCCTGCTACTCGGCTGTGAAAATCGAGGAAGGTGAGATCGGCAACCTCGGAGTCTGGGAGGAGCTTGCCAACAGCTTTGTACATACGCTCCAGACCTTCAGTATGGACGAGGGCTATACCGACTACTGGCTCAACGGACAAAAAATGGTTGAGGTCATTTTCAAAGATAATTCCTTTTTGCAGGTCTGCTTTAACGTGCATTACGGTCTGGTTTGTGTGATTGCGCCGCTGGCAGGCGGAGCCATCGTATTCGAGCTGCTCACCAAGGTGTTCCCGAGTGTCAGGCTGTTTTTTGCCGGAATGAATATATTCAGCAAAAAGTACTATTTCAGCGAGCTGAACGAAAATGCGATCGCACTGGCAGGCAGTATTCTCAGTGATAGAAAAAGACGCTTCTCCACGATCGTCTTTACGGACGCCTATACCGATGATGAGGAGGAATCCGGCACAGAACTGCTCCTGACAGCTAAGGCGATGGGCGCGGTGTGTGTCAAGACGGATATTCTGCACATTCGTTTCAGAAAGCGTATGCTTGCCAATACATCGGTATTCCTCATTGATAAGGACGAAAACAGCAATATCGAGACCCTTACCAAAATGCTTTCTGACGGTAAAAAATACGACAGCAAGCGGCTCAGCATTTATGTGTTCTCCTCAGACCGGAAAAACTCCTATATAGAGGATACCGTAAGCCGCATTATTGATATTGAAAAGGGGAACAAAAACACCTCGGATGTCAAGGCACTCGATCTGCCCGATATCATTCCCGTCAATACCCTGCGCAATATGAGCAATACGCTTCTGAAGGATGTGCCGCTGTTTGAGCCTGTCATCAACAGCAAGAAAGACAGCATTACCGTTACCATACTCGGCAGCGGTTCGATCGGAACGGAGATGTTCCTGTCCGCTTACTGGTACGGGCAGGTGCTGGACAAAAAGCTGAATATCAATGTGATCTCCAACGAGGCGGAATACAATAAAACCGATCAGGACGGTCATGTTGTGGAGAGAGGTTTCAGGGGCAAAATTGATTTTTATTGTCCCGAGGTACTGAAAAGCGGTATGCCGCGTTCGCCGATCCTGCTGTGCCGCGGGGAATACGGTCAGCCCGATGCGGAATTCTCCGAACCGTACATGAATTTCCACTACTACAGAACGGACGTTATGTCGGGTGATTTCATACGGATCCTCAAAGAGCCGTATGAGCATGATACGGACTCCTGTCTGCTGGATACCGATTACTTTATTGTGTGTCTGGGCACGGACGAGGACAATTTCCGCGTTGCCGAAAAGCTGCGGGAGCTGGTGGGAGCGTATCACGTGCAGTCAAAGCCCGATAATAAGACCGTCATTGCCTATTCCGTTTACTGTACGGACTTCTGCCGGAAGCTGAACGAGCAAAAGAAGAGAAAGTATGTGCAGGGGTTGGACGGCTGCGATGTATATATGCATGCCTTCGGAAGTATGGACGAGGTATACAGCACGCAGAATGTCTTTATGGACGGTGTTCATGCCGTTGCTATCCTTACCGGCAAAAAGTATGAGGACATTGTCAATTCACACAGCGGGCAGGGCGATGTTTACCATCGTGCTAAGGAAAAATCACAGACTGAAAGAGCCAAGGATATCTATAAATACAAGGCGAATATTGCCCGCACGCTTCACCTCAAATACAAGATGTTCTCCGCAGGGGTATATGACAGCATTTCTATCTTCAATGACAGCGCTAATGACAGCAAAAAGCGTGACCGTGAAGCACTGAAACGCTATATAACGGAAATTGTCAATAACGGACGCAAGGACAAAAAGCTGCTGCATCGTCTGGCATGGCTCGAACACAGGCGCTGGTGTGCGTTCCTCAGGACAAGGGGCTTTGTGGGTGTGGATTATGAGTTTGTCAAGAAAACCTATGCGCTCACCACCTTTGAAAAGCCTGATAAGGATCATAAATTTGTGGCATTGAAGTGTCACCCCTGTCTGATCGAATGTACGGATGACGGTATCCTTGCCGACCTTAAAGACAACGGTGAGATCGACGGTGCAACACAGTTCAGGACGAAGCACCTGAAATCTCAGGAGGATCTGCTGGATATTCTCAGTATTGATATCCGTGACCTCAAGGCATTTTTCGACAAGAGCTCTGATGACTTCAAGCTGTGGGATTATCCTGTCGCCGAGGAAGTGTCGGGGGATATGTTTGATTAGGAGCTGTGAAGCGATGCGTTTTCAACAGCTTCGGAAAAGAGGAGATAACGATGTCAGATCAGTTTTTATGCAGCATTACGTTCAGAACGGACTGGGTGCTGTCACACATGTATGATGATGTTCGTCCGGATGAGCGTATCACTGATGCGCTGTGTCTTGCCATGAAGATCAGTGAGATCCATTCAAAGCCCGGTGAGCTGTCCTTTAAGGCTGCTTTGGAGGGTGTCGAAGAGCCGCATGACTTGCGCCGCGATATATGCGATCAGATTACAGCACTGTTTGGTGCTGCCGACAGTGATATCATTGATGAGATCACCGTAGAGGAGCTGACCGCAGAGCAGCCTTTGCAGGAAGAGCCTGCACCGTCACAGGAATCAGCACCCGCAGAAGCACAGCCCGAAAAAGAGGAAGCGTCCGTACAGGAGCAGCCGGGGGGCGAAGTGGTTTCCCTGCTGCAAAGGCTTATGAAAAAATCTGCCGATAGCACCGAAACGCAGTGTCAGGATACAGACAAGCGTACCGCCATGGAAAAAATCAATGCGCTGGTCGGTGCAGACGAATTCAAAGCGCTTGCTGCCGAATGTGCAAGGGTCATGCCCTATCTGTGCGAGAGCAATACGCTGGATTCGTTCAAGAAGCGTATGTATGTGATCTCTGTAAATAACGGCTATGGACTTTCGGAATACATCAGTTTGTTTTCGCAGCTTTTAGAGGAGCTTGGTGCGGCAGGAAAGAATAAGAAGATGAAGCCGGTCGAGATCCAGATGCAGTCGGATAAGAAGGACGAGGCTTATTCCGAAGCCATCGGAAAGCTCAGAAATCTGTCCGATACCGTAGTATGTATCGATATTTCCGAATTCATGTCCAAAACCGGCGATACGGAATTCAAACAGTTCCTCAAAAAAATCGAGGACTATGCCGGAAACAATGTCATTTTTTTCAGAATCCCCTTTGTGGAGAGAAACGTGCTGCAAAAGATCAGGAGTGACCTCAACGATTATGTGTTCATCAAGGAACTGTCGATCGTGCCCTTTACGCTGTCGCAGCTTCGCTCCTATGCCGAACAGACGCTTGTGGAAAAGGGCTTTCATGCAGACGAGGATACCATGCAGCTTGTTGAACAGCGTATGATCGAAGAAAAAAACGACGGACGTTTTTACGGACTCAACACCGTCAATAAGGTGCTCTCGGAGCTGCTGTATCTCAAACAGCTCTATAATGCGGAGAATGACCTGCACGATAAGGAAATTGCGGGCAGTCAGGTGCAGAGTATTCTTCTGACCGCAGGTTCGGAGCGCCAAAGCGGCATGAATGCCTTCGACCGTCTGGTCGGAATGGACGATATCAGACACAAGGTGGAAGAGATCGTTTCTCAGATCAAGCTTGCCTGCAAGAATGACAAGCTTGACAGACCGTGTATTCACATGCGTTTTACCGGAAATCCCGGCACGGGCAAAACCACGGTGGCGCGTATTCTCGGCGAGGTACTCAAGGAGGAGGGAATTCTCCGCAACGGCAGCTTCTTTGAATATGCGGGCAGAGATTTCTGCGGCAGATACGTCGGCGAAACCGCACCCAAAACGGCAGCGATGTGTAGGGATGCCTATGGTTCGGTGATGTTTATAGATGAAGCCTATTCGCTTTATCGCGGCGAAGGCATCAGCCGTGCAGACTACGGTCAGGAAGCGATCGACACGCTTGTTGCCGAAATGGAGAACCACCGTACCGATCTGGTCGTGATCATGGCGGGCTATGAGAGGGAGATGGAGAAGTTGATGAGCTCCAATCCCGGACTCAGAAGCAGAATGCCCTTCAAGATCGAGTTCCCGAACTATACAAGAGAACAGCTTGCCGCGATCTTCCTCAGAATGGCACAGGCGAGCTTTGTGTATGATGAGCAGTTTGAGCAGACCGTGAACGACTATTTCATGAATCTTTCGGACGAGATCATTCAGGCAGAGGATTTCAGCAATGCGCGCTATGTCAGAAATCTCTATGAACGCACATGGGGCAAGCTTGCCCTCAGAGCACAGCTCAGCGGTGTGCAGACCGACCGGCTCATTGTAGAGGATTTCGCACTGGCGGTCAGTGAGAAGGAATTCAAGAATATCATGGAGCAGAAAACAGCCAGAATCGGCTTTGCTGCCGGAGATGAATAACCGGAGCCCCAAGAAGGTATGAATCCTTGTGTCCGGCATAAGCAGGGCAGAGGATCGAAATATTTCATATAAGGAGGACATTATTATGTCAGACGAAAAAAAAGCAAAGAGAGCGCAGGAAATCTTTGAAGCCGTATGCAGCTACTTTGACGCAAAGGAGTACAACTACAAGCGTCATGATGAGGACAAGGTCGTTACTATTACGACACGCGGTGAGGATATTCCGATCGATTTCATCATCAAGGTCAGAGAGGATCATGAGGTTCTGTCCTTCATCTCCTTCATGCCCTTTACCGTGCCGGAGGATAAGAGAACAGACACAGCACTGGTACTCAATGTCATCAACGAGAATCTGATCAACGGCAGCTTCAGTATTGACCTTGAGGACGGCAAGATCAGATTCCGTATGTCAGCAGGCTATATGGGCAGCCTGATCGGTCAGGAGGTCTATGATTATATGTTCATGGTATCCGCTCTGACCATTGATGAGTATAATGACAAGCTCATGATGTATGCTAAAGACATGATTTCTCTCGAGCAGCTTCTTAAAACGGTACTCAGCTAAAACCTTTCCGATAATAAACAGCACCGCCGCTATGTTGGTGATCCGGCATAGCGGCGGTGCTGTTTCGATAGAACCGAGGAACATCAGGAAAGCGTGCCGATGAGATGATCTCCGCTGAGATCGGTGAGAGTGACATTGATAATTCGGTTGATAAAGCTTTCGTCAGCGGGGACGAGTACGGGGGTATAGTTCATGGTGTAGCCCTCATACATACCGTTTTTGGAGCGTGTTTCGATCAATACGGCTTCGGTTCTGCCGAGTTGGGAGCGGAAAAAGGCTTCGGTGGTTTTTTGTGCAGTTTTTGCCATGATTTCGGCGCGCTGCTTTTTGATGCAGTCGGGAATCTGATCCGGCGCTTTGTCGGCGACAGTGCCCGCTCTGCGCGAATAAGGGAAGATATGTACCTTTGCAAAGCCGATTTGTTCCACGAAGCGGCGGGACGCTTCAAATTCCTCATCGGTTTCGCCGGCAAAGCCGACCATCACATCGGTGGTAATGGCGGGATTCTCAAAAACGGAGCGGATATTGTCCACAATATCGGCATATTCAGCGGCGGTATAGTGTCTGTTCATTCGGCGGAGGGTCGCGTCACACCCGCTCTGGAGCGAGAGATGAAACTGCGGACAGAAATTATCATATTGAGAAAAAAGACGGAGCGTATGCATATCCATGGATTCCGGTTCGAGAGAGCCGAGGCGGATACGGATATCGGCGCTTTCACAGGCGGTCTGAATGGCATCGGAGAAAGAGAGTCCGATATCACTGCCGTAGGAGGAGAGGTTGATGCCGATGATGACGACCTCCCGATACCCGTTGGCGGCGAAGGCTTTGATCTCATCGCGGATATAATCCAGCGAACAGGAGCGTACCCTGCCGCGCGCGTAGGGAATGATACAGTAGGAACAGAAGCGGTTGCAGCCGTCCTCGATTTTGAGAAACGCTCTGGTACGCTTGACGAAGGTGTCCACAAAGAGCGGCTCATAGCGGTCATTCTTTTGATATTCCTCAACGAATGTAAGCTGCTGTTTTTGGGCAAAATAGCTGTTGAGTGTCGGGAGCAGGTCTTTTCTGCGCTTGTTGCCGAGGACGATATCGACCTCAGGGAGTTTTTTTCCGGAATCGGGGAATGCCTGCGCCATGCAGCCGGTGAGCACGATGACGGTATCGGGTGCTTCACGGCGAACACGGTGAATGAGCTTGACAGCCTTTTGTTCGCTTGCCTGTGTGACAGCGCAGGAATTGATGATGGTAATGTCGGCAGGCTCGTGATCGCCTGCCGGCTCATAGCCGTTGTCAAACAGCTGCTTGAACATTGCCTGTGACTCAAATTGATTGACCTTGCAGCCAAGGGTAATAATATTGACCTTCATGTTTTTTCCTTCCTTTTAGAGAATCAGAATGACGATAACAGGGCAGAACCGACCGTATCAAAATACCTGAGCGAATCGGACGGACTACCCGAAAACGTGATCTGCTTTCGTTTATAATCTATGAATTTTTTATCACGGCTTTATAAATTTATAGTGAATTGCACGAATTTGATAATATACAGTATTTAGTGAAAATGTTTCATGAAATACAGTTGACCCACAATAAAAATATTGATAAAATAAAAAACAGCAAAGCCTTATATGCTTTTCGGACGCTTGCATTTTGTGAGATCCGGCAAGAATGATCGAAAATAACAGGACGCAGTGCCTGAGCTGCTCAAAACAGAAATTGGAGGCATTAAAATGTTCAGAGAAACTATCTTTTTTAACGACCTTGCCAATGTGAAGGATTTTGTTGCAATGACCTCAAAATATGATAAGCTCAAAATCAACCTTATTTCCGATATTTACACTATTGATGCCCATTCGCTGATCGGCATTGTCAGTCTGGATATATCCCAGCCGATTGTGCTGGAGGTGCCGGAGGATATCAAAACGCCTGCGGAATTTCTGGAGGATATCAAGCCATTTATCTATCATGAGGCTTCTGCCGGATAATGTTTGCCCAACAGTCTTTTGCGGTAATACCGCAAAAGACTGTTGTTTTGAGTGGATTTTTTATCGGAGCAAGCAATCATTCCTCCAGTCGGCTACTCAGCTCCTCCCATTCCTCATACATAGCATCGAGAGCGTGCTGTAATCGGTCGATCTCGTTGGTCAGTGTGAGCATTTTTTCGTAATCGGAAGCATTTTCGGGAGCATTGAGCGATGCATTGGCAGTTTGCAGCAGATCTTCATATTCAGAGATCTCGGATTCAAGTTTAGCAAGGCGAACCTTGTCGCGGCGGCGCCGTGCGTCCCGCTCTTTTTTATTCTTATATTCGGTTTGTTTTTCCGTGCGTTCCTCTTTAGGCTTCTGTTCCTGACGAAACGGCTGGAACCGCTGCAAAAAGTCCTCATAATTGCCCTTGAATTCGCGTATGCCATCGGGCATGAGATACAGTATTCTGTCGGCAAGGCTGTTGATCAGATATCTGTCGTGCGATACGGCGATGAGTGTTCCTTCATATTCATCGAGAGCATTCTGGAGAGCCTCACAAGAGAGGATATCGAGGTGGTTAGTGGGTTCGTCGAGCACCAGCAGATTACAGCGCAGGAGCATCAGCTTTGTGAGCAGTACCTTTGCGCGTTCGCCGCCGCTCAGACTGGAAAGCGGCTTGAACACATCGTCATTGCGGAAGAGAAGTCTGGCGAGTGTACTGCGTATTTCGGTATTGGTCATGGAAGGAAAGCTGTCGGCGAGTTCTTCAAAAACAGTTTTGCTGCTGTCCATGCCCGTCTGGATCTGATCGTAATAGCCGACCTTCACACCAACGCCGAACCGGATCCTGCCGTTGTCGGCGGTATATTGACCGAGCAGGGTTTTGAGCAGGGAGGTTTTTCCGCAGCCGTTCGGGCCGAGGATAAACACCTTTTCTCCCCGGTGCAGTTCAAAGGAAACATTTCTGAAAACGTGGTTTTCGCCGAATGAGAGTGCAAGGTCATCAGCGAACAGGACATCTTCACCGCTCTGACCGGAAATATGCAGCTCCATGTTCATGGAAGAAGGATCCTGATCGGGACGCTGGAGATTCTGTTCAAGCTTATCGATGATTTTCTGTTTACTTTCGGCAGTGCGGATATTTTTTTCTCTGTTCCAGCGTTTCTGCTGTTCAACGATACCCTCCAGACGCGCGATTTCCTTTCGGGTATTGTCATACACTCTCTGAGCGGCAAGCTGTCTTTCTGCCTTTTGCGGCAGAAAGGCGGAATAGTTGCCCTTATAGGCGGTCATTTTTTTGTTAGAGATCTCAAAGGTACGTTCTGTGACCTTATCAAGGAAGTATCTGTCGTGAGAGATGACCAGAAACGCACATTTAGAGCCGAGAAGATATTCTTCGAGCCATTCTACGGAGTGGGTGTCGAGGTGGTTGGTGGGTTCATCGAGAAGCAGCAGATTCGCTTCACACAGCAGCAGCTTTGCGAGCTGGAGCTTTGCCCGCTGACCGCCGCTCAATGCGCTTACGGGCAGGCTGATCTGTGAATCGTCAAAGCCCAGACCGAGAAGTGCCGAGCGCGCTCTTGCGCGGCAGGTCAGTCCGCCGCGGCGGGTGAATGTATCGTGCAAAAATGCCTGTCGGTCAATAAGCTCTGTCATATCGCCGTCGTGGGCGGCGATTTTTGCATTAAGCCCGTCCAGTTCGTTTTCCATGGAGAGCAGTTCGTCAAAGACCGTCAGAACCTCATCATAAGCACTGCGGTCAAGGTTGCGGCACACGTGCTGTTCCATATATCCGATGGTTGTGTTTTTGCCGATCACGATCGTACCGTCGGCAGGCGAAAGCTCACCGGTAAGCAGCTTGAACAGGGTAGTTTTTCCGCTGCCGTTAACGCCGATCAGACCGGTTCTGTCGCCCTCCTGCATTTCAAAGTTCATATCTTCAAACAGCTTTTGTTCTCCGAATTCCATACAAAGTCCGTTTACCGTTATCATTGCCATTATTTTCACCGTCACTAATCTTGCAATTTTTCATTCCACGCTTATTATACTACATCATATCACATCTCCCCCCTCTTTGCAAGGCAGCGCAACGGCGCTGCACCCATGTTCGCGTTTTCGCTCAGCACCAAAGAGGAGTTCCCTCTGCTATACAAGTCGGACAGCAAAATCTGACCTATGCTGCTATACAACCGAGCTATCGCTCTTAAAACGAGAGATTGGTGCTATGCCGCGCCGGAAACAACAGCAGTCTGTTGATATTAAGCGTTGGGAGCACATGGGATACTTTCTCCGCATAAAAGACAACAAACAGAGCGGCTTTATTGCTGATGGTGCGGGAAACAGGCTGATATCGTTTGCAAGTCGACAGCGTAGGCACTCCGCCTATGCAAGGTGAACAGTGTAGAGAAAAATATACTTGAAATTTATGTTGAAGTAGTATATTATATTATTGGATTGTTGGTGCTGTCGGGAGTGGTAGTATGTCTGAGAATATAATGGGAAAAATCAAAAAAAGAATCAGATCAAGCGTTGTGTATTACGTATTCTACGGCGCATTGGTTTTGGGCGGTATATGTGGGCTTATCACCACATATAGCGGTGATATGAACAGGAATAATACAAAGGATGAAGCCCCCCGCACCTATGCAGAGGTTACTTCGGTGTCTACGGTGTCGTATGAAAAGGAAGGCAACACCTATAAGCAGTATGATATCATGGTTACTTATACGGTAGATGATGTCGTGTATGAAAATGTGTTTATTTATAATACCCAGCCCCTTGAGGTAGGACAGCGAATCGAGATCAAGTATAAAGCGAACGCTCCGTTTGAGTGCGGTATTCCTGATGATTCCAATGCGCAGTATGCAATACCGCTGTATGTTCTCTGGGCTTCCATGATCGTGATCGGTGCAGGCGGCACGATACTTGTATTCCAGAGAGATAGTTCTGTTGCACACAGAAAGAAGATCATCAGCGGACTCAAGGAAGTACCCGAAGATGAAAATCCCGAAGATGACCTGAATTCGCTTGAAATTATCGGAGGTTATCAGAGTCAGGGACCGGGTGCGGCGGCACAGTTTGATGATGGTGTTGACTATAATGAAAAATTCCGTCAGAATGATGTCGTGAATGCTACCGGATACAGTGCGGAAACCTTTGCGGGTTCGGGCAGCTCCGGAACAACTGATCTCAGCAGCTTTATTTTCTCGGATAACGAAACCTATTCCAATTCACGCAATACGGTGCAGCAGACACCGCCCGCTGCTGTTGCTGAACCCCCCGAAGATACTTCTGCGGACGGTGCAGTCTACCCGAACGCACAAACAGGCGTGGTATATCCGAACGCGCAGACAGGCGCGGTGTATCCGAATGCACAGACGGGCGGCAATACAGGTACAGAAGAATAAACAACCAGTTCAGGAATATGCACCAAGGGTGTGTATTTCTGCTGTAAGGGCGGAATACTATGAAAAAGCTATTACAAGTAACAGCTATGATTACAGCGAGCGCTTCTATACTCTGCGGCTGTCAAATGCTGCTGGAGGAAAATCAGCCGTCGCCGGCGGATTTTTCCGTTCGGGAACGCACGTCCTCGGGTACAGAAAGCACCGCTGATGAAAGAGTGAGTGAGATCACCGAATCTCACCAGCCGGAGTCGGAAGGTGAAACAGAAAGCTCTGTTATGGCTTCTTCTGATGTCGGCTCCTCCGCGGCAGAGAGTTCTGCGTCTGTTGTGGAATCCTCACAGGAAAGCTCTGACGAAGAGGTTCCCGATGAGGTTTTATATCCGGCATATCATATTGACCCCGATGTTATATATGATTTTGATTCCAAATATTTTGTAAAGAATCTGAGCCTGAGAAGCCTTTCACATTTTGCGGAACTATATCGGGCGGCAAGACGGTGTCAGAGTGACGTTTATTTTAAGAATGCGATCAGTTCAGATGAGCTTGATATGCTGATGTTCCTGCTCAACTATGAGTGTCCCGAGCTGATTCACCTGATGGGTGAGTATCAGCCGTCGTATGTGGGTGATGATTGCAGCATGGTAAATGGTGTGGCATTCACATACAGCATGGGGCGTGAGGAATATGAAGCGCATTTGCAGGAACTTGAGAAGATTTTTGACGAGTTGAAGCAGACGCTTGCAGATGCATCGGACTTTGAAAAAGAGCAGTATATCTATAATATGATTTTTGATAAATGCGTATATAATGAAAGTGATCTTTATGCCGGTTCTGTATACGGTGTATTGGTCAACGGACACGGAAGATGCGAAGGAATATGCAAGTCGTTCATGTGGTGCATGAGGGAACTGGGCTGTTGGTGCGTGTGTATTTCAGGTATCCCGAACTGGACAGATGAAGCGATGTATGCGCTCCATTCTTGGAATGTGGTTAAAATCGGCGAAGATTATTATCACGTTGACCTGACGGTAGATAATGTCAAGCCCGATGACTATACGGTATATCCTCCTTGCTACGGCTTCTTTAACGTTGATGAAAAAACCATTCTGAGCAGCCGTACCATCAGTGATTTCTACCGCGATCTGGGGCTTCCGGAATGTAATTCAATGGAACTGAACTATCACGTCATGAACCATCTGATCGTGCCGGGGGACACTGATGCAAAGCAGGCATTCATTGACCTTCTGGATCAGTATATGACGGAGGACGGTATCGAGAGCCTTTCGATCCAATTTGAAACCGCAAAGGCTTATGATGAGATATCCGACAGCATTAACGATATTCTGGACGACTATGCACAGGCGCGCGAAGGATCCGGCTATTCTTACGAAAAATACGGCAATTCGCTTTCACAGACGATCGTTCTCAGTGTATATCCGGAATCGGAGGAGGAAGAGGAATGAAGCATCGCTTCTTTATCAGCAGAATAGGCATGAGGGGCAGTGTGGGCTTTCTGATCATCGGGATAGCACTGCTGACCTTCGGAGGGATCTTGCAATACTATGTGAGTAAGATGCCCGATAATACAGGGCAGGCGACCGCTACGATCACAGGATTTGAGAATGTCCGCAAAATGAAGGATTCCTCCATTACCACAACGACTGTTACGCTCGTAAGCTATGAGGCAGACGGTGTTACTTATGATGCCGTCACGCTGGGGCAGTATGAAGCGTCATGGCATGAGGGTGACAGCGTAGAGATCTGCTACAGCAAGGATAACCCCGAAGTGATATGGACAAAAACCATGCAGTACAGGGGGATTATCACGATACTTGTTTCGGTGCCGTTTCTGACCATCGGACTGTATAAGATCGTGCAGTTCTGGAGAAACAAAGACGATCCCGAAACAGAAGATGAGGATATGGAGGAGGAAGAGGAGGAAAAATATCGTATATCGTCCTTTATTATTCCGTTGACGGCGGGGATACCGATAGCCCTTATCGGATTGTTTGTCAGCTATATCGAGAAACACCCCTATCTGGGACAGACAGTCGTTGTTTTGGGCTGTTCGGCGATCATAGCCGGACTGATCTCATTTATACAGTTTATCCGAACAAAGGTCAGGCACTGAACTGCGCTTCACAGGAAAATCAATTTTGCCGGGCAGTTTCCCCCGGATCCCTTTCCTAAAAAAACGAACTTTTCGCCCATGGCTGATAAAACTATAGTAGGCGACAAAAATATTCTTACTTAGAGTGATGTCCGAAGGGGTGTGGGGCGACCGGAAAGCCCCCCACAGTCAGCCTATTATTTATGAAAGTATAAAAAATAATGTCGTTTACTAATAAAGAAAAAGACCGTTCCTATGCAGAGACAGTTATTTTTTGTGAAAGGAGGTGTGTGTGATGGAGAAATATGTATGCACCGTGTGCGGATATGTTTATGATCCTGCTGTGGGTGATCCCGATAACGGCATTGAACCTGAAACAGCTTTTGAAGATCTTCCCGAAGATTGGGTATGTCCTCTCTGCGGCGTAGGCAAAGAAGATTTTGAAGCAGAATAAGGTGCTTCTGTCCGATATGTCGGACGTATTTTTTGGCGGGGGAAAGCCGTGGGGCTTTCCCCTTGCTGTTTTTTGGAGGACGATGAACGATGTGGAACGGCAGACGCTACTATTCTCTGGATACATATCTGAAAGAAACCTTCGGGAAAAAGCTCTATAAGCTCTCTCTGAACGGCGGTATGACCTGCCCGAATCGTGACGGAACTATTTCAAGCGGAGGGTGTATCTTTTGCAGCGAGGGCGGGTCGGGCGATTTCGCCGCACCCTCTGCTCTGAGCCTTGATGAGCAAATGGCATACGCGCGGTCGATGGTGAGCGGAAAATATGACGGCGACAGCTATATTGCGTATTTTCAGTCCTATACCAATACTTATGCGCCGGCGGAATATCTGCGGGGATTGTTTATGCCGGTGATACAGCGCAGTGATGTTGCCGTTCTTTCCATTGCTACCCGTCCGGACTGCCTGCCGCCTGACGTTCTGACTGTGATCGCAGAGCTTGCCCGCATCAAGCCGGTCTGGATAGAGCTTGGCTTACAGACGATACACCAAAGCACGGCGGATCTTATCAACCGCGGCTATGACCTTGCCTGTTATGACAGTGCTGTCTGCCGTCTGAAAGAGTCGGGTGCTGAGGTGATCACCCATGTGATTCTCGGATTGCCCGGTGAAAGCCGCAGCGATATGCTTGAAACGGTGCGTTATGTGGGTCAGAGCGGCATTGACGGCATCAAGCTGCAGCTTCTTCATGTACTCATGGGAACAAGGCTTGCCGCTCTCTATGAGGCGGGACAGGTAACGGTCATGAGCGAACAGGAATATGTTTCGCTTGCTGCCGAAGCGATCGGCTGTCTGCCGCCGGATGTGGTGATACACAGGCTGACAGGTGATGGCGACAAAAACATACTGATTGCGCCGAAGTGGAGCGGCAATAAGCGGCGTGTACTGAACCTGATCAATCATGAACTGAAAGAGAAAAACATCATTCAGGGTTGTTTCCTTACATAAAATGGCTTAACGCGCTTGACACACAATAAAAGCGAAAATATAACACAAGAAAAAATTGGTTGTATTATTGTCCGATTTATGATATAATAACAAAATAGTATTCTATAATACAGAAAGATAACGGAGATGATAATCGTGCAGAATGAAGAAATATTCAACATAACACCCGAGCTGGAGCAGCTTGGTCAGCTATGTGCTGCCAACGGCACCATTGACAGAGAATTATACGCAAAATATGATGTAAAACGAGGACTGAGAGATATCAACGGCAAGGGTGTTCTTGCCGGATTGACCGAGATCTCCGAAATCTGTTCCAATGTCACAGTGAACGGTGAAACCCGCCCCTGTGACGGCAAGCTGTATTACAGAGGTGTCGATGTAGAGGAAATCGTCAAGGGCTTTATAGATGATAACCGTTTTGGCTTTGAGGAGGTCGTCTATCTGCTGATGTTCGGCACGCTGCCGGATGTGCAGCAGCTCAACCAGATCAAGCGCCTGCTGGCATCTTACCGTAATCTGCCGCGTGACTTTACCAGAGATGTCATTCTGAAAGCGCCCAGCACCGACATGATGAACGCATTGGCAAGAAGTGTGCTTACGCTCTATTCCTATGATCCCAATGCAGACGATACTTCCCTTTCTAACGTGCTGCGGCAGTGCCTGCAATTGATCGCACAATTTCCCGTCCTTTCGGTATACAGCTATCAGGCATACAGCCACTATCACAGAAACCGCAGTCTTTATATCCATTCGCCGCGTCCCGATCTGTCAACGGCAGAGAATATTCTCTATATGCTGCGTCCGGATTCCTGCTATACCGCTCTTGAAGCAAAGCTGCTCGATATGTCGCTCGTACTCCATGCCGAACACGGCGGCGGCAACAATTCCTCCTTTACGACCCATGTCGTTTCGTCCTCCGGTACAGATACCTATTCCGCGATCGCAGCGGCTCTCGGTTCACTGAAAGGTCCGAAGCACGGCGGCGCGAATATCAAGGTCGTAAAGATGTTTGACGATATGAAGCTGCATATCAAGGATTACAGCGATGAGGATGAGATCAGGGCATATCTTGTGCGGCTGCTCCACGGTGAAGCCTTTGACGGAGCCGGTCTGATCTATGGCATGGGTCATGCGGTCTATTCGATTTCAGACCCCAGAGCGCGGGTGTTCAAGGGATTTGTCGAAAAGCTCTCTGAAGAAAAGGACAGACTGGCAGAGTTCAAGCTGTATTCCATGGTAGAGAAGCTTGCTCCCGAGGTGATCGCGCAGGAGAGAAGGATCTATAAGGGTGTCAGTGCCAACGTAGATTTTTACAGCGGCTTTGTTTACAGTATGCTCGGACTGCCCAAGAAGCTCTATACCCCGATTTTTGCGATCGCGCGTATTGCGGGCTGGTCTGCACACCGCATGGAGGAACTGGTGAACCCCAGCAAGATCATTCGCCCCGCTTATATGAATGTTCATGAAAGAGTTCCCTATGTGGATATCCACGACAGATAAAGTAAGCGGTATTGGGGCTCTTGTTCTCGGTTGTCACCTCGGTCGGTGCTTCTGCTGCGCAGAGGTGTCCACCGGACACCCGCACCCCTTGACCTCGGCAAGGGTGCAC
>CACYDW010000053.1 GCA_902773325.1 uncultured Ruminococcus sp.
CACCTCTGCGCAGCAGAAGCACCGACCGAGGTGACAACCGAGAATCAGAGCCCCAACATCAGGATTACGCTAATGTCGTTGACTATAAAACCGGCTTGTCCCGCGAAGGTGCGGGGCAAGCCGGTTTTTACTGCAAAAAGAATTATTCAGCTTTGTTTTTGGAAGCAGCAGCCCTGAGCTCCCTGCGCTGAGCAAAAAGGCTTTTGATGACCTCGGCGGGCTTGGGCGGGTTGCCGTACATCAGTACACCGATACGGTAGATGGCGGCAGCCAGCATACCGAGCAGATAAATGGTGATAAGCTGTGTTACTACCGAGATCACGATCTCATACCATGCAACGTCTGACAAAGTAATTCTTGCAAACATTGCCAGCGGCGCAGCCAGCGGAACGTAGGAGCATACCTTCATCATAATGCCGTCCACACTGCCGCTGCCCATGGACATCAATACCACCATGCTTGCGGCTACAAACAGCATCATAACGGGAGCGGTCAGCGTATTGAGATCCTCGCTTCTGGAAGCCAGTGAAGAAAAGGAGGCTAACAGGAAAGCATATACAAAATACGCTAACACAAAGAACAGCAGTGCATAGGCAATTGCTTCGGGCGTGAAGTTGATGAACTGCAAAATTTCTTCGGGAATGGATTTTGCCGAAATGGTATTGATCGAGCCGAGCGCCGTCACGGTGATCAGAACAAGCTGCGTAAGACCCGCAAGACCTGAACCGAGCACCTTGCCGAACATCAGGTGAGATGGCTTTGCACAGGTGATGAGCATCTCCATCGCTCTTGTATTCTTTTCGGATACCACACTCTGCGATACCATCTGTCCATACATAATAATGGCAATATAGATGATCATAAAGAGTATGTAGGACGACCAGTAATTCTGCGTCATGTCTGTACCGGTGGTGACGGTATCATATTCCACCGCAGAATAGAGGATTTGCTGTGCCTGTTCCTCAGTGACACCGATCTCAGAGAGCAGATTGGCTTTGTAGTATTGCAGGAGCGCTTCACGGGCGGTTTCGCCGTAGGTGCTGTAAAGACCGTTGCTTTTGGTGATGTAGGTAAAGGACAGGGGCGCTTTCAGTTCTATGGCAAAGGTGTAATCCTCGCTGTCTACATGCTCCATGATGTCCTCATGAGATTCCTCTGTGAGCTTGATCTCATAGTTCTGGAAATACAGCTTCAGATATGCCGTGAGTGAGGTGCTGTCCTCGTAGGCATCGTTGGATACCGCGATGACCGGCAGAACAGGCTGTCCCTCTGAATCGACAGGCGGTTCGGCATCTTCCTCGTTCATGCTCAGAATAATGCCCGGCAAAAACGACATCAGCAGGATCATGGCAATAAACAAAAGCGTGGTGAAAATAAAGGATTTGCTCTTGACACAGGTCAGATACTCAAATTTCAGAACTTGTAATATATGCTTCATATTCCCGCCTCCGTATATTCTACAAAAATGTCGTTGAGTGACGGTTCATATACCTCAAAGCGGTCAATGTCGATACCGCTTGCCGAAAGGCTTTCGAGCAGGGCGGCTTTGTTTTTGGCGGACTTGAGCCTGACCTTCACGGTGTTTTCGAGCAGAGTATCCTTGTCTGCCGACAAAATGATATCGGCATTGTTTTTGAGCAGATAGGGCGGTATCTTTTCAAAATCTGACGCGCTTACCAGCATGGTGTCGCGGGGATAGCTTCTCTTGATCTCGCCGATCTTTCCGTCCAGCACGATCTTTCCGCTGTTGAGGATCGTAATGCTGCTGCAAAACTCCTCGATATAGTTCATCTGATGACTTGAAAACAGCACTACCGCACCGCCGTCGATCATTTCCTTGATGACGTCCTTGAGCAGCATAGCGTTTACGGGGTCAAGACCCGAAAACGGCTCGTCAAGAATGATGATCTGCGGGTCACACATCAGCGTGGCGCAGAGCTGTATTTTCTGCTGATTGCCCTTGCTGAGCGTTTCAAGCTTTTTGTTTTTGTATTCAGACATTCCCATGCGGTCAAGCCATTTGCTGCAAGCCTGTTTTGCGTCACGCGGGGACATTCCGCGCAGCTCGGCAAGATAGATCAGCTGTTCGCTGATCAGCTTTTTGGGATAAAGACCGCGTTCCTCGGGCATATAACCAATGCTGATACGATCGCGGTCGATGGGCTTGCCGTCAACGAGCACTTCGCCGCTGTCGGCAAAGAATACGCCCATAATAATGCGTATGGTGGTGGTTTTGCCTGCACCGTTTCTGCCGAGGATTCCCAGAGCGCTGCCGCTGCGGGCGGTGAGCGAAACATCCTTAAGAACCTCTTTGTCGCCAAAACGCTTGCAGACGTTTCTGATCTGTAGTTCCATTTTTTATCTCCTTTCGCCGGAAACCACTGAATAAGTCCTGCCTGAAAGTTCAGCGTTTCCCTGATGTGTATCTGCGGCATACTATGGGCAGAATACACAATGATCATATATAGTATACAGAATTAATCGGAATTTGTCTATACCCGAAAAATTATTTTGCACAATAAAACATCGCAAACCACCGATTATTTTCCTCCGATAAATTGTTTGCTGCCCGTTGACATTCTTCCGATAAAATAGTATATTTATGTATAGAGAAGAGGTACTTTTACAATCGGATTTATAATCGGAAAGGAGTTATCTTATGAATAATAACGGTTATAATAGCAATGGTTATAATAACGGTTACCCGTCATCTCCCGACCAGTACCCGCCTTATAACCCGAACCCGCAGGGCGGCTACCAGCAGTCCTATAACGGTTATCAGCAGCCCTACAATAACGCACAGGGCGGTTATCAGCAGCCCTATAACGGCTATCAGCAGTCCTATAACCCCTACCAGCAGAATCCTGCTTACGGCGTTCCGATGCAGCAGACGCGCGCACGCTACGGCGAGGGGATTTCACTGGCAGAGTTCAGCCGGAAGGTCTATATATGGATGTCGGCAGGACTGTCGCTGACCTTCATTGTCGGTTTCGGCATTATGAAATTCCTGACAATGGATATGCTCCGGGAGTTTCTTGTAATCTACCTGATCGCCGCTGTGGCAGAGGTCGCCATGGCATTTATCCTCGGATTTTTCATCTATAAGCTGCCCACAGCGGTAAGCAAGGTACTGTTCATCACCTATTCCGTACTGACGGGTATTACCATAGCACCGACCCTGATACTGTGCGGCGTTACTACCGCGTTTTATGCGTTTGCCGTAACGGCGGCGATATTCATCGGCATGTCGATCTACGGCACGGTCACCAAGCGTGACCTGACGAGTCTCGGGCCGCTGCTTCTGATGGGACTTTTAGCACTGATCGTTTTCTCTGTGATTGCGCTGATCTTCCAGATGCCGATGTATGACCTCATTACAGGCATTGTGGGTGTGGTATTGTTTATCGGCTTTACCGCCTATGATACCCAGAAGATCAGAAAGGGCTACGCTTATTTTTCAAGCAATCCCGAGCTGCTTGCGCGCGCCGGTATCAATATTGCGCTCCAGCTTTATCTTGACTTTATCAACCTCTTCCTCTATATCGTTCGTTTGTTTGCAGCCAACAGCAGAAGCTGACGGCAATGCGATCGTCTGACCAATTATTCTTCATGCGGCAGCTTTCTGACACGAAGCTGCCGTTGATTTTTTTTTCTATTTGCTGTAAAATATTTGTTGCAGACTATCCATATCAACAAATGGAGGTAACATGATGAAATTTTCCGAGATGAGCTATACCCGCCCGCAGGTTCAGGAAATAGCGTCGCAGGCAGAAAGCCTTAAAAAGCGTTTTGCCGATGCCCGAAGCTTTGAAGAAGCAGACGCGGCATTGATGAAATGGGACAGCATGATCGCGCATGTGGATACCATGACGACACTTGCCTATACCCGACATTCCATCGACACTACAGACCCCTTTTATGAAGCAGAGGTCGAATATATTGATGAGCAGTCGCCCCTTATTACCGAAATTCAGGAAAGCTTTGTCAGACTGCTCACGGAAAGCCGTTTTCGTGCACAGCTTGAAGAAAAGTACGGGAAACTGCTGTTTCTCAATGCAGAGATTTTCCTTCGGGCATTTTCTCCCGCCATTATTCCCGAAACGCAGGAAACCAACAGGCTCGAAACGGAGTATCAGAAGCTGATCGCTTCGGCTCAGATCGAATTTGACGGCGAAAAGAGAACCCTCTCTCAGCTCCAGCCCTATAAGCAGTCGCCCGATGATGCCGTCAGACACAGCGCATGGCAGAAGGAAGCGGAATTCTATACCGATCACGCTTCGGAGCTCGATGAGATCTATGACAAGCTTGTTAAGCTTCGCCACAAAAAAGCCTTGAAGCTCGGCTATGACAATTTCGTAAGGCTCGGCTATCTCCAGATGAACCGCAACTGCTATACCCCCGATGATATCGCAAAATTCCGCAGGGCAGTGGTGCAGTATATCGTTCCTGTTGCCGAAAAGCTGTACCGTAAGCAGGCAGAGCGCACGGGACTTGCTTATCCGCTGTGCTATGCGGACGCTTCTCTCCGGTACCGTGACGGCAATCCGCGCCCGCAGGGTACACCCGATGATATTCTTGCCGCAGGCAAGCGGCTCTATCATGAGCTTTCACCCGAAAGCGGCGCATTTATCGACATGATGTTCAAAGAGGAGCTGATGGACGTACTCAGTAAAAAGGGCAAGGCGGGCGGCGGCTATTGTACGCAGCTTGCAGACTATAAAGCACCGTTTATTTTTGCCAATTTCAACGGAACGTCAGACGATGTGGAGGTCATTACCCACGAAGCGGGTCATGCGTTCGCGTTCTATATGGCGCGGGATATTGTGCCGCATGATAACCAGAGCCCGACACTGGAGGCCTGTGAGGTTCATTCCATGACGATGGAATTTTTCGGCTGGCAGAGCAGTGATGAATTTTTCGGAAAAGATGCCGTGAAATTCCGGCAGTCGCATTTGTTCGGGGCGATCACCTTTATTCCCTACGGAACGATGGTAGACCATTTTCAGCATATCATCTATGAAAATCCCGATATGTCCCCTGAAAGCCGCCATGAGGTGTGGCGGGAGCTGACGGCGGTATATATGCCGTGGCTCAGACTGGACGGTTCGCCCTTTTACGGTGAGGGCAAGGCATGGCAGCGGCAGCTTCATATCTACGAATGTCCGTTCTACTACATTGACTATTGTCTGGCACAGACTGCTGCACTGGAATTCTGGGTCATTATGCAGCGCAGTCGGAAGGAAGCGTGGGAACGCTATATGAAGCTTGTACGCAAGGCGGGTACACAGACCTTTACCGAATTGCTCGCCACTGCGGGTCTGCTCTCTCCCTTTGATGACAATGCTCTGAGAGAAGTTGCCGAAGCCGCGGAAAAATGGCTTGACAGTCAGGAGCATGTCAGTGCATAATGTATTCATAGGGGGAAAGCCTGTGATGAAGAAATTTGTAGAATTCGACAATGTGTATAAACGCTATAAAATGGGAGAGGTGACGATCACCGCGTCGGACGGTGTGACCTTCTCCATAGATGAAGGCGAGTTCGCTGTGGTCGTCGGTCTGAGCGGTGCGGGAAAAACAACCGTACTCAACATTTTAGGCGGCATTGACAGCTGTGACGAGGGGAGGATCATGGTAGGCGGCAAGGATATCAGCCACCTCAATGCCCGTGACCTTGCCTCATACCGCCGTTATGATATCGGCTTTGTCTTCCAGTTCTATAACCTTATCCCGAATCTGACTGCGCGGGAAAACGTAGAGCTTGCCACGCAGATCTGCCGCGATCATCTTGATGCCGACACCGTACTCGACAGTGTTGGTCTTGCCGACAGAAAAAATAATTTTCCCGCACAGCTTTCCGGCGGTGAACAGCAGCGCGTATCCATTGCCCGCGCACTTGCCAAGAAGCCCAAGCTGCTGCTGTGTGACGAGCCGACAGGTGCGCTGGACTATAGCACGGGCAAAACCATTCTCAGGCTGCTCCAGACAAAATGCAAGGAGGACGGCATGACAGTCGTGCTGATCACCCATAATCAGGCAATCACACCTATGGCAGACCGTGTCATCAATATGCGCAGCGGAAAGGTCGTCAGCAACATTGTCAACCCCGCTCCACTCCCCATCGACATGATCGAATGGTAAAGAAAATTGAAAATTGAAAATTGAAAATGGAAAATGGAATTCCGGTACGCTTTCGCTAAAGTAAAAGCAAATGTTCATTGCTATTTATCCTAATATGGCAAGAAGACACCGACCTCTATAGGTCGGTGATGAATTGCCAGTCAGCCGCAAGGCTGACTTTTTTGTTGAC
>CACYDW010000054.1 GCA_902773325.1 uncultured Ruminococcus sp.
ATGCTTCTATCCAACCGAGCTATCGCTCTTAAATCGAGAGATTGGTGCTATGCCGCGCCGGAAACAACAGTGGTCTGTTGATATGGAATGTTGGGAGCACAAGGGGTGCTTTTCTCGCATATAAGACAACAAACGGAGGACTTCGCCGCCGCTGATAAAGCTGTTCCCTTAGTTTGCTTTCAGAATCCGGAGTGCCTGCCGAACATTGTCATTATCCAGACCGCTGTGCCAGCCGCTTACGGCAGAAGGATCCTTTCTTCTTGTATGTACAACATGGTCACGCAACCAGCCCCATTGCCAGTCCGTGTCATCTAAAATAACAAAGCTTTCTACGTCAGGCTTATCCAATAGCCAATGACGAATTTCCATAGGACGCGATCGGCTTCCATAACCGATCTCCGCTGTTGCACCAGAAATAGTCAGGCCATATTTTTCAAAAGCGTCCAGAAGCTTTTGAAAATGGCTGTCTATTGTTTTGTCAGCGGTATAGGCTTCATGATAGATTCTCCATGACGAGGTAAGAATGATGCTTGCACCGCTGATTGCAACTATTTTTTTCAGCCGCGAAACCATATCTTCATCGATCAGAACACGGTTTTCCTGTCGGCTGTCAAAATCATTGAGAACACCGTCAATATCCAGAAAGATAACGCTCTTATATTTTCCGCTGTTTTCCAAAGCGGATTCCGTCAGCTTTTGATGATCTGTTTTCATGTATCCGATTCCTTAACTGTTTAATGCAATAAAACGTCTGATTTCGGAGAGCTTAGCTTTGGTATCCTTGATGCCCATCTGATACAGCTCCTCCATTTTGTCAGGCTTCGTACAATAATGGCTGATCGTGACGGGAGATGACGGCTCGATCACAACGGCATCACCGTTTTCCTGTTCTCTGTAACAGATTGCGCGTTCGTTGTTGTAGATTTCGGCGCGGTTTTGCAGTGTTCTGAGCAGTTCGGGATATCGGCGGTAGGTATGGTTCATCATGCGGCAGACCATAGCGGATTCCCCGTGCTTGACATACTCTTTTTCGCGTGTCAGTACAACAATGTTTTTGTTGATGCCGTCATGCAGTGCACAGTCGATCGGAATCGGGGCGGCAAGTCCTCCGTCGAGCAGATGATGACCGTTGAAATTGACTACGGGTGATACCAGCGGCAGGGAGCTTGAAGCAATAACGGCTTTACACTCGCTGTCAATATCGCTTTTATCAAAAAACACGGCTTCTCCGGTCATACAGTCGGTCGCACCGATACGCAGCTCCATTTCGGTTTTGTAGAATTCATGAAAATCAAACGGCAGAAGCTCATTGGTAAGCGGTCCGAATATGAAGTCAAAGCCGAAGATACTGCCCTTTCTGATGAGGTTTCCCCAACTGAGGTAACGCTTGTCAGAGGCATACTGTGTAAAGATTTTGTAGTTGCGGCCCTGCTGCTTGGAGAGATAAGACATTGCATTGCACGCACCCGCCGATATGCCGTATGTTACAGGGATAAATATGTTGTTTTCTGTCAGAACATCGAGCACACCTGCTGTATATGCGCCGCGCGTTCCCCCGCCTTCTAAGATTAAGCCAATCGACATCATACCTTCATCTCCGCTGAAATGTGTAAAATTAAGTCAAAAAACACCTGTCCGATGATATTGTAATATATATTTTCGCATAAAGTATAAACAAATTTTTAACGAATCGTTAACATTCTTGCGTATAATAGCCGTATATCTTAATGCAGTAGCAGTTCGGCAGTTACGGCAAGCACTTCACGGGTAGTAAAATTGGCTGCAAGATAGAGAGGGGTCTTTGCCGGAACAGCGCCGCTGTGATAGCCCTCTTTGGACGCGATCATGCTTGCCCGCATTTCATGGAATCCGTCGGTGACGATCGCAAGCTCACGGCTCAGACCTTCACGGCTGATGATCTCTCCCGAGAAACGGATATTTTCGGCGGTGTTGGCGGATCGATCCTCCATATAGATGCGTGACGGCTCAATGCCCATCTGTGTGAGCCGGTTATACATACACTCCGCTTCACTGATCGACTCGTTATTGCCCTTTCCGCCCGATACGATGCATTTGGTATCCGGATGTTCCGTCAGATAGTCGTATGCGGCGCGGATTCTTCTGGAAAGCATCAGGCTGGGCTGGTCGCCGTTCACCTGACACCCGAGTACCACAAGAGTAGCGCCTTCCTCGGGCTGTCCGAGGGAGAAGCCGAGCATGGTGCAGAGTATAGCGGCGGTATAGACAATGCCTGCCGCCGTGACTGCAATCACCGTATTGACAAGTATGCGGGTACTGCGTTTTTCTCTGAGCTTTCTGACAAATCCGCTCAGCTTCTCAAACCATATTGCAGCCGCCCCCCACAGAGCAAAAAACAACGTTCCTGCAATGCTGCCGATCGAGATAATTGCCGAGATCAGATACCACCCGATCATAGCAACGGCAAACAGAATGTTCAGAACCTGTAGTATTCTCTTGAATCCTTTCATCTTTTCCCTTCTTTTCTTCTGCAATTTTACTTATTATACATGCAAAAGCAGTAATAGTCAACGTATGCACGCAACGGCGCTGCACCCGTGTTCGCGTTTTCGCTCAGCACCGGAGGGAAATTCCCTCTGCTATACAAGTCTGACAGCACCATAAAGCAATAATGCTATACAACCGAGCTATCGCTCTTAAATCGGGAGATTGGTGCTATGCCGCTCCGCTGACAACAGTGGTCTGTTGGTTATACGCGTTGGGAGGACAAGGGGTACTTTTGTATAGGAAATTATTTTACACAGCGTGGACTGGCTCTATATTTCTCTTTAAGAAGAATAAAAAGAAAAAGAAAAATTTCTAAAATTATTAAAAATATAGTGACTTTTAACGAAATTTGTGCTATAATAAACGTAATTGTATTTCATTTATCCATTTTTGTTCACTATGTTAAAAACAATTGTCAATATAACTAAATAGGGAGAAGAAATGACAGAGCAAATTATAAACATTGACCGAATGGAACAAGCCGTCGCATTGTTCGGGGCTTTTGACGAAAATATCAAGCTGATACAAAACGAATACATGGTGACGGTGATCTGCCGCGGTTCTGAACTCAAGATCGCCGGTGAACCCGAGAATGTGTCGAATGCAGCAAAGGTGATCGAGAGTCTGCTGACCCTGATCAATAAGGGCGAACCGCTCAGCGAACAGAATGTGCGCTATTGCATGTCCCTTGTCAATGAGGGCAATGAGCACCGCATCGACCAGCTCGTAGGCGACTGTATCTGTATTACCTCCCGCGGAAAGCCTGTTAAGCCGAAAACGCTGGGACAGAAAAGCTATTGTCGTGCGATCGCAAAAAACACAGTGACCTTCGGTGTAGGTCCTGCGGGTACAGGTAAGACATACCTTGCCGTTGCAATGGCGGTTACGGCATTCCGCGCAAGAGAGATCAACCGTATCATACTCACCCGCCCTGCCGTAGAAGCGGGCGAAAAGCTGGGCTTTCTGCCCGGTGATCTGCAAAGTAAGGTAGACCCCTACCTCCGGCCGCTCTATGACGCATTGTTTGATATGCTTGGTGCAGAAACCTATCAGAAGTATGTGGAGCGGGGGAATATTGAGGTAGCTCCGCTTGCCTATATGCGCGGACGTACCCTTGATGACAGCTTTATTATCCTTGATGAGGCACAGAATACCACACCGGAACAGATGAAAATGTTCCTGACGCGTCTTGGCTTCAATTCCAGAATGGTCATTACCGGAGATATCACACAGATCGATCTGCCCGGCGGTGTGCGCTCGGGTCTGAAGGACGCAGTGCGTATTCTCGGGAATATCGAGGGAATAGAAACCGTTATGTTCAGCGCGAAGGACGTTGTAAGAAATAAGCTCGTACAGGATATTATCAATGCTTATGACAGCGTTGGGGGACATAACAGGAAAAACAGCGATAAATAATAGAATAAAACAATAGAATAAATTATAATAGAAAGGACTGTTTTTGATGGATAAGATTAAGGTTACGATCACCAATAAGCAAAAGGATATCAAGATTCCGACAGGACTGAGGATGCTGATCAGACGCTGCTGCAATGCTGTGCTCAGAATGGAAGAATTTGAAGGCTCGGTAGAGGTCAGCGTAACGCTTGTCAACGATAAGCAGATCAGGGAACTGAATAAAATATACCGTGATATAGACAGAGTGACCGATGTTCTTTCGTTCCCGCTGGGCGAAAACGGTCAGTACGATACGAACCCCGAAAACGGTGCAAAGCTTCTTGGGGATATCGTCATCTCGATGGAAACCGCCGTAGAGCAGGCAGACCGTTTCGGTCACAGCTTACAGCGTGAGGTCGGCTATCTTACCGCTCATTCTATGCTGCATCTTCTCGGTTACGACCATGAGGATAACGGTATACAGAGGATCCGTATGCGTGAAAAGGAAGAAAAGGTCATGACGCTTTTAGGTCTTCCCAGTTCCTCCAGCTATGTAATGCAGGATGAGGAGTAAGTGCCGTTGAAGAGTCTTTTAAAAAGCTTTGGCTATGCTTTTTCGGGTATCAGGTATTGTATCGAAAACGAGCGGAACATGAGGATACATACGGTGATCACGCTGTATGTTCTTCTTTTCGCGCGTTTTTTTGATTTTACAAGAGAGGACTATGCACTTCTGATGCTTACCATCGGCGGTGTGATTGCTTTGGAAGCCGTAAACACCGCAGTGGAGGTGCTGTGTGATAAGGTGAGCAGCAAAGAGGATTCCTATATCAAGCATGCCAAGGATATTGCCGCAGGTGCCGTGCTGATCGCGGCGGTTGTATCTGTCGTGATCGCTTTATTTCTTTTCGGGAATATAGAAGGCTGGCTGAACATGTATAATTTTTATATCGGAAATCCGCTGCGGCTTTCAGCTCTCATGCTGTCGGCGGTAGTTTCGTTTGTTTATGTGTTTATACCCCCATGGAAGTGGAAAGAGCATTAGGATTGAACGTATGCAAAAGGAAAGGAAATCATCAAATGGAAGCAACTAAAACAGCATTTATTGCGATTGTCGGAAAACCGAATGTCGGAAAATCATCTATACTCAACCGTATGCTTGGTGAAAAGATTGCCATCGTGTCGTCAAAGCCCCAGACCACCCGCACCCGTATTATGGGTGTGCTGACAGAGAACCGCGCACAGCTCGTCTTTATTGATACACCGGGTCTGCATAAGCCGCGCAACAGTCTTGACCGGTTTATGCTCCGTTCCATCAATGAATCGGTGGCGGGTGTTGATTTTTGTCTGTTGGTGGTGGAAGCGGGCAGAGAAGCCTCAGAGGAAGAAAAACAGCTCATGGAAAAATTCCGTTCTCTCGGGCTTCCGGCGGTGCTCGCCGTCAACAAAACGGATACACAGCAGGATAAAGCTGCCATTGCGCGTCAGATCGCCGCATTTGCAGAAATGTATGCGTTTGAAGCGGTGGTTCCGTGCTCGGCACAGACGGGTGAGGGCATTGAAGAACTGAAAGAGGAGTTAAAGAAGCTGTCCCCCGAGGGAGAGTTTATGTTTGACGAGGATACACTCACCGACCAGCCCGAAAGAGTGATCGCGGCAGAAATGGTGCGTGAAAAGATGCTGCGGCTGCTCGACAAGGAGGTTCCCCACGGTTCGGCAGTATTTGTAGAGCGCATGAAGGAACGCGAGGAAAGTGACATCATTGATATAGACGCTACGATCTATTGCGAGAGAAGTACGCACAAGGGAATTATCATCGGCAAGGGCGGCGCGATGCTCAAAAAAATCGGCACGTATGCCCGTCAGGATATGGAAAGGTTTTTTGGCTGCAAGATCAACCTCCAGATCTGGGTCAAGGTCAAGGAGGACTGGCGCAACAAGGAGTCCGCTCTGCGCAGCCTTGGCTATGAGCTGGACACGGACAGCGATGAATGATATCTGCCTGTACTGCTGCATGACATTTTTAGGGAAATAATTGCATAAGATAAGGGTATAATATATTCATACATTGATTAAAGAATTCGATTGTTTTTTGTGCTACATAACGAACCGGACTTTCGGAAGTATCGGTTCGGAAATCCAATAACAAAACCGGAGGTCATTGTATGGACGAATATACCGCGTGGAATCAGTTTGAACAAACGGGAAGTGTGTCGGATTATCTGGCTTATTGTAAAACAAAGGCAAGTGGCACTGCCGGCACACAAAAGGACGCGCAGTGTATAGCTGCACGTCCGGAGGAACTATATGAAAACACAAACGGAAGCGGTCGTTCTCAAGGTGTTTCCCATTAAGGAAAAGGACAGGATCGCTGTGGTATTTACCAAAAAATTCGGCATTATAAGATGCTTCGTCAGGGGCACCGGCATGGGAAAGCTGACAAAGGCTTCGGCAGTACATCAGCTTTCCTATGTAGATTTATCTGTATTCAAGGGGAAAAACGGCTATACGATCGATGAAGCGGAAACGCTCGGCAGCTTTTTTAATCTGAACGACGATCTGGAGCTGCTGACGCTGGCGGAATACCTTTGTGAGCTGACAATTCGTCTGCTGCCGGAGGAGGTCGTACATCAGGAGGCACTCAGTCTGCTGCTCAATTCCCTTTATATGCTTGCCAATAGAAGCAGACCGCCCGAACAGATCAAGGCTGTTTTTGAATTAAGACTGCTGACGATCTGTGAAGAAATGCCGAATGTCTATTATTGTCAGAAGTGCGGCGCTTATGATGCAGAGAGTATGTATTTTGTATATGGGGAGAAGGGCTTTGTGTGCTGTAGGTGCTATGACGGTACAGCGGAAGCTGTGCGGCTGGGAAAAGCCGCTTATACCGCTGTGCGATATGCAGTATTTCAGGACGCTAAAAAGCTGTTTTCCTTTTCGGTCAAAAATGAAGCGCTCGCACAGCTTGCAGAATGTGCAGAGGGCTATGTCATGACCTGCTGCCGTGCGGAACTGAATACACTGGACTTCTATCATACATTGAAAGCGCTTGATGCGCAGAAATTATAAAGGATCATGCTTATGAACAAGAATTATATATCATTGGAACTGGATAAAATACTTGCACGGCTTGCCGAACACGCCTCGTTTGAGGATTCCAAACGTCTGGCGCTCGGATTGGAGCCGTCAACAGGACTTTTTGAGGTCAGGGAGCTTCTTGCCGAAACAACAGATGCGCATTCCCTTTGTGCAAGGTTCGGTTCTCCGCCCTTTGGCAATCTCAGCAACATTACCAATGCCGTCAGACGGGCAGAGGCGGGTGCTGTACTCACACCGCTGGAACTGCTCCGCGCGGCATCGCTGCTGCGGGTCATACGCAGCGTTGCAGACTGGCGCAGCAAGTCGGCATCTGTAGAAACGGTCCTTGACAGACGCTTCAACGCACTTGCACCGCAGAAGTTTCTGGAAAATAAGATTTCTTCGGCGATCCTTTCAGAGGACGAGATTGCCGATACCGCCTCTGAGGAACTGAAAAACATCAGAAGAAAAATAGCTGCGGAGGGTTCAAAGATCCGCGAACGGCTCGACAAGATGATACATTCCGCTTCGGTGCAGAAGTATTTGCAGGATAATATCATTACCATCAGAAACGGCAGATTTGTTATTCCCGTCAAGGCGGAGTTCCGTTCTGCTGTGAGCGGTCTGGTTCACGACACCTCCGCAAGCGGCGCAACCGTATTCATTGAACCGATGAGCGTTGTCGAGGCAAATAACGAGATTCGGCTTTTGCACTCCAAGGAGCAGGCGGAGATTGACCGTATTCTTGCAGAGCTTTCGGCAGAGCTGGGCGCCTATGCCGATTCAATTCTGGGGAGCTATCAGATGCTCACCGAGCTTGACCTGATTTTCGCAAAGGCAAATCTTGCCTATTCCATGAAAGCGGCAGCACCCGATATGAATGATCAGGGAGAGATCCTGCTCAAAAATGCACGTCACCCGCTCATTGACAAGAACAAGGTTGTGCCCACCAATATCGAGCTGGGTATTCATTTTGATACGCTGGTAGTCACCGGCCCCAATACCGGCGGCAAGACCGTGTCGCTCAAAACGGTGGGACTGCTCACGCTGATGGCAATGTGCGGTCTGATGATTCCTGCTGCCGAAGGCAGCCGACTGTCGGTTTTTGCCCACGTGCTTGCCGATATCGGCGATGAGCAGAGTATAGAGCAGTCGCTTTCTACGTTTTCCGCGCATATCACCAACATCAAAACGATCCTTGATATTGCCGACAGCCGCAGCCTGATTCTGATCGATGAACTTGGCGCAGGTACAGACCCCGTGGAAGGTGCTGCGCTTGCCGCGGCAATATTGGAGGAGCTGCGTTCAAAGGGAGCGCGGATCGCATCTACCACACACTATGCGGAGTTGAAAAGCTATGCACTCGACACACCCGGCGTAGAAAATGCCTGCTGTGAATTCGATGTTGCGACCCTGCGCCCGACCTATCGGCTTCTGATCGGTATGCCCGGACGTTCCAATGCCTTTGCCATTTCAGAGCGTCTTGGTATCAGTTCTTCTGTTGTAGACAGAGCAAGAGAACTGGTGTCAATGGAAGATGCCCGTTTTGAGTCGGTGGTGCAGAAGCTTCAGGATACCAGAGGAGAGCTTGACGAAAAGCTCCGCGAAGCCGACCAGCTAAAGGCAGAGGTACAGCAGGAGCTTGCCGCAGCAAAAGCAGCGGCAGAACAGGCACAAAAGGACGCTCAGAAGGAAATACAGCTTGCCAGAGAGCAGGCGGAAAGCATCATCACAAAGGCACGGGCACAGGTCTACGGTGTGCTGGACGAGCTGGAGACCATTCGCAAAAAGCAGGAGATCACCGATGCCGAAAAGGCAAAGCTTCGCGCCGATATCAAAAACATGGAGGATTCCGCCGACCCTGTGCAGAAGCGCTCCAACGAGGATTATGTGCTGCCGCGTCCGCTGAAAATCGGCGACAGGGTACTGATATTCGATATCGACAAGCAGGCAGATGTGCTGGACGTGGGTACGGACAGCGTACTCGTTCAGGCGGGTATTATCAAGACCCGTGTTCCCATCAGTAATGTCAGGCTGCTCAAACAGGAGAAGGTCAGTGTTCCCAAGCGAAGTGTGACCCGCACCGTCAGAAACGATACCCGCCGCGGTGCTATGACAGAGGTTGACGTACGCGGAGAAACAGCCCTTGACGCGATCCTCATTGTTGACCGTGCCATTGACGGGGCACTGATGCAGGGACTTCATCAGATCACCATTATTCACGGCAAGGGTACAGGTGTTCTGCGCCGTGAGATCCAGAAGCACCTCAAAACCAATCCCGCTGTCAGAACCTTCCGTCTGGGCACATTCGGCGAGGGTGAATCCGGTGTGACTATCGCGGAACTGAAATAAAGGTATCATGTTCAATGAAAATGATGATCTATCGAACAATTCATGAGTAAGGAGTTGAAAAACGATGGCAAAGAAAAAGAAGCTGACACCGGTCAGGGTGGTACTTCGCGTGCTGCTGGGATTCTTTATCCTTATTGTACTGTTTGTTGCGTTCTGTATTGTCATGGCAATGCAGGATAATAACTATTCCTACTACACGCTTCCCGAGGAGGACAGGGACGAAAGCATTACGGCAACCGTTCTCCGTTCGGCAGCCTTTGGCAAGGAGTTTGAGCTGACAGAAGCACAATTGAATACATACCTCTATGATAAAATCTGTTCTGACATTGATAAGAATCAGTGGCAGCTTGACAGAGTGAGGGTGTATTTCCATGAAAGTGACAGCGAGGTGTATGCACGGCTCAGAAAGGACGAAATCGCCTTTGCGCTCTATGCAAAGTTTGACATAGAAGTCGGTGACAATATCCGGGTACACCTGCATGACGCGAAAATCGGTGAGCTTCCCGTGCCTGATCTGGTGCTGGCATATGTGCTGAGGTATGCAGCGGATTCGTCGGAAAAAATGAGTGCCCACGGAACAATACTGCTGATAGACAATTCCTATACGCGTGAATTCAAATCGTTTTCCTTTACGGTGACGCTCAAGGAATTCAAACCCGCCGAGGGCACCGTCCTTTGTCAGACCAACAGCCTGACAAGGGAGGCATTGCAGGCACTCATCAGATTCTGGCGTTCCGATGAAGGCAAGGCTTTGCTGGGCGATATTGTCGATGCGGAGCTGGACAGAATCAAGGAAAGTATTGCGGGCTATTTCAGTTGAACATCTGATAAAGATTTACGGATAAACGCATAACAGGTAATGCGTAAATTACCGGACAAATAGTTATAGTAAACGACATTATTTTTTATACTTTGATAAATCATCGGCTGACTGTGGGGGCTTTCCGGTCGCCCCCACACCCCTTCGG
>CACYDW010000055.1 GCA_902773325.1 uncultured Ruminococcus sp.
AAAAACGGACTTTTTGCCCATATCTGATACAGCAAATAAAACATAAGCGGAAAAAATACCGCAAATTTCTGAAAATTGATTTCCGTGGTTTATTTGCTTTCCGTATTGACTTGTTGGGATTGTATGTGTATAATTGATAATATAATACGAGAAGTGAGCGAATGATATACGAGAAGTGAGCGAATGATGAGGTAACGCTGATATTCTCAAAAAACGCTGTTTCGCTCCGGATGTAGAAAACTGAGGTATGAAAGAATGACAAAACCGAAAACGATTATTTCTCTTGTGATGAATCTGACAGCGTTTATCATAACGGTAGCTGTGGTGATATCTTACTTCTTTGAAGAACCCAATATACTGATTCAGAACGGATTTGATTCTTTTCGTTATTTTACGACGGATTCCAATGTGTTTGTGGCGATCGCTTCGTTGATTGTGGCAGTGTGTGATATCAGGATCCTTGCGGGGAAGTCCGACCATATTCCGGACGCGGTGCTGATGACCAAATTCATGGGTGTGGCGGGAACGACCATGACGATGTGTGCGACCTTCCTGTTTCTGCTGCCGCATTACGGTGTTTTTGTGATCAGCGGCAGTCTGTTCATTGTTCATGCGGTTACACCGCTGATCGTACTGCTTTCCTTTGTGCTCCTCGAAACCACCTGCCATATCACTGTGCCGAAGTCGCTGATCGGTGTGATCCCGATGATGGTTTATGGTCTTGTATATATGGTGGAGGTTGGATTCATCGGCGAACAGAACGGCGGCTGGGCTGACTTTTATGCCTATAATCGCGGCGGACATTGGCTTGCCTCGGGAATACTGATGACCGCCGGCTGCTTTGCGGCAGCGTTTTTAACTGCTGTTTTGCATAATCTTGGAGTAAAACACAGTTCAAAAAATATACAAGAAAAAATGGAGAGAGAGCATGAGTAAAATCAAACCCATCAATACCTGCGATATCCGGAGAAAGTTTCCTGAGTGGGCGAAGGTTGACCGCGTGATCAACGGTGTGGAAATTTATAACATGAATATCTTTGATAATATCATGACCTTTAATCAGGATAATCTCGATGGAGATGCATTTGATTATTTCGGTACGACTATTACTTATGGAGAGCTGCCTGCTCTGAGAGATGCCTACGCAAGAGGTCTTAAGCTTGCAGGAGTTAAGGCGGGCGACGTGGTAACGCTTTGTATGCCGGTCTGCATTGAAAACCTTATGCTGTTGTTTGCGTGCAATCTGCTGAATACCGTCAGCAATAACGTTAATTTTCTGTTTCTGAAAAATGATTTCAAGTGCTATACGACCGATAAGCATTCCGAGGTCATCGTCACACTGGATGCCTTTCTGCCATATTTTGCAGATCATCTGGAGCGTTCCGGTGTGAAAAAAGTAATTCTCATGAGCCTTGACGATTTTCTTCCCGAGGATAAAAAGGGTATGTTCCTTGACACCTCGGAAATGCCGAAGAAAATGAAGGAAATCTTTGATATACAGCAGATCACCCATTGCCTGATGAATCTTCATAAGATCAAGGGTGTGGAATTTATTAAGCTTGACGATCTCAGAAAAGCAGGTGCGGAAAGCGATCTGCCGCTCCCGTGCGGTCCTACCGATCTTGACCGCGATATCAGCTATTACTACACAAGCGGTACAACCGGAAAGCCTAAATGCGTGGTCTATAAAGAGTATTCTCTCAATGCTTATGTAGAGATGCACGCGGGTCTTGATACCCGGAATTACGTCGGCGAACGTAATTTCCAGTCGATTCCCCTGACACACATGACGGGAGAACGCGTGTGTGCGATCATGCCGCTTGCAAGAGGCGGTACACTTGTGCCGCGTCCGATCTATGATAAAAAGCACTTTGCCAGAGATCTTGCCGCAACAAAATGCAACTTTGTGGTGGCAACCGCCAGCTTCTTTCTGTCGGCTGTCAAGCGCGGTGTGATGGGACCTGACGCACTTGCCAATCTGACCCGTCCTGCATCAGGCGGTGAACCGGTTACCAAAAGCGAGGTCTATAAAATAGACAAGTGGCTTCGCGCCAATGGCTGTATGACGCGCTTTTCTATGGGCGGCGGTGCCAGTGAAGAAGGCGGTGCCACACTCGTTACCTATTTCATGGACGAAAAAACCAAAACCAATGAAACCGGTAAACCGTTGGAGCCCTATGTGCGGCTGAAGCTTGTAGATGATAACGGTGATCCGGTCGAGGAAAACGAGGTGCCCGCGAATCTCCATGCCACCAGTCCTGCCGCGGCAGACCGCTATCTCGATGACCCCGAAGCGACCGCAGCAAGATGGTATGTTGATGAAAACGGCACCAAATGGGGTGTGACCGGTGATATCGCTGTCAGACACGCAGACGGCTCTTACCATATTCTCGGACGTGCCTCTGACTCTTATGTGAACGAAAAGGGCGAGAGGGTATACCTGTTTATGATCGAGTATTCTCTTGATAAAAATGACCCGATACTGGAATGGGAAATCAGCGCCTTTAAGAATGATAAGGGCGGTCACGATGTGGTAGGTCAGGTTATTCTCGACCCCAACTGTGACGCTTCTAAGGCGGAGCTGGTCGAAATGCTCTGCAAAAAATATCAGCTTCAGGCAATCAAGTTCTATACGGAATTTGAGCTTGGTGAGATCACAAGCAAGCGGGATTATCTTCTGCTTGCCCACGATTATGAGGGTTATTATGCTCCCTGTGATGAAGGTCATCTCTATTATATAGACTATTCGGAGGATGGAGTAACCGTCAGAACAAAAATACGCAAGGAGGAGGTTGTGTAAACGTTTTTCCCGGAACTCAGCAAAAAATTATAACAATTGGAGGCTTAGACATGAAACTGAAAAAAATGATTGCGATCGCACTTTCTGCGGCGCTGCTGTGCAGCTCTGTCAGTCTGGTTGCTTCTGCTGATGATCAGACGGCAAAATCAAAAACGTATAACTATGTTGCCCTTGGCGACAGTATCAGCTCCGGTTATGGCTTGAGCAGCAGTGACGGCACGATTCCGCTGGCAACGGATCCGGCTCTGATTTTGTCAGAGTCCCTGATTGCTGACCCCATTAAAGATGCTTATCCCGCCGTTTTCGGCACATTTCTTGAAAAGCTTGGTCAGGACAAGGGCTATAATACCACCGCGACCAACCTCGCTTTAACCGCTTATCGCGCGCAGGATGTTGAACAGACGATTCTTACCGAAGGCTATAAGGGCGATATTGCATCATGGATCATGGAAACCTTTGTAGGTGAGGGAGCAAGTGCTCCTCTTGCACAGTATCATGATATTTATGCGAAATATCTTACCGAAGCTGATCTTGTCAGCGTACTGCTTGGCGGCAATGATATTGTAATGGGTATTCTTGCTCCGATGGCAAGCACCAACAACCCGATTCTGGTATCCACTGCCGTTTCTATGATGATGACATTGTTCGGCTGTGATGCCCAGACCTCTCTGGGTGCAGGATTACAGATCCTCGACAACCGCCGTGATGAGATCACCGAAGAAACGATCACAGAGGCAGCAGAATTCTTCAGCGGTATTCAGGAAAACAAGGAGCAGTATGTGGAAAATTCCGCCAACAATGTGAAGAAGGTTATCGAAGCCGTCAGAACCGTTAACCCTGATGCAGATATCGCGGTGATCGGTATGTTTAATCCTTACGGCAATTCGCTGGAGTATAATGGTCAGGTCTACGACTTCTCGAACTCCATCAAGAATATTTTCTCCACTGCGGTTGCAGATGTATTCGGCGAGGGCTTTGACATCAGCAATTTTGACTGTAGTGCTCTCATGCCTCAGAACCCCGATTCGGGCGATATCGACTGGACAATGCTGATTCCGGCGGATATCGATTCAGAGGATTTTGACTGGCGTACCTTTATCATGGAAAACTTCCCGGATAATATTCCGGAAAACATTGATGACGAGGATTTCGACTGGCGCAGCTTTATTTTAGACAATCTCTCCAAGGTCGAAATTATTGAAGAACCCGATGCGGAAGCTCCCGCAGAGCCTGAAATGCCGTCCTTCGACTGGCGCACCTACATTCAGGAGAACTTCCCGAACAGTATCCCCGAGAATATCAATGCAGAGGACTTCGACTGGCGCACCTTTATCCGCGAGAATATCCCCGAAGAGCTTACCGCTGCTCCGGCATTTGACTGGCGTACCTTCATCGAGGAAGCTTATCCGAACAGTATCCCCGAGAATATCAATGCAGAGGACTTCGACTGGTACGGCTTTATCCGCGAGAATCTTCCCGCAGAGGGCAGCGCAGAGGGCTTTGACTGGAGCACTTTCATTCGTGAGAACTTCCCGAACAATATTCCCGAAAATATTGATGCAGAGGACTTCGACTGGTACGGCTTTATCCGCGAGAATCTTCCCGCAGAGGGCAGCGCAGAGGGCTTTGACTGGCGCACCTTTATTCAGGAGAACTTCCCGGATAATATTCCCGAAAACATCGATGAAGAGGGCTTTGACTGGCTTGCCTTTATCCGTGAAAACCTTCCCGCAGATATGGGCGGCAGCATCGACTGGCAGAATTTTGACCCCTCTGCCATCGATTGGGAAAACATGAACATTGGCGACATTGACTGGAGCAGCCTGATCGACAATGCTGAAATGCCTGATGAAGCGCAGCTTGCACAAATCACTGAGCAGCTCAGGGCTGTTATCGCACAGTTCAAAGAGCTTGCAGGTGAGCAGGGCACTATCGCAGAAACAAAGACCAAGGTGCTTTTAGCAACTATTATGAGCGAGCTTTCCTATCCGATACAGTATCTGACCGTCGGTAAAAACGTTGAACCGCAGATTCTGGCACTGAACGAAAGACTCAAGAAGATCGCTGATGAAACAGGCGCAGTATATGTTGATATCTATGGTATCAGCAACGAGAACAACCTCGATCCTCATCCCGATGCAAACGGTCATCATGAGATCGCTGAGTTGATGTGGGCAGAGCTGAACGGCTTGATCGCTAAGAAAATGACATCCGACACCTCCTCCGGCACAGGCGGACAAACCACGAAAAACGATGATGATTCATCAAAAGACAATACACAGGGCGGAAATGATCAGAAGGGCGACAGCAATGGTCAGTCCGGTACTCCCAACACGGGAAGCAATGCAGCAGCGGCAGCGACAGCATTTACCGCTATGCTCATTTCTGTGGCAGGTATTATGGCTGTCAGAAGATCCGGAAAAAAGGCTCGATAACCTTTCCGGTTCATTCATGACTTTTGATGTATCAATGCTCAGGAGTTTTGAATCAGAATAAAAACGCACCCTTATGGTCTGTGGACTATAAGGGTGCGTTTTATACTAATATCAGATAGACAGGGCGAAAAAGATTTGAGCGGAAAATTTCGCAGAGCGAGGCGGAAGACGCCGCTTGGCTGGCG
>CACYDW010000056.1 GCA_902773325.1 uncultured Ruminococcus sp.
AGTAATTTCTGCAGTAGTTTATCCAATCGAAGCCGGTTGGGTATGGAACAGTCAGGGCTGGCTTGCACAGATGGGATTTGTTGATTTTGCAGGCTCGGCTTGTATCCACACAGTCGGCGGTATATCGGCTCTTATCGGTGCTGCGATCGTCGGTCCCCGTATCGGCAAATATACAAAGGACGGCAAGCCCCGCGCTATCCCCGGTCACAGCCTGACCCTCGGCGCACTCGGCGTATTCATTCTCTGGTTCGGCTGGTACGGCTTCAACGGTGCTGCTGCAACCAATGTGACACAGCTTGCACAGATCTTCGCTACAACAACAGTCGCTCCCGCAGCTGCGACCTGTGCAACCATGATCTATACATGGATCAAGAACGGCAAGCCCGATGTATCCATGTCGCTCAACGGTTCTTTGGCAGGTCTTGTTGCAATCACAGCAGGCTGTCATACGGTAGATATCCTTGGTTCTCTGATCATCGGCATAATTGCCGGCATACTCGTAGTAATTGCTGTTGAGGTCGTTGACAGCAAGCTGAAAGTCGATGACCCGGTCGGTGCGGTTGCAGTGCATATGTGCAACGGTATCTGGGGCACACTGGCGGTAGGCATCTTCTCGAAGGACGAAGCGACCCTCGGTCTGCTTTACGGCGGCGGCTTCACACAGCTCGGCAAACAGGCTCTCGGTATCCTCTGCATCGGCGGATATACAGCAGTTCTGATGACCATCGTATTCTTTGCATTGAAAAAGACGATCGGTCTGAGGGCTTCAAAGGAAGAAGAGGTCAGAGGTCTTGACCTTACAGAGCATGGTCTTTCAAGCTCCTATGCAGATTTCATGCAGGTACCGCAGGTTCTCACGGGCAAAGGCGATGAAGAATCCGAGGAGGGCAAAGTACCGCCGGAAAAGGCAGTGGAAGTCACCCTCCAGAAAAAGGACAAGCCGGCTGTTACCTCAGACGGCATGAAGTTTACAAAAATCACCATTATCACAAAACAGAGCAGATTCACAGAGCTGAACACAGCCCTTACCGAGATCGGCATAACCGGTATGACGGTAACTCAGGTTCTTGGCTGCGGCGTACAGGGCGGCAAGACTGAATATTACCGCGGTGTAGAGGTAGAAATGAACCTCCTGCCGAAGATCCAGATCGATATCGTCGTATGCAAGATACCCGTCAAGCAGGTAGTTGATACGGCTGTCAAGGTCATGTATACAGGTCACATCGGCGACGGCAAGATCTTCATCAGCGACGTTGAGGATATCGTCCGTGTCAGCACAGGCGAATCAGGCTTTGACGCTTTGCAGGATCATAACTGATCATATCCATCAATCCTGTATGGGGCTGTCGCACAAGCGTAAAACAAACGCAGTGCGGCAGAACACCTGAACGGACGAATCGGAAGCGGATAGACGGAAAAGAGGATCTTCTCTCTCTTGATCGATGATTTACATCCGGTTCCGTTTCCAGGCAAAATCCCGGATCCTTTTGTGGGTTCGGGATTTTGCTTGTCTGAACGATCCGTTATTCCCGTTTCGCTGCCCGATGATGAGCTCGGGGCTGAACATCGATCATGGATCCATAATACTAATATCAGATAGACAGGGCGAAAAAGATTTGAGCGGAAAATTTCGCAGAGCGAGGCGGAAGACGCCGCTTGGCTGACTGTGGGGGCTTTCCGGTCGCCCCCACACCCCTTCGGATATCACTCTGAGTAAGAGTATTTTTGTCGCCTACTATAGTACTGATCAGGTCAGGGGCAAGTTGCTTGTTTACACAGCGACCTGCCCCCGAGAAATTCTTTTTTACCGGCAGATATAAATGGGAAGCTTTGTAGGTATTGCCGATAAAAAGAAAGGTCTGGCGGGACTATTTGTTTCGTTAGTCAGATATTTTGAAAACCATCGATCATTCAAGAGATTGCAGAGAGATTACCTATTACAGCATGAGAAAAGCCGTCCGGGTGAAAACCCGGGCGGCTTTTGCTATTTTGTTCAGTTTTTTTGGTAAAATCGAGAAGTAATATGTTAAAAATGCTTGAAGCAAGAATACATTTGTAGTATAATTGTAAACGAGAAAGTGACAAAATAGCCGACATAGCCGTGCCGGGCTTAAATATCGGAGGTAATAATTATGGCTGTTCTGAAATGTAAAATGTGCGGCGGCTCTCTTGATGTCACAGAGGGCATGACCGTGTGTGAATGTGAATACTGCGGCACACAGCAAACCATTACAACGTCAAAAGATGAAAATATGCAGGGGCTGTTCAATCGTGCCAATATCCTGCGTATAAAAAGCGAATTCGACAAGGCTGAGCAGCTTTACGAAAAGCTGGTGCAGAATAATCCCGATGATGCCGAGGCTCACTGGGGACTTATTCTGTGTAAATTCGGAATTGAATATGTAGAGGATCCTCAGACCTTCAAGCGTATCCCCACCTGTCACAGAACATCCTTTGATTCAATTATTGCCGATGAGGACTACAAGGAAGCACTGCGATGCGCAGATACCGTTCAGCGTGGTATCTATGAGCGTGAAGCAAAGGAGATTGATCGCATCCAGAAGGAGATTCTCGCCCTCTCTGCAAAAGAAGAACCTTATGATGTTTTCATCTGCTACAAGGAAACCGACGAGGGCGGCAGCCGTACACCCGACAGCGCAATCGCAAATGATATTTACTATCAGCTGACGAGTGAAGGCTTCAAAGTTTTCTATGCTGCGATAACTCTCGAAGATAAACTCGGCTCAGCCTATGAGCCTTGCATTTTTTCAGCTCTCAACAGTGCAAAGGTCATGCTTGCTATCGGTACAAAGCCCGAGTATTTTAACGCTGTGTGGGTCAGGAATGAGTGGTCGAGATTCCTGAAGATGATGAAGAAAGACCGCTCAAAGCTGCTTATCCCCTGCTATAAAAATATGGATGCTTACGAGCTGCCGGAAGAGTTTGCCCATTTGCAGGCACAGGATATGGGAAAGATCGGCTTTATCAATGATATTGTACGCGGTATCAAGAAAGTCATCAAAAAGGACGAGTCAAAGCCTGCGCAGACCGTAGTTACCCAGGCTTCATCCGGCAATGCTAATGTTGATTCACTCCTGAAAAGAGTTTTCATCTTTCTTGAGGACGGCGACTGGCAGAGTGCAGACGAGTACTGCGAAAAGGTGCTTGATATCGCCCCCGAAAACGGCATGGCATATCTCGGTAAGCTGATGGCGGAGCTGAGGGTATGGAGAAGAGAGGAATTAAAGAACTGCGCTGAAACATTTGACGGAAGTAATAACTATAGTAAGATTCTGAGATATGGGGATGATGCGCTGAAATCGGAAATGCAGAAATGCATAAACATTATAAACGAAAGAGTTGAAAGAGAGCGAATGGAGGCAATCTACGGGGAAGCAGTTAATATTTTCAACGACATTACCTCCACAAAAGAGCAGGTCACATATGCATATCATATGTTCAAATCCATCTCAGGTTATAAAGATGCTGATGAATATGTCCGTGGATATGAAGACAGACT
>CACYDW010000057.1 GCA_902773325.1 uncultured Ruminococcus sp.
ACACACGGGGATAGCTCGTTGATACTGTATGGGCTACCATACTTGAGCGAGAAGCCCCCACCTCTATAGGTGGGGGAGTATGTCACAGAGCATGGAGCAGAAATAATGAATAGTGAATAATGAATAGTGAATAGTGAATAATGAATAATGGTTTACTATTTTGCTTTTTCCCATAGAAGAAGTTGTTTTTCTATTCTATTTACTTGCATAGTAAAAAGTTGCGGGGTCCAGGGGAACTCGAGTTCCCCTGGCGGGGTCCAGGGGCAGAGCCCCTGCGGGGTTTGGGGCAGAGCCCCAATATTCAGAGCCTCAATATTAAGGAGGGATGGGGTGAAGAGGAATAGGAGAAAAAAGAGTTCGCTGAAGAAGAATATGGTGAGGGAGATCGTAAGGACGAAGTCGAGGTTTGTTTCGATCATGGCGATCATCGGGATCAGCGTGGGTTTTTTTTCGGGACTGAAATCGGCTTGTCCGTCGATGATGACAACGGCGCAGCAGTATTTTGATGAGAGCCGACTGATGGATATCCGGCTGGTTTCTACGGTGGGATTCGACGAGGAGGATATCGGTGAAATCGCCGGGGTTGACGGGGTAGAAGCCGTTATGCCGGGGTATACTGCCGACCTTATTACGAGAAGCGGCGATACGGACAGTGTCGTGCGGCTTTATTCCGTGCCGGAGGCGGGGAGCAGCAGCCCTTATGTCATCAATCAGCCTGTGCTGGTGGACGGCAGACTGCCAACGTCGACGGGAGAATGTGCGATCGAGAGCTATTATCTCGATATGACGGGCTACCACATCGGAGATACCATTACCTTCCGCGATGAGGTAGACGGCAAGAGTACACTTGATTATGTCAACAGCCTTTCGTATCAGATCGTGGGAGTGGTGTATTCACCGCTGTATCTGACCTATCAGCGCGGCAATACGACCATTGGTGACGGTACGATCGCCTTTTATATGATGATACCGCCCGAGGAATTTGCTTATGAACGCTATACGGCAGTCTATGTGCGTACAAGGGCTTCTGATGACGGAACGGACAGCTTTTCCGATACCTATAAGGAGGCGGCAGATGATTATGCACAGTCCATAAAGGCGATCTCGCAGACCTGCATTGACCGCTTTAATGCAACGACGCTTGCGGATGCACAGCGGGAACTTTCCAATGCACAAAAGGAGTATGCCGAAAAAAAGGAAGAGGCTCTGGAACAGATCACCGACGGCGAAAAACAGCTCTATGAGGGACTGCGTGAGTATAACGACAAAATCGCCGAAGCCGAACAGACCCTTGCCGACAGCGAACAGAAAATAGAGGACGGCAAAGCACAGCTTGCACAGGCACAGCAGGACTATCTGACGGGTGTTGAAGATGCTCAGAAAAAGTTGGAGGAAGCCCGTACCCAATACAATGACGGTCTTGCACAATATAACGATGCAAAGACCGAGTATGACAATCAGATTGCTGCGGCAGAAACGCAGCTTTCCGCCGCACGTGCGGAGTATAACACCCAATATACCGTGTTTTATTCCTCGACCAAGCCGCAGGCGGAAACGACGCTTTCACTGATGCGTACGGCACTGGATGCCGTGCAGGCTGCCATTGATTCCTTTAACGAACGTATTGCCGCACTGGAACAAAACGGCATTTCCGACCCCGCTGTACAGGCGGAGCTGGATTCTCTGAAAGCAAGCTTGCGGGAAGCTCAGGCAAAGGCTGATGAATATGAGAAACAGTATCAGGAGAGTATGCAGCAGCTTGCAGACGGCGAACAGCAGCTTCTCGATGCTAAAAAACAACTGGACGATGCCGAAAAGGAATTGTCCGAACGCAAGGCAGAAGGCGCAGTACAGCTCAATGAAGCCAAAAAGAAGCTTGATGATGCCGAAACACAGCTTCACAACGGCGAACTGGAATATCAGACCGCCCTTACAACCGGTATGGTACAGCTACAGAATGCACAATCGGAGCTTGCGGAGGGTGAAGCCCGTCTGAAAGAGGGCAGAGAGGAGCTGCAAACACAAAGAGCAGAGGGAATGCACCAGCTCAAGGAAGCCCGCGAACAGTTGGCAGAGGGAAAATATCAGGCGCATACACAGCTTTCCGAAGCCGAGGAAAAGCTTACCGATGCCGCCGAAGCCCTTGACGCTCTCAATGAAGCGAAATGGTACGTTTATACACGTGAGGATAACCCCGGCTATTCGGGGTTGAAGGAGGATGCCTACCGTGTAGACAATGTTGCCAAGGTGTTTCCGCTGTTTTTCCTGATCGTGGCGGCACTGGTGTGTCTTACCACCATGAGCCGCATGGTGGAGGAACGCAGAACCGAAACCGGAACGCTCAAAGCACTCGGTTATTCCAATTGGGCAATCTCGGCGAAATACGTGCTGTATGGTGTGTCAGCGTCAGCGGCGGGCTGTCTGATCGGCGGTGCTGCGGGACTTACGACCCTGCCGCAGATCATCGTGGATACATACGGCATTATGTATACATTGCCGCCTACCGTTACCGCTATTTCGTGGGACAGCTATCTGGCGGCTTCGGGAGCGGGTATTCTTTGTATCCTTCTGGTGGCACTGTTCGCTTGCAGTCAGGATCTGAAAATCAATCCGGCAGAGCTGATGCGCCCCAAAGCTCCCAAACCCGGCAAGCGTATTCTTCTGGAGCATATCACACCTGTATGGAAGCGCATGAGCTTCACTTCAAAGGTCACGGCGCGTAATCTGTTCCGCTATAAAGCAAGATTTCTGATGACGGTGATCGGTGTTGCGGGCTGTACGGCACTGATCGTTGCGGCTCTGGGACTGCGGAATTCCATCAATGTGGTAGGCGACAGGCAGTATGGGGAGCTGAATCTGTATGATCAGGTGTATGCCCTGTCAGAGAGCGGGACATCTGCCGAAAAAGCACCGCTTTCGGCACAATTCCATGCGGATTCGCGCTTTGATTCCGTTTTGCTGTGCAGCTACCAATCCGCCTCCATCGCCAACGCCAACGGCAAAAACAAGAATTCCTCGCGTGTGGTGATCGGCGAGAATCCCGATGATTTCTCGGACATTTTTGTTCTGAGAAACCGCATTACAAAAGAAGCCGTCAGCCTTACCGATGACGGTGTGGTGATCGATGAGCGCATGAGCGAGGTGCTGTCCGTCAGGGCAGGCGACAATGTTATCATCTATGTCGATGACGAACCCTATACCGTGACCGTGACGGGCATTACGGAAAACTATACCGGTAATTTTATCTATATGACGCCGCAGTTCTATCAGAAGCTCACCGGCAAGGAGGCACAGTATGAGGTGATCTTTACCTCTCTTACCGAGTCTGCACAGAGCAGCAGCAGTGCCATTGCCAATGAATACATGAAAAAGGACGATATTATCACCGTTACCCTGATTGCCGATACCGTTGCAGCAATACTGGATATGGTATCCTCACTGGATGTGGTTGTATTGGTCATGATCTTTTGCGCGGCACTTCTTGCAGTGGTAGTGCTGTATAACCTTACGAACATCAATATTGCCGAACGCGTGAGGGAGATCGCTACCATCAAGGTGCTGGGCTTCTATAACCTCGAAACCGCGAATTATATCTACCGCGAAAACATCGTGCTCACCGTAACGGGTGCAGCCACAGGATTGGTTCTCGGAGATATGTTTATGACGTTTATTATAGAGTCCATACAGATGAATAACGTGATGTTCCCCAAGGGTGTAGCCTCGCTGAGCTATATTCTTGCATTTGCACTGACCCTTGCGTTTGCGATGCTTGTCAATTTTATCATGTACTTCAAAATGAATAAGATCAGTATGGTGGAATCTCTCAAAAGCATAGAATAATCATCATAAGCCGGACGCGGACTGTAAAATCCGCTCCGGCTTATGCCTGTATTGGATATGATCGGACAAATACGAATGAGGGAGTGAATGTCGTAATAAAAAATAATGGAAATGAATAATTTTTATAAAAAATCAATTGACTTATTTGAAAATATGGTGTAGAATAGTGGATATGAAAAAGTGGGGTGCAGGTATCGGAATGGTAAAAGGATTTTCTGACAGAAGCCTTGACAGTTTTACAGATACCGAACTGATACGGCTTTATCAAAGCGGCAGTCAGCCGGCTTTCGCGCAGCTTGCGGCACGCTATATCTTTCTGATCGAGCATAATGCGGCAGGATATACGGGCACATCGGCAGATTTTGACGACCTTGTGCAGGAGGGTCTTTTAGGACTGAACAGTGCCGTCAATACCTATTGTGAGGAGCGCGGTGCATCGTTTGGCACTTATGCTGCGGCGTGTATCAGAAACAGGCAGCTTTCGTTTGTCAGGAGTCTGTGCGCTGCCAAAAACAGGATCAATACCTCTGCACAGTCGGTGGAGGAAGCCCGCGATGTTGCTATGCAGGAGGAGCTGGAGCCGGAAAATATCCTGATCGGCAGAGAAAAGCTGGACTCTGTTTATAAGATCATCGAAAGCACACTTTCACAGGCGGAGCATGAGGTGCTTTCGCTTTATCTGGACGGTTATTCCTATCGGCAGATCGCCCAGAGGCTGGGAATCTCCGTAAAAGCCTGCAACAATGCCATGCAGAGAGTCCGGAAAAAGCTGAGGGAGTATTTCTGAGCAAACCGTTTTTTTAGGCTGAGAAGCCTTTGTATGCCCAGGTAGCTTATGTAAGGAGAGCGTTGACTTAACTGACAATTTAGTTCAAAGGTGGCGGTGCAATTCCGTCCGAGGGCGAAAATATCATTATACCAAAGCGAGGTAAAACACAATGTACGAGGATAAGACTCTCATCTGCAAGGACTGCGGTGCTGAATTTGTATTCACAGCAGGCGAACAGGAATTTTACGCATCAAAGGGCTTTGAAAATGAGCCGCAGAGATGTAAGCCCTGCCGTGACGCAAGAAAGAACGCAACAAGACCCGAGCGTGAAATGTATACCGCTGTATGCGCTTCATGCGGCAACGAGGCAAGAGTACCCTTCAAGCCCCGTGAGGATCGTCCTGTTTACTGCAGCGACTGCTTTGCGAAGATGAAGGAAGAGGGCTGATTCAGTTCACCCGTACCGGTTAGTTAGTCAACCGATCAGACTGCTAAACAACAAAAAGCGGCAGGAAGAGCAATTGCTTTTCCTGCCGCTTTTCATGCTTTCCGGAACGGCTTTTGCTTATAACAGACCCTCCAAGAGGATCTTGATGCCAAGGAGAATGAGAATGACTCCGCCGGTCAATTCTGCCTTTGTTTTATATTTTGTGCCGAAAACGCTTCCGACCTTCACACCCACAGCGGAGAGCACAAAGGTGGTTATGCCGATGATGATGACGGCAGCGATGATATTGACCTTCAGAAAAGCGAAGCTTACACCGACTGCAAGTGCGTCGATGCTGGTAGCGATCGCCATCAGCAGCATGGTTTTGATGTCCATTTTGTCGTCCTTTTTTTCTTCGTCCTTTCCGGCGGCTTCTCTGATCATATTCAGACCGATGACTGCCAGCAAACCGAAGGCGATCCAGTGGTCAAAGGCGTCAATTTGTTCAGCAAACAGTCCTGTCAGCAGATAGCCGATCAGCGGCATCAGTCCCTGAAAGCCGCCGAACCATGCACCCGCGATCAGGCAGTGTCTAAGTTTGATTTTGCCTACGGATAGTCCCTTGCAGACGGATACGGCAAAAGCGTCCATAGAAAGACCTATCGCTAAGAAGAAAATTTCGAGTATTGACATTTTACTAACCTCCGTTATTTTTGGATCAGGTTTCATGGCATATAAAAAAGACTCAAAGACGCTGTATCCGTCTTTGAGTCTTGTCACTTACAATAATACCGGGCAGCTATCTGCCATTGTGTCGATATTATTACATATCACGATGCCGACTACTCCCTCAAATCCTTCCCGATTATATCACACTCTTCCCGCAAAATCAACCCTTAACCTGAAAATAGCACGGAAATCAATTTTACTGGGCAGTTTCCCCGGGGAAACCCTTTGTTTGAAAACAAAGGGTTCTCCCCCCCCCTTCTCGTCTTCCTGAAAACGGACTTTTTGACTTTTTACAAAAATCAAAGGATAATGCTTGCTATTTTGACGGATTTATACTATAATATATGAGTGAAAAATTGCTTTCCGAATCAAAAGGAGGATCAGGATGAATATAGAATCAAAAATGGAGCAGCTGATGTCTGAAAAAGAAAAGCTCAGCTCCGGTAAGGCTTATGAGCGTCTTGCAAAGCTGTTTGATGACGGCACCTTTACAGAGCTGGATGCCTTTGCAAAATCCGCAGACGGCTATGCCGAGGTGGTTGCGGCGCACGGCTTTGTCAGAGGACTGGGTGTGTATGTCTGCGCCCAGAACAGTGATATTGCCGGCGGTGCGATGTCAAAGGCACAGGCGGCAAAGATCAGAAAGCTCTACGATCTTGCTCTCAAAACGGGTGAACCGGTCGTTGTGATGTATGATTCCATCGGCGGCCGTCTGAATGAGGGTGCAGAGCTTCTGGCATCCTACGGTGATGTTCTGAAATATTCCAATAATCTTTCGGGTGTTGTGCCGCAGATCGCCGTTGTTTTAGGCAAGTGCTTCGGCACACAGGCACTCATCGCCTCCAGCGCCGATATTCTGATCATGTCTGAACAGGGCGCGCTTTCGCTCCATACCGGCGGAAACGAAGCTTCTGCCGAAGAAAACGCAAAGCACGGTGTTTCCCATATCACCGCCAAGGACGAGGATGAAGCAATCGAACAGGTCAAAAGCCTTGTGGAGCTTCTTCCCTCCAATAACCTTGCAAGTGCCTGCATTGCCTATGAAAGCGTAGAAGCACAGGGCACTCCTTCCTTGAATTGCTCCGCTGCCGAAGCCGCCTTTGCCGTTGCTGATGCAGACAGCCTTGTGGAACTGCAAGCGGCTTACGGAAAGGGTATCAGAACAGCTCTTGCAACCGTTAACGGAACGACTGTCGGCATGGTTGCCACAGATGACAGGGCACTTGACGGCAAGTCCTGTGCAAAGGCAGCGCGCTTCATTCGGTTCTGTGATGCGTTCAGTCTGCCCGTCATCTCGTTTATTGATGCTGAGAGATTTGAGTGCATTAAGGGAGCAGCAAAGCTGACCGCTGCTTATGCAGAAGCTACCTCAGCCAAGATCAGCATTGTTACGGGCGACGCATTCGGCGCGGTATATATTGCTGCGGCAGGTACGGGGGCAGCGTGTGATATGACGTTCGCCTACCCCGGTGCATCTGTTTCGGCACTGACACCCGAAACGGAAGCGGTTATTATGCTGGGGGACGATTACGGCGGAAAGCTCAAAGGCTCCAAAGACCCCAAGGCAGACAGGGCAAAGGTCGTTGCCGATTATAAGGACGGGAATATGACCGTATTCAGGGCAGCAGCAGAGGGATATGTGGACGATATTATCGCACCCGAGGATACACGGGCAAAGCTTGCAGCGGCACTGGATATGCTCAGCAATAAGCGCGTGTCGACACTGCCCAAAAAGCACGGTGTGTGATCGTTTTGAAATAAAGATGCGTATAACTAAGGGCAGTGTGCTTGCTGATCGGAGTTCTCTTATGGACGCACAGCAAGACGGCTCAGCAGAAAGGATAAGAAGCTATGAAGAATCTGAAAATTACCGTAAACGGTGTTGTATATGACGTACAGGTGGAAGAAGCAGACGGTTCTGCACCCGCAGCCGCACCTGCCGCTGCTCCCAAGGCAGCACCCAAGGCAGCCGCTCCCAAGGCCGCACCCGCAGCCGCTTCGGGCGAGCCTGTCAAGTCGCCGATGCCCGGAACGATCCTCAACATTCTTGTCAAGGCAGGTCAGTCTGTCAAAACAGGTGATGTGCTGGTAATCTTAGAGGCAATGAAGATGGAAAACGAGATCAAGGCCGCCAAGGACGGTACGGTAACGTCCGTAGCTGTCAATAAGGGCGAGTCTGTTGATACAGGTGCTGTGCTTGTGACCATCGCATAAGGCGGTGAAAGGAGAAAACAAATGGCAAAGAAAATACAGATTACGGAAACGGTGCTTCGTGACGCACATCAGTCACTCATTGCAACCAGAATGCCGCTGAGCGATATGCTGCCGATTCTGCCGCAGCTTGATGAGATCGGCTTTTATTCGCTGGAATGCTGGGGCGGTGCGACCTTTGATTCCTGCATTCGTTTTCTGAATGAAGACCCGTGGGAAAGACTGCGCGCGATCCGCAAAAGCTGTCCCAAAACAAAACTCCAGATGCTGTTCAGAGGACAGAATATGCTCGGCTACCGTCACTATGCCGATGATGTTCTCGAATACTTTGTAGAGCGCTCTGTTGCCAATGGTATAGATGTTATCAGGATTTTTGATGCTCTCAATGATATCAAGAATCTTCAGACGGCGATCAATGCTGCTCAGAAGGCAAAAAAGGAAAATCCCAATGTAGAAGCACAGGTTGCCATCAGCTATACGACCGGTCCTGTTTTCACAACGGAATACTACGTCAATTATGCCAAGAAGATTGAAGAAGCAGGAGCAGATTCGATCTGTATCAAGGATATGGCGGCGCTGCTCACACCGTATTATACCGAAGAGCTTGTCAAAGCCATCAAGGGTGCGGTAAAGATTCCCGTGCAGCTTCACACGCATTATACCTCCGGACTTGCGTCCATGTGTCTGCTCAAGGCGATCGAAGCGGGCTGTGACAGGATTGATACAGCCATGTCGCCGCTTGCAAACGGTACCTCACACGCTCCCACAGAGTCGATGGTTGCCGCTTTGCGGGGCACGGATTACGATACCGGCATTGACCTTGTGAAGCTCTCCGAAATCAGGGAATATTTCATGAAGCTGCGTGAAAAATACATTGCCAGCGGACTGCTTGACCCCAAAATGCTGGCAGCCGATGCCAAGGCACTGATCTATCAGGTGCCGGGCGGTATGCTTTCCAACCTGCTCAAGCAGCTCAAGGACGCCGGCAAGAGCGACAAGCTCACAGAGGTGCTCGAGGAAGTGCCGCGTGTGCGTGAGGAAGCTGGATATCCGCCTTTGGTAACGCCGACCTCACAGATCGTTGGCACACAGGCAGCACTCAACGTGATTCTCGGCGAACGCTATAAGATGTGCAACGGTCAGTTCAAGGATCTTGTTGCGGGCAAGTATGGTACCACACCCGTGCCCATTGACCCGAAATTCCGCAAAAAGATCATCGGCGACCAAAAGCCCATCGACTGCCGTCCCGCAGATCTTCTGGAGCCTGAGCTGGAATCGCTGCGTGCAAAGATTCCGGAATGGATCGAACAGGAGGAGGACGTTCTTACCTATGCACAGTTCCCGGAGGTTGCGCCGAAGTTCTTCAAGGCGCGCCGTGATGCAAAGCTCGGTATCAATCCCGATGCCGACCTGAAAAACAAGGTTCACCCCGTATAATACGAAAACCTTTTGATTTGAGATAAAAAATATCCGCATACAGATGCTGTTCTGTGTGCGGATATTTTTTATACTAATATCGGATAGACAGGGCGAAAAAGATTTGAGCGGAAAATTTCGCAGAGCGAGGCGGAAGACGCCGCTTGGCTGGCGCC
>CACYDW010000058.1 GCA_902773325.1 uncultured Ruminococcus sp.
GAGACGGAGGGATTCGAACCCTCGAGCCCGGTAAAGGGCTAACGCATTTCGAGTGCGCCCCGTTATGACCACTTCGATACGTCTCCGTGTATTCAAATGACAATCATTATTTTACACAATTCCGTGCGAAAAGTCAATAGACTGCCGGATTTTTTTCATGATATTTTTGTAAAGTTTTTTCATGATATTTTCTTATATTTTCTTATCTTTCTATATATATTTGATAAATCGTAGGCTGACTGTGGGGGCTTTCCGGTCGCCCTCACACCCCTTCGGACATCACTCTAAGGAACTGTGAAGAAATAAATTTTCAATTGATGCTTAGGATAACTTGCACTGTACAAGGCGCACGACCGCAGGAATACTGCTGTATTTCAAGGGAGTGCAACGCAGTACAGGGCAAATCAGACCAGCAGAAATGAAACGTTATTGATGAACAGTTCCTAAGTAAGAATATTTTTGTCGCCTGCTATAAATGATCGGGAGCCGCACCGGCACTCCCGAGGGAATCCGATGCGGCTCTGTTGATTGATCAGGCTGTTTTAACTGTTACGGTAAAGTATGTCTTTGCTTCGTGATTTTCAGAGTCCTTAGCCTTTACACAGATATCGTAGGTTGTTGCCTTGCCGGGCTTGATGGTAACTGTGCTGTTTGCAGAGTAGGCTTGCTTGGTTGTCCAGCTTGAATCAGATGTTTTCTTATAGAAAACAGCGTACTGATAGCTGCCGCTGCCGCCCTGTGCTGCTGCGTTCACGGTAACGCTCTCGCCCAGCTTGATCTCATTACTGGATACGGTGGATACATTTGCGAACACACCGCCTACATTAACGGTCAGATATTTTTTGGTGACGGTGCCCAGACTATCCTGTACCTTGATGCAGATATCATAAAGACCTGCTTCAGAAGCCTTGAAGGTCTTGGAGGTCACGCTTGTCATGCCGCTGATGGTTTTCCATGAACTGTCGGAAGCCTTCTTCCAGTAATATGCGTACTGATAGTAGCCTGTGCCGCCGGTTGCACTGCCCTTGAGCGTTACGGCCGCATTGACATCAACGATATTCTTGCTGACAGTCGAGGTGTTTTCCAGAGTAGAATAGACCTCAATGGTAAGGTACTTCTTAGCAACTGTGCCAAGGCTGTCCTGTACCTTTACGCATACATCGTATGTACCGACCTTGTCGGGGGTAAAGGAGACTGTTTTGGTGGTGCTGAAGCCGGAAATGGTTTTCCATGCGGTATCAGAGGTTTTCTTATAGTAGAAAGCATATTGCTTTTTGCCAATGCCGCCTTCACTCAGACCTCTGAGCTTGACCGTTTCACCGAGAACGACCTTATCGGAATAAGCAAAGGTAAAGTTCTCCAATGCTTCATATTCTTCAAACCGGTAGCCGCAGTTATCAGCGTATTCCTCTGCATAGCTGCCTGAAACACCATATATAACCAGTGCATAGCAGTCATAGAAAGACCAGCCGCCTATACTTGTCACGCTCTGGGGAATAACGATCATGTTAAGACGTCCGCAGTATTCAAAGCTCTCAGAGCTGATCGACTCAACTCCATCAGGGAGAATGATCTGCTCCAGACAGCTGCAGCTTCCGAATGCACATTCCCCTATCGATTTGAGAGAAGCCGGAAGGGATACAGTTTTAAGAGCAGAACAATTTACGAACGTATAGTCCGGAATGCTCGTCAGATTCTCGGGCAGTGTGACGCTTGTCAAAGCTTCACAATAGCGGAAAACACCATCTCCCATGTCATCCACCTGCTTGGGCAGCTTGGCAGTTTTTAATTGATAGCAATTGCTGAAAGCATATCCGCCGATCTTTTTAACATTGTCAGGAACAACAACAGTTGTCAGATTATTACAATGATTAAAGGCATTGGCATACAGTTCCACAACCGTAGACGGAACGGTATATTTTGTGGCTGTCTTACCCTTAGGATATGAAACCAGAGCGGTTTTGTTTTTATTGAAGAGTACACCGTCCACTGCTGAGAAATAGCTGTTGTTGCTGCTTACCGTAAAGCCCGAACGCGCATTGCAGTCATAAAAAGCACCACCGTCTATCGTCTTGACATTATCACCGAGCGCAACGGTTTCCAGTGCTTCACAGCCACTAAACATGGACTCCGGAAGATTAGTCAGACCATTACCGGTTGAAAAGCTCTTCAGGCTTGTGCAGTTTGCGAAGGGAGCATAATCCACTTCCTTCACGTTATCCGGAAGCGTGAAGGAGGTAAGGGAAGTACAGCTATCGAAGGCGTTGTCACCGATACTGGTAACACCCTTGCCAATGGTAACAGAGGTAAGGGCTGTGCAGCCGTAGAACGTATCATATTCTATCGAAGGTACACCCTTGCCGATGGTCACGGAAGTCAATGCGGTACAGCCGCTGAATGCATATCCGCCGAGCCATGTAACGCTGGCGGGAATTGTCATGGTTTGCAGAGCAGTACATCCGTAAAATGCGCTGTATCCTATTTCCTTGACACTGCCGGGGATCGTCACAGATGTCAAGTTCTGATTTCCTCGGAAAGCAGAAGAACGGATCTTTGTAACAGTATTGGGAATCGCGTACTCTGTACCGGACTTGGCAACAGGGTATCTGATCAGTTCAGTCTTGTCCTTATTAAAGAGGATGCCGCCCGATGAAGCATAGTAGCTGTTTGCGGTATTGACATAAATAGCTGAGAGCGAAGGACATTCATTAAGTGCCGATGAAGATAATGAGGAAAGACCTTTTCCGATGTTGACGGTCTGCAATGAGGTGCAGCCGTAAAATGCATCATCGTCCACATACTCGATATTTCCCAAAATAGAGATCGTTTTCAGGCTGGAGCATCCCAAGAAAGTACCTTCGCTTATTTCTGTCATACCCTTGGAAATATTGACACTTGCAAGAGCCGAGCAGCCACTAAAAGCGTATGTCCCGATATCCTCTACGGTGTCGGGAAGCTTAATAGCTGTAAGAGCGGAACAGTCTGAGAATGCAGAATAGCCTATGGACTCAAGAGCCGAGGGAAGCGTCACAGACTCCAGATGTTCACAGTTGTTGAACGCATAGGACGGAATCGCCGTAGCACTGGCAGGCCATACAACGCTCCTGACATTGGAGTAGCGGAAGGTGGTGGCAGATACGACCGTAACAGGCTTGTTATGGATGGTGGAAGGAACCGTTACATTCAGAGAAGTACCGTTATAGCCGTTGATCGTCACGCTGTCCTCTCTTTCAAGGTACGAAAAGCCATCGTCCGTTACACCTCTGGTAACACCCTCAACGGTACCGACAACTGTCCAGTTATTCATGTTGCCGTTGGTATCGATCGATACGTTCAGCACATCGCCGTCCTCGATCGTAATGCTGCAGTTTGTCTGGCTGCCAAAGGTGCCTTCACGGTAGTCCTCATATTCGCCCCAGCTATAATCCCATTCCTCATCTGCGCGAACCTTGTATTCATAATAACCTGCCTCAAGGTTGCTGATGGAAACCGTATAAATGCCGTCGCCGTCAGCATCTGTCATAACATAATCGGAGTAGTCCCCGCCCCAGTCATTAAAGCCGCCGGTAACACCGAGCGTATGATCAGCAAGGTTGAAATCCTCGTCATAATAACCATCATCCTCATAATAGTCATCATCATACGCTGCGGAAGCGCCGAGAGAATATGCCGAGGTAATCAGACTTGCTGCGAGCATCAGTGCAAGTGTTTTGCCCAGAAGCTTCGATTTTCTGTTATAACTCATCATTTTTCCTCCTTAAATATAATAAAAAATGGTATTATTGTACACCCATTACATTTGATTATATACCAATTTTTTCTAAAGTCAACAAGAATTATCCATAGCTGATAAAATTTCACTATAAAGACTGATGAAAAAACACCCTGTGTACATGATAGCTCTGTACACAGGGATAATCTATTATTCGGCAGCAGAAGCAGCCGTATCTGCTTTCACACCGCCGGATTCGGATTTCTGCGGCACAACAACCTGTCTGATCTCCGGTGCTTCATTCTGTTCATCGTCCGCCGCATAGCCGCAGCCCTCCGCCGGACAGAACAAAAGGGGCTTTTTGCCCTTTTTCTTAAAGAGTACCCCGCCGCATTGCGGACATTGTTCCGATGTTGGCTGATACCATGAAATGAAATTGCAGTCCGGATAATTCATACAGCCAAAAAACTCTCTGCCGCGCTTGGTTTTTCTCACGATCACATCGCCGCCGCATTTCGGGCAGGCAATGCCGCTTACAACATTGACAAGCTTGACAATATTCTTGCAGTCAGGATAGCCCGAACAGGCAATAAACTTGCCGTAGCGTCCGAATTTGACTACCATCGGCTTGCCGCATTTATCGCAGACCAGATCGGTCTTATCCTCCTCCAACTCGATCTTGACGCCCTTCATATCCTCCTTTGCCTGCTTGAGGGTGGCTTCAAAATCGCCGTAAAAATCCGTCAGCAGCTCTACCCAGCCGTATTTACCTTCCTCTACGGTGTCAAGATTCTGCTCCATCTGGGCGGTAAACTTCACGTTGACGATTTTCGGGAAACGCTCCTCCATCAGCTTGTTGGTAACCTCTCCCAATTCCGTGGGAAACAGCGTTTTATTTTCTCGCTTTACATATTCTCTTGACGTTATGGTGGAAATCGTTGCGGCATAGGTCGAAGGTCTGCCGATGCCGTTTTCCTCCAGTGCCTTGATAAGCGATGCCTCGGTAAAACGTGCCGGCGGCTGCGTAAAATGCTGATTCGGCTGAATTTCCTTGACCTTGAGCGGCATATCCTTTTCAAGCGGCGGCAGCTCCGATTCCTTTTCTTCATCGTTATTATCGCTACCCTCCACATAAAGCACCGTATAGCCGTCAAAGTCCACCTTATAGCCGGATGCCTTGAAGATATAGCCGGACGCATTGATATCCGCCTGTGTGGTTTTGTGGATACATTCTGCCATCTGGCAGGCGATAAAACGCTCCCAGATGAGCTTATAGAGCTTGTACTGATCGCTTGTCAGGCTCTGCTTGATGCTTGACGGCTCAAGATCCACAGTTGTGGGACGTATCGCTTCATGACCGTCCTGTGCATTGGAGCGGGACTTGAAGTGTCTGTGTCCCGATGCGGGAAGATACTTTTCGCCCCATTTATTCCTGATATATTCCTCTGCTGCTTGCAGTGCGTCCTCCGAAAGCCGCAGCGAGTCCGTTCTCATATAGGTGATCAGACCCACAGCTCCCATTCCCTGAATATCGATGCCCTCATACAGTTCCTGCGCGACCTTCATGGTTCTCTTCGACTGAAAGCCGAGCTTGCGGGAAGCCTCCTGCTGGAGAGTCGAGGTAATAAAGGGCGGTGCAGGCTGACGTTTTCTCGTGCCGTGTCTGAGCTTTTCCACAAAGGGCTGCGTATCTGCCAGTGCATTCAGAATGGACTGTGCCTGTTCGCTGCTTCTGATATCGATCTTTCCGCCTGCATCTCCATAGAACTGAGCCGGAAAGACCCTGCGGCTGCCCTTCGGAATGAATTTTGCGTCTATGCTCCAGTATTCCTCCGGCTTGAAGGCTCTGATCTTGCGTTCTCTGTCCATAATGATCTTGACCGCAACCGACTGCACTCTGCCCGCAGAAAGCCCCTTGCGAATCTTCTGTGAAAGAAACGGACTAAGCTTATAGCCCACCAGACGGTCAAGGATACGTCTTGCCTGCTGTGCATCTACCAGATCAATATCAATTTTGCGGGGCGCAGCCATACCGTCTGTAACACCCTTTTTGGTGATCTCATTGAAGGTCACACGATTGGTATCGTTCAGGTCAAGATTCAGCAGATAAGCAAGATGCCATGAGATCGCTTCTCCCTCACGGTCGGGGTCGGTGGCAAGATACACATAATCACTCTTGCCTGCAAGCTTTACAAGGTCATCCGCTAACTTTTCCTTACCTTTGATGATCTCATACTTGGGTGCAAACTTCTTTTTGATATCAACACTCAGCCTGTTCGGATTCAGATCCCGTATATGCCCCATAGAAGCAACAACCTCATAACCCGTTCCGAGATACTTTTTGATTGTTTTTGCCTTTGCGGGCGACTCTACTATTACAAGCTTAGACATTTCTTTTCCTCCGCCAATTTCATGATTGGGGTTTTGTCCAAACCCCCGCAAGTGGTGCGATCCGCACTGACTTTTCCCGCCGCATTGCCTGTCAGACGCATTGCCTTGCGCTGCTTTTTTATAAGAGGGTAATAACTGATGTCGTTTACTATAATATTATAATGTATAGTAAACGACATTATGATACTTACTCTGACATTACGTATTTATTACGTTCGTATAGAATTACCGGGTCGCATGAATGGATCAGGTGATTTTCTCATGCTGTTATATCTGCCGCACGTAAAAGCAGCATTTCAGAGAACCGCCCGGTAAACACCGCCGGGAAGCTCCTCCACATATCCCTCTACGACCAGTTCGGCAAGGGCATTGAGCAGCTCATTGATGTCTATATGCAGACGCAGCTTCAGCTCATCTGCCATCATTGAATCCCCTGTCAAAGTATGATACACCGCATAGGCTTGTTCTGTCAACTCTTTTTTCAAAAATTCATCTGATATTTTTCCGCCGATGTCGGCATTTTCCGCCGCAGCAGGGCTTGTTGGAGCAGATAAGGGCTTCATCTGACGTTTTTCAGCAACAGCCGGAGCAGATGCGCGCGCGGTATGCTTTTCCGGTGCAGTGATCTCCCGCTCCGTTTTTCTGCGTCCTCTCTTAGGGGCAGATACGGATTTCTTTTGATGTTTCTCCGGACTGTTTTTCCGGAGATCGTCTATTATCTCGGGTGTAATGGACATACCTTCACGACCGCCCTGCATCTGTCTATTTTGCATCACATTCAGAACATCCATATAGGTGCTCACAGCCATTGCCCCGCCCGCAAGCAGCTCCTCTGTTCCCGAAGAAACCGTATGTGCCGTATTCGCTTTCACAGCAAATAACCGCTTGTGCTGTTCTACAGCATATTTTGCCGTGATCAGGGAACCGCTTCCCGTTCCGGCTTCTACCACAACCACACCGTCCGACAGTGCCGAAATAATTCTGTTTCGTTTTGGGAAGGTATATCTGGCAGGTTCGTAATCGGGCGGATATTCCGATACCAGTGCACCTGTTTGTGCGATCATCTCACGCATTTTTCTGAGTGACCTGAGATAATCCGCATTGATTCCGCACCCCATCACGCAAATCGTTGTTCCGTTTGCCTGCAGTGCCCCTTTATGTGCACTTTTATCGATGCCCATCGCGCCGCCGCTCACTACCGCCACACCGCTGCGGGCAAGATGATATCCAAGGTCAAACGCAGCCCGTTCTCCCGACACGGACGCACGTCTGGTACCGACCAGTGCCACAGCAGGCATATCAGACGGCGGCAGCTTCCCTTTGGTATATAGTACGATCGGTCGAAAGGACAGTGTTCTCAGCTTATCCGGATATTCCTCATCGTCAAACGCCGTAAGCTGATATCCCAATAATCTGGACTGTTCGTAAATATGTTTGGCTTTATCAAGATTTTTCTGATAAAGTTTGCCGATCTGCCCTGATGTAAAACACCCTGCATGATGAAAATCCGCCTCTCTTGACAGGAAAATCTGTTCGGCGCTGCCGAATTTTTCCAGAACAGCATCAAGATCAAATCCGGTGTATCCGAGGCACTCCTGCAGCCAGATATTAAAAATCATACTCTTATCCATCTCAGACCTCCATCAGTACATCTGTGTATGTTTACAAACCGTTCCGATTCGCACTTCAAAACGAATACAACAAAAAAGCCGCCTAAACAGACTTAAGCGACCTTTTCAAAAGTGGGAGAGGGTGGATTCGAACCACCGAAGCCGAAGCAACAGATTTACAGTCTGCCCCATTTGACCGCTCTGGAACTCTCCCGGATATAAAGC
>CACYDW010000059.1 GCA_902773325.1 uncultured Ruminococcus sp.
CCGAAGGGGTGTGGGGGCGACCGGAAAGCCCCCACAGTCAGCCTATTATTTATGAAAGTATAAAAAATAATGTCGTTTACTATAAAAATGAATAATACAGAAGCAAAAATCCTGCCACTAATGTGACAGGATTTTTGCTTCTGGACCATAGGGGGATCGAACCCCTGACCTCCAGATTGCGAACCTGGCGCTCTCCCAGCTGAGCTAATGGCCCATACCTTTTCTGCATCAGATTGTATCACAGAATATCTGTATTATAATTCCCTACCGGAAATAAAAAGAATTATTCTTCCCTGAAACGCAAAATGCCTGCCCTATCATAATAATTCCGGATAATTGATAGTGGGCGACAAAAATATTCTTACTTAGAGTGATATCCGAAGAGGTGTGGGGCGACCGGAAAGCCCCCACAGTCAGCCGATGATTGATCAAAGCATAAAAAATAATGTCGTTTACTATAGTATTTTATGTGAAGTAAAAATAAGTACTAGAGGAATACACTGTTTTTTTATTTTGTATTTGTTGACAAAATCCGCAGAAAGTGGGATAATATATATTCGATTGAATTATCTAATTATCTGGAGGTTTTTCTATGTCAAAGGAACTCGCAAAGGCATATAATCCCGGTGAGTTTGAGGACAGAATCTATCAGTTCTGGGAATCAAACGGTTACTTTCATGCCGAGGTCGATCAAAATAAAAAGCCCTATACCATCATGATGCCGCCCCCCAACATTACAGGACAGCTTCACATGGGTCATGCCCTCGACAATACCTTGCAGGATATTCTGATTCGTTTCAAAAGAATGCAGGGTTATAGCGCTTTATGGCTGCCCGGTACCGATCATGCCTCTATCGCCACAGAGGCCAAGATCGTTGAGGCTATGAAAAAAGAAGGCATTACCAAAGAGGATATCGGCAGAGAAAAATTCCTCGAAAGAGCGTGGGACTGGAAAAAGGAATACGGCGGCAGGATCGTCAGACAGCTTCGCAAAATGGGTTCTTCTCCCGATTGGGAACGTGAACGCTTCACAATGGACGAGGGCTGCAGCAAGGCTGTTAAAGATGTTTTTGTCAAGCTCTATAATAAAGGACTCATTTACAGGGGCGAACGTATTATCAACTGGTGTCCCACCTGTCTGACGTCCATCTCCGATGCCGAGGTGGAGTATGAGGAGCAGGCAGGCCATTTCTGGCATCTTCGCTATCCGCTCGCCGATGGCAGCGGCTATATCCAGCTCGCAACGACCCGTCCCGAAACACTGCTCGGTGATACTGCCGTTGCTGTAAATCCCAAAGATGAACGCTATCAGGATATGGTAGGCAAAACCCTGATTCTCCCCATCGTACACCGTGAGATTCCGATCATTGCCGATGACTATGTTGAAATGGATTTCGGTACCGGTGTAGTTAAAATCACACCCGCTCACGACCCCAACGACTTTGAGGTTGGTCTGCGTCATCATCTGCCTGTGATCAATGTCATGACTGACGATGCAAAGATCACGGAGGATTATCCGCAATATGCCGGCATGGACAGATATGCGGCAAGAAAAGCTATCGTAAAAGACCTTGAAGCAGAGGGTGCACTCGTCAAAATAGAGGACTACACCCACAACGTAGGCACCTGCTACCGCTGCTCTACGACCGTTGAACCGAGAGTATCAAAGCAGTGGTTCGTAAAAATGAAGCCCCTCGCAGGTCCTGCAATTGATGCTGTCAAGAACAACGAAACGAGATTTGTTCCCACTCATTTTGAAAAGACTTACTTCCACTGGCTTGAAAATATCCGCGACTGGTGCATTTCCCGTCAGCTCTGGTGGGGTCATCAGATTCCTGCATTCTACTGTGATGACTGCGGCGAGATCACGGTTACTAAAGAAAGCGAAGCAGTTTGTCCGAAGTGCGGCAAAAAAATGCGTCAGGATCCCGATACCCTCGACACATGGTTTTCCTCTGCCCTCTGGCCGTTCAGCACGCTTGGCTGGCCTGACAAAACTCCCGAAATGGATTACTTCTATCCCACCAGCGTTTTGGTTACGGGCTATGATATCATTCCGTTCTGGGTCATGAGAATGATGTTCAGCGGTATTGAGCATACCGGAAAGGCTCCGTTTGATACGGTTCTGATTCACGGACTGGTTCGTGACGAGCTGGGCAGAAAAATGAGCAAATCCCTCGGAAACGGTATCGACCCGCTGGAGGTCATCAGTCAGTTTGGTGCAGATGCCCTGCGCTTTACACTGGTTACAGGCAATGCGCCCGGCAACGATATGCGCTATTCGGAGAAAAAGGTTACCGCAAGCCGCAACTTTGCCAACAAGCTCTGGAATGCTTCACGGTTTATTCACATGAACATAGACGACCATGATGTAAAGAGTGAACTGCCCGCCGAGCTTGCTGCCGAGGACAAATGGATCATTTCCGAATTGAACACAGTCACGAAAGAGGTTACCGAAAACCTCGAAAAGTATGAACTGGGAATTGCCGTTCAGAAGCTTTATGACTTCATCTGGGATTGCCTGTGTGACTGGTATATTGAACTTACAAAGGCAAGATTGCAGTCTGATGACGCATCTGCTCAAAACGCGCGGCAGGTACTCCTTTATGTTATCATGGAATCCCTCAAGCTGCTGCACCCCTTTATGCCGTTTATCACCGAAGAAATCTGGCAGTCCTTCCCGCATGAGGGCGAAACCATCATGCTGCAGAAGTATCCGGAATATACCGAAGAACACAACTTCCCCGAGGCTGCAAGAGAAATGAACATGATCATGGACGCTGTTAAGGCGATACGCAACCGCAGAACAGAAATGAACGTTCCGCCGTCAAAGAAAGCAAAGGTCTATATCGCTGCTAAGGAGATCGCCGCTTTTGAAAAAGGCAGCATCTTCTTCTCCCGTCTTGCAAGTGCAAGCGAGGTAACGGTGGCAGACAGCTTTGATATTGACGGTGCGGTCACCATCATTACAGCAGACGCGAAGATCTATATTCCGATGGACGAGCTTGTTGACAAGGAAGCTGAAATGAAGCGTCTTGCCAAAGAGCTTGAAACCGCCGAAAAAGAGCTTGCGTTCAACGAAAAGAAGCTCAGCAATCAGGGCTTTATGGCAAAGGCTCCCGAAAAGGTTGTTGCCGAGGTCAGAGCAAATGCAGCTAAATTTGCAGAAAAAATAACCATGCTCAAAGCTGCTATTGAAGCACTTCAATAATATATTTGTGAAAACCCGGAATTCTATCAGCGTATAAATTCCGGGTTTTTTGTATACGAAATCCCGCAGAACCGGTTTTTCCGAATTTTGGTACGGACTTCTGATGGCATTGGCTTGCTAATTATCGGACTATATGGTAAAATGAGTTATAATAAGGTGTATAAATGCGCCAAAAACAGAAATGAGATGAATAATATGATCGCTATTATTGATTATGGTGCCGGTAATCTGCAAAGCGTTGTCAAAGCTCTGCATTATATCGACTGCGATACCATTATTACAAATAACAAGGAGGAACTGCTGAAAGCAGACGGTGCTATTCTCCCCGGAGTAGGCTCGTTCGCTGACGCTATGGACTGCATGAACAATTCCGGTGCAACGGAGGCGGTGCTTGCCTATATTGACAGCGGAAAACCGCTGTTAGGCATTTGTCTGGGCTTGCAGCTTCTCTTTGAGGGCAGTGACGAAAGTCCCGGCGCAAAGGGACTTGGCGTACTCAAGGGAAGTATTACTAAGATTCCCAACAACAACGGAGAGCTGAAAATTCCGCACATGGGCTGGAACTCCCTCCACATCAGAAAGCATGACGATCTTTTCAAGGATATTGACGAAAATCCCTATGTTTACTTCGTACATTCTTACTATCTGAAAGCGGCAGACCCTGACATTGTTTCTTCACAAACAGAGTACGGTGTTATGATCGATGCTTCGGTAAGCTCCGGAAATATATTTGCGACGCAGTTCCACCCTGAAAAAAGCGGCACGCTCGGACTGAAAATACTGCAGAATTTTATTGATATTACAAGGAGAGTCTGAACCATGTATGCAAAGAGAATTATTCCCTGCCTTGATGTGAAGGACGGAAGGGTCGTGAAGGGCACAAGCTTTGTCAACCTCAGAGATGCAGGCGACCCGGTCGAATGTGCGAAAATATATGACAAGGAAGGCGCGGACGAGCTGGTACTGCTGGATATCACCGCTTCAAGCGATGCCAGAAGCATCATGGTGGATATTGTCAGAGCAGTTGCCGACAGCGTATTTATCCCCTTTACCGTTGGCGGCGGTATGCGGACGGTTGAGGACTTTACCGCTATTCTCAGAGCAGGTGCCGATAAGGTATCTGTCAATTCTGCGGCACTGAAACGTCCGGAAATCATCAATGAAGCAGCCTATAAATTCGGCAGCCAGTGTGTTGTCACGGCAATTGACGCGAAACGGCGCGATGACGGCAGCGGCTGGGACGTGTTTATCAACGGCGGACGTATCAACACCGGAAAAGATGCTGTCAAATGGGCTATTGAGGCAGAACAGCGCGGTGCGGGAGAAATCCTCCTCACAAGTATGGATTGCGACGGTGTAAAAAACGGTTATGATCTGGAGCTGACGAGAACCGTTTCTGAAAATGTCGGTATCCCTGTGATCGCATCGGGCGGCGCAGGCAAGCTGGAGCATTTCTATGATGCGTTTACAGTCGGGAAAGCCGATGCCGTGCTGGCTGCGTCACTGTTCCATTTCGGAGAAATTTCCATTGGTGAATTAAAGGATTATCTGAACGGCAAGGATATTTCTGTAAGAAGATAATACTATCAGGCAGAGGCAATCCGGCTGCGGTACTTTACTGTACCGCAGCTTTTTTTGACCGTACACAAGAAAACAGACCGAAGGACGGGATAAACCAGTCCTTCGGCCTGTTGTTATGTTTCAATCCAGCACTGCTGAATTGAAATTATTTGTAATACTTGCCTCTCTCAACATAGGAGGTATGGAGATATTTGTGTGACTTATGTCCGCCGGGTGTTTCAAAGTACTCATCATAGATCATCTTGATAACGGGGCTGTCATCACATACTCTGAACTCTGCGTTGCGGTCATAATCATAAAGAGCCTTGGAACGAAGTGCCTTGTAATCAACATAGTTGCTTACGGAATCGCTTCTGGTGGGCTGTCCGCCGCCGTTGATACAGCCGCCCGGACATGACATGACTTCCATCATCTGAACGTCAAGCTCGCCGCTCTTGATTTTCTCAAGCATCTTTCTTGCATTGCCAAGACCGGAGGTAACAGCAACCTTTACTTCCACACCTGCTACATTGTAGGTAGCAATACGGATTTCTTCGGGTCCGCGAACCTCTTCAAAGTCTACCTTCTCGAAGCTGCCGTCAAGGATTCTTGCAGCAGTTCTGAGAGCTGCCTCCAGTACGCCGCCGGTTGCACCGAAGATCGCGCCACCGCCTGTTGCCTTGTTGAAGGGAGCGTCAAAGTCCTCTTCCTCCAGTGCGGCAAAGTCAATGCCTGCTCTCTTGATCATACGTGCAAGCTCTCTGGTTGTGAGTGCTACGTCTACATCATCATACTCCGGTTCGGAACGAAGCTGCTCTCTGGTAGCCTCGAATTTCTTTGCTGTACAGGGAATAACGCTGACAACAAATACATCCTTGGGATCAATGCCGTTCTTCTCGCAGTAATAGCCCTTGAGAACTGCACCAAACATTGCCTGAGGTGACTTGCAGGTGGACAGATTCGGAATAAACTCGGGATAGTAATGCTCAACGAACTTGACCCATGCAGGGCAGCAGGAAGTAAACATCGGCAGGGTCTTGCCGTTCTTGATTCTGTCAACAAGCTCGTTAGCTTCTTCGATAATGGTGAGGTCAGCCGTAAAGTCCATATTGAATGCCTTTACGTTCTCGCCCAGACGCTTGATAGC
>CACYDW010000060.1 GCA_902773325.1 uncultured Ruminococcus sp.
AGTCAACAAAAAAGTCAGCCTTGCGGCTGACTGGCAATTCATCACCGACCTATAGAGGTCGGTGTCTTCTTGCCATATTAGGATAAAGGAAAGCTCGGATAGTTGTTCATACAGTGTTTACACATTCTGCATTGTAATCCTGCACAAAGCTTTCTTTTTCAACATGGGGCGGGTGGTATAATTTTTGACAGCATTTTGAAGAAAGAAAGGGAAGAGCATGGTAAAAAACTTCGGGAACAGCGTTGCCGATTATATCAAACGCACAGATATATTATTCTGGGTTCTGACAATACTTGCGTCGATTTACGGCTGCTGCCTGATTGCAAGCCAGCAGAGGGCAGGCAATGTCAACTTTCTGCGAACACAGTTGATCGCTGTATGTATCGGATATGCGGCGGCAGTTGTAATATCTATGATAGACTATCATCTGATTGCAGGTCTTTGGTGGTTGGCGGCGGGACTTGCGCTGGTGCTGACAGCGGCGGTCTTTCTCTTTGGCATACAGGTCAGTGGTACTGATGATGTAGGGTGGATACGGCTGCCGGGAGGAATGACCTTTCAGCCGTCGGAATTGACGAAAATATGTTTTATTGTGACGTTCTCAAGGCATCTTGCTGTGTTGGAGGATAAGCAGATGCTGAAAAGCTTTTGGGGTGTTTGTACGTTAGTGCTTCATGCTGCTGTACCGGTCGGATTGATACATTTGCAGGGCGATGACGGCGCAGCACTGGTATTTGCGCTGATGTTTGTTGTGATGTGTTTTGCGGCGGGGGTACAGCTCCGGTATTTTGTCATACTTGCAATAGCTGCCGCCGCCGCTGTGCCGCTGCTGTGGACAGTGGTATTCAACGATGACCAGAAAAACCGTCTGCGGGTATTGCTCCGTGCTGATGATTCCATGCTGCAAACCTATGGCTGGCAGCAGTATCAGGGAAAGGTGTCGATCGCGTCAGGGGGCTTGTTCGGAAAGGGATATTTTCAAGGCTCAAGGGTAGCGCGGGAGGTCGTGCCATATCAGGAGAACGATTTTATTTTCACCGTAGCGGGTGAAGAACTGGGATTTGTGGGGTGTGTTGTGATCTTGCTGTTGTTTGTGCTGCTGATTCTCCGTATTATGAGAAATGCCGCAAAATCGCAGGACGCTCTCGGCAAAAATATTTGTATGGGATTTGCGTCCATTCTCATGATACAGACTATAGTCAATCTGGGTATGGTGCTTGGTTTGCTTCCGGTTATCGGCATTACACTGCCGTTTTTCAGTGCCGGCGGGTCATCGGCGGCGTGTTTGTATCTGGGGGTGGGGTTGGTACAGAGCGTATGTATGAGTAATCGCTCGTTGGTTCATATAGAAAACCATTGGGATAACACTTCCAAAAAGCTGCACGTATGATTCCCCGGGAAGCCGCAAACAAGGGCTTTGCGTTTGTGACGATTCGTGTATAATCATGCCGTTAGAATATGCGGAATATTCAGGCAGGATACCAAAGTACCCGATGTGCTCCCAACGCTCAATATCAACAGACCACTGTTGTCAGCGGCGCGGCATAGCACCAATCTCTCGAATCAAGAGCGATAGCTCGGTTGTATAGCAGCATAGGTCAGATGAAGCTATTCAACTTATCAGCAGAGGGGACTTCTCTATGTTGCTGAGCGACAACGCGAACACGGGTGCAGCGCCGTTGCGCTGCTGCTGTGCTTGACTTTTGGGGGGATTTCGTGTAGTATTAGAACGTTAGGATATGTGTAAAAGTGGAGGAGGTAAAATCGTGAAGCTGAAAACAGCATTGACTATTGCCGGGTCGGATTGCAGCGGCGGCGCAGGTATACAGGCAGACCTCAAAACCTTTTCGGCAAACGGTGTGTTCGGAATGAGCGTGGTGACCTCTGTGGTTGCAGAAAACACTTCGCGGGTCATTTCGGTAGAGAATATATCTACAAATGTGATCGCAGACCAGATCGATGCCGTGTTTGAGGATATAAGGGTAGATGCCGTTAAGGTGGGTATGCTCTCAGACTGTGACCGCATGAATATCGTTGCCGATAAGCTGAACCGGTATCAGCCGCGCCATGTTGTCATTGACCCCGTTATGGTTGCCAAAGGTGGTCATGCCCTGATGGAACAGGACGCGCTTGATACGCTGATTCGCCGTATTATTCCGCTGGCAACGGTGCTCACGCCGAATATTCCGGAAACAGAGGCTATTACCGGAATCAGCGTACATACCCCCGATGATATGAAGCGGGCGGCGGAGCTGATCAGTTCTATGGGCGCGAAAAGTGTATTGATCAAGGGCGGGCATCTGTCAGGAGATGCACTGGATATCTTCTATGATGGCAGCAGCTTTACAGAATTTTGCAGTAAGCGCATCGATACGCCTAATACCCATGGTACAGGTTGTACCTATTCTTCGGCAATAGCGGCGCAGCTTGCTAAGGGCGCAGAACTGAAAGCTGCCGTAGCTGCCGCGAAAAAATATGTCACCACAGCGATAGAGCATTCTCTCGAGCTGGGCAGGGGACATGGACCTACCAACCATTTTTATGAGCTTTATGTGAAAGGAAACCTGATATGAATTATAAAACACAGATGGAAGCTGCCAAAAAGGGCACCGTTACAAAAGAAATGGAAACCGTAGCAGAAAAAGAACACATAGATGTCAAGCAGCTTATGGAGCTTGTGGCAAAGGGTACTGTGTGTATCCCCGCCAATATCAACCACAAGTCGCTCAGCGCAGAGGGTATCGGTGACGGATTAAGAACTAAAATCAACGTCAATCTCGGTATTTCGGGCGATCGCGCAGACTATGAACTGGAAATGGAAAAGGTCAAAATGGCGGTTGCTTTCGGTGCAGAGGCGATTATGGATCTGAGCAACTACGGCAAGACCAATACCTTCCGTAAGCAGTTGATCGACTATTCACCCGCTATGATCGGTACAGTACCGATGTATGATGCTATCGGCTATCTGGAAAAAGACCTGCTTGAGATCAAAGCAGAGGATTTTCTGCGTGTTGTAGAAGCACACGCCAAAGAGGGTGTGGACTTCATGACGATTCACGCGGGTATCAACCGCCGCGCTGTTGAAGCGCTCAAAAGGGACAAGCGACGCATGAACATTGTATCGCGGGGCGGTTCACTGCTGTTTGCATGGATGGAAATGACAGGCAATGAAAACCCGTTCTATGAGCATTATGATGAGGTGCTTGAGATTCTCCGCGAATACGATGTTACGATCAGTCTTGGAGATGCACTGCGTCCCGGCTGTATTGACGACAGCACCGATGCCGGACAGATCAGTGAGCTGATCGAACTCGGCGCACTTACCAAAAGGGCATGGGAAAAGGACGTTCAGGTGATGGTTGAAGGTCCCGGACACATGGCAATGAATGAGATCGCCGCGAATATGAAGCTGCAGAAGCGTCTTTGCCACGGTGCGCCGTTCTATGTACTCGGACCCCTTGTCACCGATATTGCTCCGGGTTATGACCATATCACCTCAGCAATCGGCGGCGCAATTGCTGCCACAGCGGGAGCAAACTTCCTTTGCTATGTGACCCCCGCCGAACACCTCCGGCTGCCCGATGTCAATGACGTTAAGGAAGGCATTATTGCATCAAAAATCGCCGCACACGCAGCCGATATTGCCAACGGTCTGCCGGGTGCGCGGGATATCGACAATAAGATGGCAGATGCCCGTCATAAGCTCGACTGGGAAGAAATGTTCAAGTATGCCATTGACCCCGAAAAGGCGCGCGCCTATTATGAATCCACTCCTGTTGCAGAGCGTCACACCTGCTCGATGTGCGGCAAGATGTGTGCCGTAAGAACCACCAATTTGATTCTTGAAGGCAAAGAGGTTCACTTCTGCACAGAACTGTAAACAACAGAATCATTATTTTGCACCGCCGTCTGATGTTCCAAAAGCATCAGGCGGCGGTTTTACAATTTATATAAAAAATACATATATTTTTAACATATTTTAACAAAATCTATTATAATTCTTCAAAAGAAATATAGCGGATAGATACGGGTATATAATATTACAAAAGATAAGTGATAGAATTTGTTTGTGAGCAGATTTTTGCTCATTCGGTTTATTACTATAAGGGGGATTAGAGAAAAAATGTTGCAAAAGACTTACGATTGACCGATGATTCAAAAGGAGGTAACAAATAAAAAACAAAACAAGCAGTTTTATTTAACAGCCGGGAGTCAGTATTATATTGATGTGAGTGGTACAGATTATGAATCATTATATAATTTTCCGGCTGGTTATTGGATAACCATTGAGGAGGTATTACAATGAAAAATAAAAAAGTGATATCAATGATAATGTCCGTGGCACTTGCCTGCGCTGCATTTGCAGGCTGCCAGATCAGCCTCGCAACGACAGACCTTGCATCTGACAGTAGCGTTTCTGAAAGCCCGGTAGAATTGTCCGATGACAGCAGTGAAACAAGTCAGGAGTCGCAGGAGTCGTCTGCTGAATCTGGTGTTGAGGAACACTCTCTTGCTCCATGGGAGTTATCACCTCCAAGAGATGCAAGCGGCATGATTATACTTACCAATGAACAGAAAAAAGAGCTTGCTGAGCTGGACAAAATTGATCCAAATCGTAACATGAGATACAGATACTTTGTAATATTGGGAGTGATTGACCCGAATGCCCCGCGTCTGACCTTAGAGGATGTAAAGCAGATTCTGAGAGATGCAAGAGAATTGTATGGCGATGTTGCAGATAATGAAACATGGGAGTACATTTGCGCAAGAATTGGTGATATTCAGGTAGCGGATTACGTGCCCCAGAGTGAAAACTACGTTATAGCAGATTATTATCTCGATTCCTTGACACGGGAAGATGCAACGGAGATGATAGTAAGGAGTAATGGTGGTCAAGTTTTATACTATGCAGAATTAGATGATAACAATAAGTATGAAATTAAACGTGTTTGTTACTTATACGTTCCTCATAATTGGAGATACGCCGATGTAACGGTAGATGATGTCTGGTTTTTCAATGGTGAACAAGAAATGTGGTTTACCAGTGAAGGAAAAAGAATAGAATAACCGCCCACCTTAGTAAAAAAGCTGACCGCTGTCTTTGTTACGGCGGTCAGCCAATGTGGATTTTAGAGAATGGGGTGAAGCTTATGAAGTACAAAAAAGCACTTTCAATAGTTTTGTCGTCAGTTTTTGCCTGCGCTGCATTTGCAGGGTGTCAGTTCAGTCCCGCAACGAATGACCTTGCATCTGACAGTAGCGTTTCTGAAAGCCCGGTAGACTTAGCTGAAGATACCTCGTCAGAATCCATGAGTCAAGACGAAGAAGAAAGCGAATACGAGATTGACAAGAATAAAAAACCACCTTGGTCATTATCCCCTCAGAGAGATGCAAAAGGTAATATCATACTGACGGAGGAACAGGAATCAGAACTTCAGGAGTTAGAAGAAACAGACCCAACAAATCACTATCGCCGTCAGGTGATTATGGGAGTCATAGACCCCGAAGCCCCCCGCCTTACATTTGATGACGTTAAGCAAATTCTGAGAAATGCAAGGAAAAAGTATGACGACGATATAACTGCCTATGAGTATATTGAATACAAGATAGGTAACATTCAGCCTCCGGACTACAATCCGCCAAGCGATAGTACGGGTACACTGATATACTACCTTGATAATCCATCTGAGGATAAATCAAAGCAGCGCCTTATAATTGAACCCTCACGTGGAATCATTTCCTATTGTGAATTAAATGATAATCAAGAACTTGTCAGAAAAATGTGGTTATATTCGTGCAACAAAAAGGTTAAAATGACTGCCGATATCTATATCACAGAAGATGATATCTGGTATTATAATGGTGAACAAGAAGTGTGGTTCAATGAACAGTTAGAGAGAATAGGATAACCGCCCACCTTAGTAAAAAAGCTGACCGCTGTCTTTATGAGGGCGGTCAGCCAGAAATGAGGAATTATTCACATTGATATCCCCGCCCGCAGCAGAATCGTTTCGGGCGGGGATACTTATATTCGGATCTTTAATCAAGTGCATTCTGAATCGCAGAGAACGCTGCATCAAAATCGGACTTCGTAACAAGCAGAGAAATCTGTGCTTCACTTGTTGTGATCAACCGTATGTCTGTATTGACACCGGCAGCCTTTCTGAATACCTTCGCTGCAACACCGGGGCAGTTTTCCATACCGGCATCGTTGATAGAGATCTTACAGTTGCCGCTGCTGACGATCGGCTTGATCGTGCCGTTGTTGAGCTTTGATGTGTAACTGAGGATTTTCACCAGATCATCATCGTTAATAGTGAATGACAGACTGGTTTCTGCACTTTGCGCGGGAGAGAGGGAAATCATGTCCACGTCAATATCCATTGCCGCAATTTTTTCAAAAACCTCTGTCACAAAGCCGATATCCGCAGGAATATTTTGCAGGGTCACTAAAGTGATATCATCGTTGACAACAATTGTAGGCTTCATTGTCATGCTCCTTTCAGAAAATGTGTAAATTATTTCTCAGCAAGCAGGTCAGACATATCATACATTCCCGCAGACTTTCCTTTGAGGAATACAGCGGCATTGAGCGCACCTACAGCAAAGACGGTCTTTGAACGTGCGCTGTGGCTGATCGTCAGAATCTCGTCCTGACCCGCAAAAATGACCTCATGTTCGCCGACAATGGTTCCGCCTCTGACGGAATGAATGCCGATCTCGTTTTTGTCACGTTTTTTTCTGTATGAGTGGCGGTCATACACATATTCGCTGTCCGGCTTTACAGATGCAATAGCGTCTGCAATCATCAGTGCCGTGCCGCTGGGTGCATCTAATTTCTGGTTATGGTGCTGTTCGATGATCTCAACGTCAAAGCCGTCGCCGAATACGGCTGCTGCTTTTTTGGCAAGCTCAATAATGAGGTTGATGCCCAGTGACATATTGCCCGAGTAAAAAATCGGGATTTCTTTTGCTGCATCGCGGATTTTCTGCTTCTGCTCCTCGTTGAAGCCTGTTGTACAGATCACGGCAGGCAGCTTTTTGGCAACCGCATAGGCAAGCAGGGAATCCAGTACCGCAGGATTGGAAAAATCAACGATCACATCGGCATCGCAGTCTAATTCCTCAAAGGATTTTGCGTAGATGAAGCTGTCGTCAGCAGGTTTTACAAGATCAACACCCGCAGTGATCTCGCAGTCCTCTCTCAAAGCCGCCGCCGAAAGAATACTTGCGCCCATCTTGCCCGAACAGCCGGTCATAATAATCTTTGTCATTTTAATGCTCCGTTCCTTATTCAAAACGGCTGCGGGAACGTGCAGTATCGCTATTGCACATTCCGCACAGCCGAATCATTATTTGATAATGCCGTATTTTACAAGACACTCCCTGAGCTTGTTGAAGCCGCTCTCGCTCATCGGAGCAAGAGGCATTCTGCACGGACCGCAGTTGAATCCGAGCAGATTCATAGCTGCCTTTACGGGAATGGGGTTAACATCAGAGAAAAGCATATCCATCAGCTCAATGTAATGCTTCTGCATAGCAAAGCTGCCTCTGAAATTACCCTCAAGAGCCATCTTGATAAGCTCATGGCTTTCTCTCGGACAAATATTGGCAAATACCGAGATAACACCCAGACCGCCCATTGCAGTAATGGTATAAGCCTGTGCATCTTCACCGCTGTAAACATCGAGGTTGTCGCCGCAGAGTGCCATGGTTCTTACCAGTGCGGAAATATCTCCGTTAGCCTCTTTGGTAGCCTTGATGTTCGGGTGCTTGGAAAGCTCCGCGTAGGTTTCGGGCTTGATGTTGCAGCCCGTTCTCGACGGAACATTATAGAGGATCATCGGAATGCTGATTCTGTCCGCAATATATGTGTAATGGCGAATCAGACCGCTCGGTGAGGTTTTGTTGTAGTAGGGTGTGACCGAAAGGATCGCGTCTGCGCCGAGCTGCTGCGCTTCTGCCGAAAGCTCTGCGGCAAAGAGTGTATCATTGCTGCCCGCACCTGCAATAACAGGTACTCTCTTGGCTACCTTATTGACGGTATATTCGATCACTTTGCAGTGTTCTTCCTTGCTGAGGGTAGCGGATTCGCCCGTCGTACCGCAGGCAACAATAGCGTCAGTGCCGTTGTTGATCTGAAAATCGATGATTCTGCCGTATTCGTCATAGTTAACGCTGCCGTCACTGTTCATAGGGGTGACGATCGCAACTGCCGAACCCGTGAAAATAGGATTTCCCATTATATGACCTCCTTGTTTTTTGATATCATATTCTATGCTTGTTTGTCAGCAAAGGTGAATCGCCCTGCTGAAATGTTCAGACGCAGGAAACTCAATCCATATAGCCCTCTGCACAAAGTAACTCGGCAAGCAGTACAGCACCGCCGGCAGCACCGCGCAGGGTGTTGTGTGACATACAAACGAACTTGATGGTATACTGTGTATCCTCACGGAGTCTGCCGATCGATACAGCCATACCGTTTTCGAGGTTACGCTCCGATTTGATCTGCGGTCTGTCAGGCTCGGTGAAATAGTGGAGGAACTGCTTCGGTGCGCTGGGCAGGTTCAGTTCCTGCGGCTTGCCGCTGTAGGTTTCCCATGTTTTGATAATTTCCTCCATAGAGGGCTTCTGCTCTAAATCAACGAATACAGCAGCGGTGTGTCCGTCAGATACGGGAACACGCAGACACTGTGCAGTAATACACGGAGAAGCAGCCTTTACGATCTCGCCGCTTTCAATGGTACCCCAGATCTTGAGCGGCTCCTGCTCGGATTTTTCTTCCTCACCGCCGATGTAGGGGATAAGGTTGTCGACCATTTCAGGCCATCTTTCAAAGGTCTTTCCGGCACCGGAGATCGCCTGATAGGTGCAGGCAAGAACTCTCTTAACGCCGTATTTCAGCAGGGGGTGTACAGCAGGAACATAGCTCTGGAGCGAGCAGTTGGACTTGACGGCAACAAAGCCCTTCTTTGTGCCAAGACGCTTTCTCTGGTCAGCGATAATAGCCAGATGCCCGTCATTGATCTCCGGAATGATCATCGGTACATCGGGGGTAAAGCGGTGAGCGCTGTTGTTGGATACAACAGGGCATTCTGCCTTTGCATAAGCCTCTTCAAGAGCGCGGATCTCGTCCTTTTTCATATCTACCGCACAGAATACGAAGTCGACCTTAGAAGCAACCGCCTCAACATCAGAAGCGTCCATAATAACCATAGATTTCATATTTTCGGGCATAGGAGTTTTCATTGCCCAGCGGCCGCCTGCGGCTTCCTCATAAGTCTTGCCTGCCGAACGTGCGCTTGCGGCGAGGATAGTGACGTTGAACCACGGATGATTTTCAAGCAGTGTGGCAAAACGCTGACCGACCATGCCTGTTGCACCGATAATACCAACATTATACTTTTTTTCCATTTCAATTATCTCCTTTAATAAAAACTCGGAACAAAATAATTCCTCATTAAATCTTACCAAACAAAAAACCGGTTTATAACAAACCGGCCATAAAAAGCAAGTATTCTTCTGAGAGCCCGACCAAGCTGCATATCAGTGCAGACGACCAGAACCACACGAAAAGAAATTACAAACGATAGCGCCCCATCACATACTTTTTTATGATGACAGTGATATGCCGCTGTGACATACCCCCGAGGTACACCCGCCGCAGCGCACCTCTCGGCGATAAGGCTATTCACAACAAGCATACGACTACGGCAGTCAGCTTTTTGCTACACGCAATACCGCACCTCTATCCGGTAATGATTTAACTTTACACCCTTATCATACCACTGTTAATCAGTCTTGTCAACCGATATATTCATTAAATCCACGGAAATCAATTTTGCCGGTCATCTTCTCCGGGAAAAGTATTTCAAAAAAGTCCTGTTCCGGCAAAGCCGCCGGAACAGGACAAATGATATCACGATATATTGCTTTATTTCACGTGCTCACCAAAATTGCATCAGGCAAGTTCGTCAACGAGCTTCTGGAGAGCCTCAAGAGCCTCATCGGGGAGCTTGTCATAGCCGCCCTTCTTCTCGGAGAAGCCCTTAACAGCGTCAACACGGTTCTGCATAGCGCTCTTGAGAGCAGCCTTGTAGTCAGCATCGCTCATGTCAGGAACAAAACCTTCCCAGTTCAGGATTTCGATATCCTCGAACGGACCCCACTTCTCAAACTTGGCAGTACCCTCAACGATTGCTTCGAGAACGCCGAGAGTATCTTCCTTCTGAACCTTCTTGCCCATGAAGTCGCCGGTGTTGACAATGTAGCAAGCAACATTCTTTTCAGCAACAAGCTTCTTGAACTTCTCGTAGTCGTTAACGAGGGGATAGGTTCTGAAGGGGTTAGCATAGGGAACGATTCTGAGAGCATTCATATCGGTTCCGGCAGCAACACGTTCTGCGGTAGAGGTTTTGGTTGCGAGTGTCGCACCCATAACAGAAGCAAGGGCTGCACCCTTCAGCTTTACGCAGGGAGGAATGGTAGGATCCTTCATGATCCAGATAATGGAGTTAACGGGAGAGTCAATCTTGTCAACACGGTTAGGTGACCAGAGCTTTGACTTGATGGCACGGCCGTTGCCGTTTCTGATATCCTCGGTCACAAGCTGGATCTTGCCTTCCTCGTCCTTGGTGCAGGAGCAGTTCTGAACGCTGAGCAGATACTTGTTGTCCGGGCAGCCTGTGGGATAGTCAGCGGTCTTGTCGAAGTAAGACGGCTCAAGAGCGATAGAAGCACAGGTATCGGAGTTGATGATGAAAGCGTCATCATGCAGAACGGTGATGCCGGGGTATTTGCCGCCGTGCTTTGCATGAGTCAGAGTAGACTTGCCTGAGCCTGAAAGACCGAATACAGAAGCAACATACTTGCTGCCGTCTGCGAGTGTATACTCCTTCTGACCGCCGTGGCAGGAAGCATAGCCGTTGCGGTTAGCGATAGCCCATGCGATCGTCAGTGTACCCTTTTTGTGCTCACCGAAGTATTTCATACCGAGAATACAAGCGCAGTTTGCGTTGGTATCAAAGTAGCAGCAGGTGAGGTCATCACTCAGGCAGGAATAATCAACATCAGGAGAGGGAGTAGGAGCCCACTGCGGGTCGGAGAAAATGTAGATGTCAGGCTCGTTGCCGTTGCCAACGGGCTGAGAGTTCTGATACATCTTTGAATAGGTATCATTGATATACTGGAAGTTCAGAAGCCAGTTATACATCAGAACCTCTTCACCCTCGGGAATGAGCAGATGAGCCTTTACCATGAATTCCGGGTCAAGACCGATATATGCGGTTGCATGATAGAGCTTCTTGAAACGAGTTTTGTAAACAGCGTCCATAACGACCTTGTCGAGCTTGACATCGTCTACACCCGGTTCGCCCTTGATGCGTCTTGCAGCGGCATATCTGCCTGTTACGGCACCGTCGTTAAAGAGCAGTACCTTAGCTTCTGCGGGAAGACCGACTTCCTCGGGTTTATATACGGGCATATCGGTGATGATCGTACCCGGAGAGTTTTTTGCAAGGTTGTAAGCCTCTGCAAGAGAGGTAACTTCTACAACGTTGTTGCCGTAGAATGCGCCCTCAATGATTGAGCGTGTCTTTGAAAAGCCGACTTTTCCTTTTCCTATTTCAGATATAGGATAATACGCTTTGGTTGACATAGCTGTTCAGCCTCCTATATGATTCTTTGACGAAAACAATAAGTTCTTGTTCTCCGATATATATTTTACTTCTCCTGCCTGTTTTTGTCAAGACGGATAGACAACAAACTGTATGATTTTAACAATGGAAAAGTCTATTGAACCCCGGAATAATAGCCGCGAAAGAAGAAAATTTTATACGAAACGGTAATTTTGTATAGGAAGGATGGCAGTTGATTCTATAAAGCTGAATACAAATTCTTGAAAACGCTTGACAAGCGCAGAATTACATTGTAAAATAATAAGGCATTTTACAAAACAATGTGTGATATCTGTGTCTTCGTAGCTCAGCAGGATAGAGCGTTCGCCTCCTAAGCGAAAGGCCGTGGGTTCGAATCCCGCCGAGGACGTAAGCAAAAGTCCTGTCACTTGAGTGGCAGGACTTTTGCTTCTTATTATTCGTTTTATTCGTTTTTTACTTTTCACCCCTGACCTGAACTTCACCTTTCCAAAATGATTTTCCTGTGTGTAGGATAAATACTTGCATATTTTTGGGCAAGTAGTATAATGGATACGTAGAAAAAGGAAATATGCCAAAAGAGAGGAATATACATGAAAACAAGCGATTTTTATTACGATCTGCCCGAAGAACTTATAGCACAGACACCGCTCGAACCGCGTGACAGTTCCCGTATGCTTGTGCTGGATAAGACAAGCGGAAGGATAGAACACAGACACTTTTATGACGTTTTAGAGTATCTCAATCCGGGCGATTGTCTGATACTGAATGATTCCCGCGTTCTGCCCGCCAGAATTTACGGCATAAAGGAGGGAACGGGAGCAAGCGTTGAGTTTCTGCTGCTTCGTCAGATTGAAAATAAACGCTGGGAAACGCTTACCAAACCCGGCAAAAAAGCAAAGATCGGTGCGAGATTCATATTTGGTGACGGTGTGATGACCTGTACGGTTGTTGATGTCACCGAAGACGGCAACAGAATTGTCGATTTTGCCTGTGAAGGCAGTTTTTATGAAAACCTTGATAAGCTGGGTCAGATGCCGCTGCCGCCTTATATTCACGAAAAGCTCAAAGACCGGGAACGTTACCAGACGGTATACAGCCGTGAACTCGGCTCTGCCGCAGCACCGACCGCAGGACTGCACTTTACCAGGGAACTGCTCAAGAAAGCAGAAGAAAAAGGAATCCGCATCGGATATGTTACGCTTCATGTTGGTTTAGGCACATTCCGCCCTGTCAAGGTCGATGATGTCACCGCACATAAGATGCATTCTGAGCACTATGAAATGCCCGTGAAAACCGCTGATCTTATCAACGAAACCAAACAAAACGGCGGAAGGGTCATCTGTGTAGGTACAACAAGCTGCCGCACTCTTGAAACAGTTGCCGCACGGGAGGGCTGCGTGAAAGCCAGTGAGGGCTGGACGGATATTTTTATCTATCCGGGTTTTGAGTTCAAGGTGATTGACGGGCTTATCACAAACTTTCATCTTCCTGAAAGTACCCTGATTATGCTGGTATCGGCATTTGCGGGTTTGGATCATGTAATGAATGCATATCATAATGCTGTTGCGGAAAAATATAGGTTTTTTAGCTTTGGCGATGCTATGATTATTATATGAAATATATATTATTATGATAGACAATTGCTTGAATCGTATTGACAAATACTTGAAATAAGTGTATGATATATGTAGTATCAATAAGGAGGTGCAAAAAATGGCACAGACAAATGTTAATATCAGGATGGATGAAGCTACAAAAATTGCCTTTGATAAGTTCTGTGACGAAATCGGATTGTCAGTAAGTGCTGCCTTCAATATTTTTGCAAAAACTGTTGTCAGGGAGCAAAGGATACCCTTTGAGCTTAAAACAGAAGTTCCCAATGAAGCGACCAGAAGAGCTATTGAAAATGCCAGAAACGGTGCAGGACTCAGCGAAGGTTTTCATTCGGTTTCGGAACTGATGGAGGCGCTCAATGCTGACGATTAAGTATGAAACAACCTTTAAGAAAGACTTCAAACGTATCGTCAGGAGAGGTTACAATATTTCATTATTAGAAAATGTCATTGAAATGTTGGCTAATGAAAAAACCTTGCCCCAAAAATATAAGGATCATCCGCTGTCAGGTGATTATTCAGACTGTCGAGAATGTCACATTACACCCGATTGGCTTTTGATTTACAGAATCAGTGATACTGAACTTGCTTTGATTTTAACCAGAACAGGCACACACAGTGATTTATTCTAATTCAAAGCGGCGCAGCAATACTGCGCCGCTTAAATCCTGTGTGTAAGCAAAGGGGTGCACTGTTGATTCTATGAGCAGCTTTTTACGGTCAGAGAAGATCATTTTTACAAAAGGTCGGGATTGTTTTGCTAAAAATACCAAGGAAATATAAAGCAATCATCTATATCATTCTGTCGGCATTCTGTTTTGCCTTTATGAATTTGTTTGTAAGATTGTCGGGGGATGTGCCGCCGTTTCAGAAAAGCTTTTTCAGAAATCTTGTTGCATTGGTATTCGCCCTGATCGTTTTGCTGAAGAATAAACAGAGCTTCCGCTGGAAAAAGGGCAATTTCAAATACCTGTTTGCCAGATCACTGATCGGTACGATCGGAATAATATGCAATTTTTATGCGATAGACCACATTCCGCTTTCAGACGCTTCCATACTCAATAAAATGTCGCCGTTTTTTGTTATTATTTTTTCGTACTTTATCATCAAGGAAAAGCTCACGTTTTTTCAGGGATTCGCAGTGGTGACAGCCTTTATCGGAACACTTTTTATCATCAAGCCGTCCTTTGCCAACGTAGAGCTTGTGCCGTCTGCAATAGGTCTTATGGGCGGAATGTGCGCCGGACTTGCCTACACATTCGTGAGGATCCTCGGAAAAAGGCAGGAGAATGGGGCTTTGATCGTATTCTTTTTTTCAGGCTTTTCCTGTGTGGTATTGCTGCCCGTGCTGCTTTTTGACTTCCATCCGATGGAATGGTGGCAGCTGCTCATGCTGCTTGGCGCGGGATTGTCTGCATCAGGCGGGCAGTTTGCCATTACAGCGGCATACTGTCACGCACCGGCAAGGGAAATATCGGTCTATGACTACTCACAGATCATTTTTGCAACTCTGTTGGGACTGATCTTCCTCGGCGAACTGCCCGATATATACAGCGTGATCGGATACGCTGTAATATGCTGTATGGCAGTGCTTGTATTTTTATATAATAACGAACTGTGGTTTTTCAGAAAGAAACAGCAGTGACAAATGTAAATATAGTAGGCGACAAAAATATTCTTACTTAGAGTGATGTCCGAAGGGGTGTGGGGGTGACCGGAAAGCCCCCACAGTCAGCCTATGATTGATCAAAGTATAAAAAATAATGTCGTTTACTATATATTAAGTTCACAAAGAAAATGGAGTGATGTTGTTGAATCCGTATCTGAATGCAGCGATCATAATATTGCTGATTATGTGTTCGGCATTTTTTTCTTCTGCCGAAACCGCATATTCCTCTGTCAGTAAGGTCAGACTAAAGCACTATGCCGATAAAGGCAATAAAAAAGCAAAGAAAGCTTATTGGATATCCGAACACTATGACAAGGCATTGTCCACGATACTTGTCGGCAATAATATCGTCAATATTGCTGCATCCTCCCTGACGACAGTGTTGTTCCTCACTTTTTTGGATGAAGCCAACGGAACGCTGATGAGTACACTTGTACTTACGATCGTTATTCTGATATTCGGTGAAGTAATGCCCAAGAATATAGCAAAGGAAAACAGCGAATCCTTCTGTATGTCATCGGCAGCTATACTGTATTTTCTGATGGTAATCCTGACACCCGTGACCTTTATCCTGCTCCAGATCAATAAGCTTGTCAAAAACGCAGCAGGCAGACACCGCCGCAGCAAGCCGAGTATTACGGAGGACGAGCTGAAATACATCGTTGAAAGCATTGAAGAGGAAGGGGTACTGGAGGAACAGGAGCGTGAGCTTGTGCAGTCGGCGCTTGAGTTTGACGAAAAGGAAGCGTACGATATCCTGACGCCCCGCGTAGACGTAGCCGCGATCAATATTGACGACCCGCCCGAAAAGATCAGGGCGGAGGTATTGACCGAGCGCTATTCAAGAATGCCGGTCTATCAGGATAATATCGACAATATTATCGGAATTCTGCATACGCGTGATTATCTGGAACAGCTTTTGAAGCATGAAACACCGGATATCCGAAAGCTGATTCAGCCGCCCTACTATATTTATCGTTCCAAGAAGCTTTCGGCAATTCTATCTGATTTTCGTCACAATCGACTGCATATAGCGGTTGTCACAGATGATTACGGCGGTACACTCGGCATCGTTACCATGGAGGATCTGCTGGAACAGCTTGTGGGAGATATATGGGACGAGGACGAAGAAGTCGAAAACAAGTACCGTTCGATTTCAGATAATGAATATGAGATCAGCGGTGATATGAACATCAGTGATATGCTGGAGCTGCTGAATAAAGATTCCGATTACATAGAAACAGAGAACAAGTCCATCGGCGGCTGGGTCATCGAGCAGATCGGAGATATCCCGCAGATCGGCACGAAGTTTACATTTGGTGACCTGAATGTTACCGTTGCGGAGGTCGAGGACAAGCGCGTGAATTATATTACCGTCAAATGCACTCCGGATAATAAAAATGCCGATGAATGATCATCGCCTTTGGAAGAAGCACCCGAAGCTCTCTCTGTTTTTTCTCTCTGCAGCAGTGCTTTTTGCTGTAGTCTGCGCATGGATCAGCGCAGACTCCTTTTTCGGCATTACCACAAGGCGGCTTATGAATGTCTGCGGTGTGTCGGAGTTCTCCGCAAAGGCAGATGCCTATCCGCTGTCGGTGCATTTTATCAATGTCGGACACGGCGATAGTATTCTGATCTGCTGTGGTGGTCATGCGGCTCTGATCGATACGGGCAGCTTTTCACTGAATGCGGATACAAGAAATTATCTGGAGCACTGTGACATTGAGCGTCTGGATTATTGTATTCTTTCGCATACGGACAGTGATCATATCGGTGATTTTTCATCAATTGCTGATGAGATTTCCATTGAAAGCGTCATGTTCAGCCGCTATGCGCTTGATGACGGAGTGGTGCAGGGTGAAGCGCAGAAACGGCTTTATGAGCGGATAGAGGTACAGCATATTGCTCTTATTGTTCCGCAGGTGGGGGATATATATCCGCTCGGAGAGGCACGGCTGGAGGTGCTGTCACCATCGAAAAACTATTTCAGCACCAATGACAACTCTCTTGTGATCAGGCTGGAATACGGCGATGTTTCTTTCCTCTTTACGGGAGATGCCGGAGAGCAGGCGGAAGAAGATTTGCTTGCATCCGGTATGAACCTGCACGCAGATGTTCTCAAGGTGTCGCACCATGGCAGCAAAACGGGAACGAGCCAAGCCTTTTTAGAAGCGGTACAGCCCGCCTGTGTGGTCATATCTGTGGGCAGCGGTCATCCTTCTCTGCCGGACAGAGGTGTAGTGGAACGATTGTATGGCTGTGATGCAGAGGTGTATCGCACCGACCGGGACGGTACGGTGATCCTTGCTTCTGACGGTGAAAAAATTTACTCATTTACGGAATTTCCGCCATCATACGGAGCTTTTGTCGGAAGAACATCCGGAATCACTTGACAGCGTTATCCGATAAAAGTATAATAGGAAAAGCAAAGAGTTATTTTCTGTGGAGCTTTGTCTGCATAGAGAAAATATGAAACCGGAGGTTTTACCATGTTTCTGAATCGTTTAGGAGAGAATGAAAAGGAGCTTTTTCTCAGCCTTTGTGCTCACGCGGCTTCTTTGAACGGAGATTTTGATGAGGAAGAAATGGAAAAGATGGCGCATATCTGCTATGAAATGATGCTTCCCAATCATCTTCCCGATACGTCCCAGCCGTTAGTGGACGTTCTTAATGAGCTTGCGAAGAACACTTCAAAGCAGGAAAGATACATTATCGTTTTTGAACTGATCATGATGCTGCTGGACGATGGTATTTATTTTAGTTCGGAAGAAAGTTTTGCAAGAGATGTGGCGGAAACACTTGGTCTGACAGAGGAAAAATTCAGATCGCTCACGGCGCTTGCCGACCAGTATGTAACTCTGCGTGACGACATTTTGTTTGAACTGAGCAACTGATTTTATAGTAGGTGACAAAAATATTCTTGCTCAGAGTGATGTGCGAAGGAGTGTGGGGGGCGACCGGAAAGCCCCCATAGTCAGCCTATGATTGATCAAAGTATAAAAAATAATGTCGTTTACCATACATATATACCTATATACCGGCTCCCCGTATGATTCGGGGAGTTTTTTATTGGTACATATATGCCGGCTGAAAAATACAGGAAGCATCCATATCCGGTCGGCCGCAGAAAAAACTTTCGGGATTCTTGCATCAATAACGATTTTTTACTTTACATTATCCGGCGAATATAGTAAAATAAAAATCAGTAAAATAATGCAGGAGTGATGGAATAATATGGAACCTAAATATAAAAGAGTCCTTTTGAAGCTCAGCGGTGAATCTCTGGCAGGTGAAGAAAAACACGGAATAGATTTTGATACGGTGCTTCGCTTTTGTAAGCCGATCAAAAAGCTCAATGAGCTTGGTGTGGAAGTAGCCATTGTTGTAGGAGGCGGCAACTTCTGGAGAGGTCGTTCCAGCGGCAAAATGGATCGTACCAGAGCCGACCATATGGGTATGCTGGCAACCGTTATCAACGCACTCGGCGTATGTGACGCTCTTGAGCAGCTTGGTCTGGAGGCAAGAGTACAGACGGCGATCTCCATGCAGCAGGTGGCAGAGCCTTATATCAGAAACCGTGCGATCAGACATCTTGAAAAAGGCAGGATCCTGGTATTCGGCTGCGGTACAGGCAACCCGTTTTTCTCGACCGATACGGCCGCGGCACTCCGTGCGGCGGAGATCGAAGCCAATATTATCCTGAAAGCGACAATGGTTGACGGTGTATATGACAGTGATCCCAAGACCAATCCCAATGCTGTGAAGTTTGATTCGCTGTCGTTTGCAGAGGTGCTTCAGCGTGACCTCAAGGTGATGGATAGTGCTGCAGCGGCGATCTGCCGTGAGAATCATCTTCCGATTATTGTATTCAGTCTGGATAATCCCGACAATATCGTTTCTGCTGTATGCGGGGAGAATGTCGGTACAATAGTAAAGTGATGTTACGGAGGTAATCAGTATGGATTCAGTCATTAAAAACACAGAAGAAAAAATGAAAAAGTCTGTTCAGCATCTCGAAACCGAATATTCCGAGATCCGCGCGGGCAGAGCTAATCCCGCTGTACTTGATAAGGTAAAGGTCGACTATTACGGTGCACCTACCCCTGTGAATCAGGTGGCGGCCGTGTCTGTTTCGGAAGCAAGGACCCTCACCATTCAGCCGTGGGATGTTTCTTTGCTGCGTGCCATCGAGAAGGCTATCCAGACCTCCGATATCGGCATCAATCCCCAGAATGACGGCAAAGTGATCCGCATGATCTTCCCGCCGCTTACAGAGGATCGCCGTAAGGAAATCGTTAAAGATGTTGCAAAAATGGGTGAGGACGCAAAGATCGCGATCCGTTCGATCAGAAGAGAAGCAATGGAAAAAATCAAGGCACTCAAAAAGAAAGGCGATATCACTGAGGACGACCAGAAGCAGGGAGAAAAGAAAATTCAGGATATTACCGATAAGCATATCAAGAATATTGATACCCTTACAGAAAAGAAACAAAAGCAGATTATGGAAATCTGATCATTCAACTATACTGCTCGGCAGGATTCCTCAGGTTTCTTGCCGAGTATGTTTTATCAGGTGTATGAGAATATACAGCCCCCGCAAAAGCCATACTGTATATTGTCATTTTTTTGTTATCACCCCATAAAAGAAGGCAGAGGTGTCAATATGGCAGACAATAAAAGCTTTATAATGCCTGCTCATGTAGGAATTATTATGGACGGCAACGGCAGATGGGCAAAAAAGCGCGGAATGCCCCGTCCCGTAGGACATACGCACGGCGCACAGAATTTCAGAACCATTACCCGCTATATCAGCAAGCAGGGTGTGAAAATACTCACTCTGTATGCGTTTTCGACCGAAAACTGGAAGCGTCCTCCCGAAGAGGTGGGTGCGTTGATGAAGCTGTTCAAGCAGTATCTTGTAGAGGCTCTGACGGATTTTCGCGAGGATGATATCCGCCTGCGGTTCATCGGTGACCGTTCCGCTTTTGACCCGCAGCTTCGGGCACTGATCGATGAAACAGAGGAGCTTTCCGCATCAAGAGAGGGAATGGTTCTGAATCTCGCTATGAATTACGGCGGCAGAGATGAGCTGCTGCGTGCGGTAAAACTGCTTTGCAAAGAGGTTCAGGAGGGAAAAGCGGATATCGACAGGCTTACACAGCAGGATATTCAGCGCTGCCTCTATACAGCCGGAGAGCCTGACCCTGACCTCATTATCAGAACCGGCGGAGAGTTCCGTCTGAGCAATTTTATGCTGTATCAGGCTGCCTATTCCGAATTTGTATCAACAGAGGTACTCTGGCCGGATTTCAAGCCGGAGGATTTCGACCGTGCGGTTGAGGAATTCAACAGACGCAGCAGAAGATTTGGTGGTGTGTGAATGCTTAAGCGAATCATTTCCGCAGCAGTCGGGATTACATTCATGCTCGGAGTTATTATTTCGAGTACATTCTTTCCGTTTGTCATAGATATATTTGTCGCACTGGTGTGTCTGGTAGGAATCTATGAGTTTTCAAGAGCCACCAAGACACTATCGCTTTTTAGCATCAGTATTCCGAGTATGGCATTCGCATTTGCCTTTCCGCTGCTGATCTCCTTTCATATCGGTTATCTGGTATGGTATGTTTATTCGGCTGTGATGCTGACGATGTTGATCTTTAATCACAAAAAGATCAACTACCGTGATTTTGCCGCTTTGTACGGCATGACCCTGATAATAACAGTGGCACTGTCCAGCATAATATTAGTAAAGGCTCAGGATGTACTGCATTCTACCATTTATTTTGTTTTGTCATTAGGTATACCGTGGGTGGCAGATGCAGGCGCATATTTTGTCGGGGTTTACCTCGGCAAACATAAGCTTTGTCCTGAAATAAGCCCCCAAAAAACCATAGAGGGTGCTGTGGGCGGTGTTGTGACCTGTGTGGCGGTGGTATGCTTTGCTGCTTGGCTGTTCTCGACTTATATCTTTACCGTCCCCACAGAGGTCAACTATTTCAATCTGATCGTTATGGCATCATCGGCATCGGTACTGTCCATTTTAGGTGATCTCAGCTTTTCGCTTGTAAAGCGAGCCTTTTCTGTGAAGGATTACGGCAATCTGATTCCCGGACACGGTGGGGTATTGGATCGTTTTGACAGCGTGATTTTTGTCGCTCCGTTGATCTATCTTTTAGTATCGGTAATGCCGATCATCAATCTGTAAGCGGAGGGTGCTTATAATGACGAAGAATATATCGGTTCTCGGTTCAACGGGTTCCATCGGTGTGCAGACACTTGATGTTGCAAGAATGCACAATATCGGAGTAACGGCACTCAGTGCCAACAAAAATATCAGTCTGCTTGAAAAGCAGATCAGGGAGTTCCGCCCGAAAGTAGCTGCGGTCGCTGATGAAGCGGCTGCGGCACAGCTTCGCACAGCGGTTGCCGATACCTCTACTGAAATACTCAGCGGAAGTGACGGCATCATGTCAGCAGCACAGGAGCAGAAATGCGATACCGTTGTGAATGCTGTGGTGGGTGTTGCAGGACTGCTGCCCACTCTATCGGCAATTGAAGCCGGAAAGAATCTTGCCCTTGCCAACAAAGAAACTCTTGTTGCCGGCGGCAGTTTTGTTACCGACATGGTAAAAGCAAAGGGGATAAAGCTTTATCCGGTAGACAGCGAGCATTCGGCGATTTTCCAGTGCTTGCAGGGCTGTCCGCATGGGTCATTGAAAAAGATCATCATTACAGCATCGGGCGGTGCCTTTTATGGCGAGACAAGGGACGAGCTGCAAAATGTCAGATTAGAGGACGCACTGAAGCACCCGAACTGGAGTATGGGAACAAAAATAACCATAGACTCTGCTACAATGATGAATAAGGGGCTTGAGGTGATCGAAGCAGCGCGGCTGTTTGATGTTACGGACGATCAGATCGATGTGCTGGTTCACCGCGAAAGCATTATTCACTCCATGATACAGCTCAGAGATCATGCGGTTATCGCACAGTTAGGGGTTGCCGATATGAGGATCCCGATACAGTATGCCCTTACATACCCCGATCGGCTGCCTTCGCCTGTAAAGGAATTAGACCTGACAGAGTTGGGAGGTCTGTCGTTTGCCAAGCCTGACGACAAAACTTTTGTTTGCCTTGCTGTTTGCCGTGAAGCACTGCGAAAGGGCGGTCTGTATCCGGCAGTTGCCAATGCTGCGAATGAAGCGGCGGTAAAGCTGTTTATTGAGGGAAAAATATCCTTTTTGCAGATCGGTGAGGCAGTCAGCGATGCGGTATCCGGATACTGTTCCCCCGCAGAAAAGGACATTACGCTTGATGAAATACTTTCCGCCGACCGTGAAGCACGCATCAGAGTTATGGAAAAATATGGTCGGTAAATTCAGGGCATATCGGTGCGGAGCAGATTTGCTCCGCAAATGATTTTTTGGAGATGATTGAAATAGAAACCGCAATTCTTATTATCGCAGGTGTTCTGCTGTTTGAACTGATAGTCTTTGTCCATGAATTCGGACATTTTATCACGGCAAAGCGCAGCGGTGTCAAGGTCAATGAATTCGCTCTCGGAATGGGGCCTAAGCTCATCAAGTTCCAAAAGGGTGAAACGCTGTATTCTCTGCGTCTGTTTCCGATCGGCGGCTTTTGCGCGATGGAGGGCGAGGACGAGGAGAGCAGCGACAACAGGGCATTCGGCAATAAGCCTGTATGGAAGCGTATGATCATTATCGTTGCAGGTGCTTTCAATAACTTTATTCTCGGTCTGATACTGATCCTGATCACACTGATTCCGAGTGAATACTATGCTTCCACCACGATCGCTTATTTTGCCGAAAATGCTTCCACCACGCAGTACCTGCAGTTGAACGATGAGATCAAATATATTAACGGCTATTATATCAGCACGGGTATGGATCTGTCCTTTGCGCTGGCAACAGCGCAGTCCCATGAAATGAGCTTTACAGTCGTTCGCGACGGCGAATGGCTTACCTTTGATAAAGTACCGTTCAATGTCATCACCTCTGACGATGGTAAGGAGATCATTCAGCGTGATTTCAAGGTTGCGGGAATCAAAAACAATTTTGGTACGCTGATTTCCCAGACCTTCAAGACGACCGGTTCTACCATCAGAATGGTATGGGCAAGTCTGATCGGGCTTGTCACGGGACGTTTCGGTCTGAACGAGGTAGCAGGGCCGATCGGAATGACATCAGCTATCTCACAGGCTGCTTCTGCCGGATTACAGACCAGTATATGGAACGCACTCGGAAACCTGATATTTATCATGGCAGTCATTACCGTCAATCTGGGCGTTGTGAATTTACTTCCGCTGCCCGCACTTGATGGAGGCAGGTTTGTTTTTCTCGTGCTGGAGCTGATCAGGAGAAAGCCGCTCAATCCCGAAACGGAGGGTAAGATCCATGCGGTGGGCTTGATTCTCATGCTGCTGTTTATGGTAATTGTTTCAATCAATGATGTGATAAGACTGTTTTCATAAGTATACAGATTCGGAGATGATCAAATGAATCGCAGGACAACCAAAAAAGTCCGGGCAGGTAATAAAGAGATCGGCGGGGATGCCGATATCACGGTACAGTCGATGCTGAATGTGCCGTCAACCGACGTGGAAGGGAGCGTCAGACAGGCAGCAGCGCTTGCTCATGCCGGCTGTGACATCATCAGAATTGCCGTTCCCGACTGCGAAGCGGTGCGGCTGATTCCCGCTATCAAAAAAGAGGTGGACGTTCCCATCGTTGCGGATATCCATTTTGATTACCGTATTGCACTGGAGGCAGCAGCAGCGGGTGTTGATAAAATTCGTATCAATCCCGGAAATATCGGCGATGACAGCAGGGTCAAGCAGGTTGCCGATGCCTGCAGAAGCCGCGGGATTCCCATCAGGATCGGTGTCAATTCCGGCTCACTTGAAAAGCACATTTTGGAGAAATACGGCAGACCGACACCGCAGGCACTTTGTGACAGCGCGCTGTATCATGCCCGTCTGCTGGAAAAATTCGACTTTGATGATATTGTACTATCCATGAAATCCTCTCATGTGGATTTCATGGTACAGGCTTATCGTTTGGCAGCCGAACAGTGCAGCTATCCGCTTCATTTAGGTGTAACGGAGGCGGGAACGGAACGAATGGGCATTATAAAGTCGTCTGTCGGTATCGGTTCACTGCTGCTTGACGGCATCGGCGATACCATCAGAGTATCGCTGACGGATGAGCCTGTCAAGGAGGTCTATGCCGCAAAGGATATTCTGACTGCTTTAGGAATGAATAAAAGCGGTATCCGCTTTATTTCCTGCCCTACCTGCGGACGAACGAGGATCAACCTGATAGAATTGGCACATCAGGCGGAGGAAAGACTGAGAAACTGTGATAAGAATATTACAGTCGCTATTATGGGCTGTGTTGTCAATGGACCGGGCGAAGCGAAAGAAGCGGATATCGGTATTGCAGGGGGAAAAGGAGAGGGACTGATCTTCAAAAAAGGTGAAATTCTCCGTAAAGTGCCCGAGGAATGTCTGCTTGATGAGCTGTTAAAGGAAATAGAAGCTATATAATAATTACATAATTCGGGGGCAGGAGTGTGTCTGTCAGGCTGACAGGCGGGAACCAAAGCCCCCCTCATAGAAAAGGAAAGGCGAATACATGATTTTTTCGGAGTTTTTCAGCAATTATATAGATACCGCAGGGCTTGAGCCGTCTGTCGGACAGAGCGAAATAACCAATGTAAAGGTAGATTCCCGTAAAGGCTTGATAGAAATCTATATTACTTGTGGGGAGCTTACGGAACGCAACACAATTTTTTCGGTGGAAAAAGCAATATGCAATGCAATGCCAAGTCTGAGAAGCTGTCATATATTTCCACATTATGACAGCTCGCTTTTCAGCACCGATTATTATACCGATCTGGTGCAGGAAATGAAGCGCCGTTATCCGTCGCTCAACGGAACGCTGAATGATTCATCGGCAGAGCTGCGTGATGACCGGCGCTTTGTGATCACCCTCCGTCACGGTGGGGCGGAAATTCTGAAAAGACAGGGCTTTGACAAGAATCTTGTTGAACTGATCAGACAGGAGTTTGATCTGTCGGTGACGGTTGCCTTTGACGGGATCACCTCTATTGATGCAGACAGCGAGGTATACATAGAACGTCAGAAGCAAAATGAGGAGAAGGCGATCCGCGAGATACAGATTGCCCGACAAGAGGAATACGAAAGCATGATGAAGTCGGCAGACGAGCATAAGGCAAGGTCTGCTCCGACTGCTCCCAGGAACGTTGATTCTGCCGAAGCCGAGATCGAGATCCGTGAAGGAAAAAGCCTTTATCCGCAGTACGTCAGGGGCAGTGACAGTACCATTTACGGCAGCCATATCAGGGGAAGTGTCACACCGCTTAAGGATGTCGGCAAGGATTCCGGAAAGGTCATATTCTGGGGCGAGATCTTTGATATGGACGTCAAAGACACCAAGGATAAGAAAAAGAAGATCATTTCCATCAGCGTAACGGATTATTCGGGTTCAATTGTTGTAAAGGCAATAACCTTTAATGAGAAGTGCAAGGGCTTGCTGGAGCTGAAAAAGGGCAATTCTATTCTGGTAGAGGGCGAAGCACGTTTCGATACCTTTGATAACGATCTGGTCGTCATGGCAGATTCCGTAGCCATTGTTGCAAAGCAGAGGGTTGTGGATAAGGCGGAAAAAAAGCGTGTAGAGCTGCATCTTCATACCAATATGTCCGCTATGGATGCCGTTACCAACGCAGGTGATCTTGTCAACCGTGCCTATTCATGGGGAATGCCGGCAATAGCTATCACCGACCATGGTGTAGCACAGGCATTTCCCGACGCGATGAAGGCTTATGACGGTATACGGAAAAAGGGCGGCAAGTTCAAGGTGATCTACGGTGTAGAAGCGTACTTCATCAACGATGAGGCTTCCACAGCAGTAGTCGGTACTGCTGATCGGGAACTGGACGGCGAATTCATTGTATTTGATATCGAAACAACCGGTCTGGGTGTACTCAAAGAGCGCATTACCGAAATCGGTGCTGTCAGGCTCGTTAACGGTGAGATCACAGACACCTTCTCGACCTTTGTCGATCCGGAGAAGCATATTCCCGAGAATATCACACGGCTCACGGGCATTACCGATGAGATGGTTGCCGGTGCACCCTCAGAGCGGCAGGCGGTAGAAAGCTTCCTTGCCTTCTGCGGTGACAATGCGGTGGTCGTAGCGCATAATGCTTCTTTTGATACCGGCTTTATCAAGGCGGCAGCAGAGCGTCACGGAATTCCGTATACGCTGACACATATCGATACACTTGCCATATCGCGCGGAATGTTTGCTCAGCTTGGCAAGCATAAGCTTGACGTGATCGCCAAGCATCTCAAGCTGGGAGATTTTGATCATCATAGGGCAGCAGATGATGCCATGATGCTGGCAAAAATTTTTCAGGTCATGCTCCGTAAGCTTGCCGATGAATATAAGGTTTCACAAATATCGCAGATCGCTTCCGCTTTGCCCAAACCGAATATCAAAACATACCGCTATTATCATCAGATTCTGCTTGCCAAAAATCAGGCGGGTCTGAAAAACCTCTATAAGCTTATTTCCAAATCTCATATTGACTATTTCTACAAGAAGCCGCTGATTCCCAAATCCGAGCTTGTCAGACACCGCAACGGGCTGATCATCGGCAGCGCCTGTGAAGCGGGTGAGCTTTTCAGAGCGATCGTCAACGCAGCGGATCACGAGGAACTGAAGCAGATCGCGTCCTTCTATGACTATCTCGAAATCCAGCCGATCGGCAACAATATGTTCCTTTATAATAACGGTACAGTCAGCAGTATCGAAGAACTGCAAAACCTGAACAGAAAGGTGGTTGAGCTGGGCGAGGAACTGAATATCCCCGTTGCAGCCACCTGTGATGTTCATTTTATGGATCCCCATGAGAGTGAATACCGCAAGATTCTCATGACCTCACAAAAATATCCCGATGCGGAGAACCAGCCGCCGCTTTATTTCCGTACAACTGCCGAAATGCTCAGCGAATTTGCCTATCTCGGCAAGGAAAAGGCTTATGAGGTCGTTGTGGAGAATACCAATTATATTGCCGATATGATTGAGGATATCCGTGCTGTGCCGAAGGGCAACTTTCCTCCGTTTATTGAAGGTGCAGAGGAGCAGCTTACGGAAATCACATGGAAGCGCGCCAAGGAGATCTACGGTGACCCGCTGCCTGAGATCGTCAAGGCAAGAATTGACAAGGAACTGAATTCTATCATCAAGAACGGTTTTTCGGTGCTTTATATGACGGCTCAGAAGCTGGTTGCCAATTCCAATGCTCACGGTTATCTGGTGGGTTCGCGTGGTTCGGTCGGCTCATCGTTTGTGGCGACCATGTCGGGAATTTCGGAGGTCAATCCGCTGTGTCCGCACTATATTTGCCCAAAATGCTGCAACAGCGAATTCTTTGATGACGGCAGCTACGGCTCGGGTTTTGATCTTCCGCCCAAAAACTGCCCCAACTGCGGCACGGAATATCTCCGTGACGGACATGATATCCCGTTTGAAACCTTTCTGGGCTTCAAGGGTGATAAGACCCCCGATATTGACCTGAACTTTGCCGGCGAATATCAGTCGGACTCCCACAAATACACCGAGGAGCTTTTCGGCAAGGATAACGTGTTCAAGGCGGGTACGATCGCAGCAGTTGCGGATAAAACGGCTATCGGCTTTGTCAAAAAGTATGAGGAAGAAAAGGGACTTCACTACAATCGTGCAGAGGTCATGCGCCTTGCTAACGGGTGTACAGGTGTCAGACGCACCACCGGTCAGCACCCCGGCGGTATGGTTGTTATTCCGCGAATGAATGATGTTTACGAGTTTTGTCCGATTCAGCACCCCGCCAATGACCAGAAGGTGGATACCCTGACTACCCACTTCGACTTCCATTCGATTCATGATACGGTATGCAAGCTTGATGAGCTTGGTCACGATGTGCCTACGATCTATCGCTATCTGGAGGAATATACCGGAATTGACGTTATGAGTATTTCCATGAGTGACCCCGAAGTGATGTCGCTGTTTACTTCGACCGAAGCACTGGGTGTCACACCGGAGGACATTGACTCGCAGACAGGGACGTTCTCTCTGCCGGAAGTCGGTACAAGCTTTGTGCGAGGAATGCTGATCGATACCCAGCCCAAAACCTTCTCTGACCTTTTGCAGGTTTCTGGACTGTCGCACGGTACAGACGTTTATCTCGGCAATGCAGCCGACCTGATCGAAAAAGGTGTCTGCACCATTTCGGAGGTTATCGGAACGCGTGACAACATTATGGTATATCTGATGCACAAGGGACTCGAGCCGGATATGGCATTCAAGATCATGGAAATCGTCCGTAAGGGAAACGCGACCAAGCTGCTCACCGAGGAACATATCAAAGCTATGAAGGAGCATGACGTGCCGCAGTGGTATATTGATTCGTGTATGAAGATCAAGTATATGTTCCCGAAAGCACACGCAGCCGCCTATATGATCGCCACACTGCGTCTGGGTTGGTATAAGGTTCATAGGGCAAAGGAGTATTATGCGGCATATTTTACTGTGAGAAACGATGACTTTGACGGTGCGCTGGTTGCAAAGGGCAGAAATGCGGTCAGGGCAAGAATGCAGGACATCGCTGCTAAAATGCAGAAGAAGGAAGCGACCGCTAAAGAGGAATCCAGCTATGCCATGCTCCAGATCATCAACGAGATGCTCTGCCGCGGCATTGAGGTACTGCCGGTCGATATCTATAAATCTGATGCAAGAAAGTTTCTGGTAGAGGGCGATAAGATCAGACTGCCGTTTGTATCGCTTTCAGGTGTGGGAGAGGCTGCGGCATACAGCCTTGCAGATGCCAAAAATGACGGAGAGTTTACCTCCATAGAGGATTTCCAGCAGCGTGCGAAGGTATCAAAAACAGTTATAGAGCTGCTCAAAAGTGTCGGCGCATTCGGCGATCTTCCCGACAGCAGCCAGATCACATTCTGAACCGGTATTACCGAAAGACAGGATACCGGCAGAAAGGAGAATGAGTATGTTTTGCCCGAACTGTGGAACAAAGGTGCAGAATAACGAACGGTTCTGCGTGCATTGCGGGAGCGCGTTGTCTGCGGCAGGCTCCGGACGTTATATAGTCAGTCGGAATAAAAACAGTCCGCCTGCTCCGGGGGACTTCCCGGAGGTCAGGAGGGTCACTCCCAATATTTTACTCTGTGAGGACGGCAAATACCGTTGGAAATATGAAATGAGCCTGCTTAAGAATCCGACAATTTTTCTGTTGGTGTGGAAGATCCTGTTTTTTATCATTCTGGGTATCTTCGCCGTGTTATTCCTGATCGACTGGATCGATTGGGGGGAATTGCAGCCGGAACGATTGTGGGACGATTTGCGGTTTTTTGTGTATTTTGTTGTCGGAATGACCGTCATCACAGGAGTCAGCTATCTTGTGTATGCAGCGATCATGGGAGGAAAATACTGTGTGATCTTCGAGATGGACGAGAAAGGGATCAATCATAAGCAAGCTCCTGAGCAGGCACAAAAAGCCAGACGCTTATCCCGCATGACAATAGCCGCAGGAATAGCAGCCGGCCGTATGTCTGCTGTGAGTGCCGGAATGAGTGCGGCGCGCACGGAAATGTATTCTGATTTTGCAAGTGTGCGCAAGATTAAATGCTATCCGATGCGCCACCTGATCAAAGTCAACGGTCTATTGGAACATAATCAGGTGTATGCCGCCAAAGAGGATTATGAGTTTGTCAGGAATTATATTATGGTTCATTGCCCGAATATAAAGAAATGATAAAACAGATAAAAGCCGCAGCGAGAATTTGTCGCTGCGGCTTTGTTGCCTGTTACCGGATTCTGATGTTGAACAGTTCGGCTGCATTTTTCCACATGAGCCTGTCGTATTGTTCTTCTGTCAGCAATTTTTTGGCTTGGTTAAAGTAATCCTGATAGAGGGAACGCTGACCAAAACTGTTGCAAAGATAGGTATCCTTGCCGTCGATCGGATTATCGCTTCCGAACAGTACCTTGCCGATTCCCGCTGCATGAATGAGCTTGAATGTGCTCTGAAGCGATACCCACGTAGTATCGCCATAGAGGTTAGGCAGTTTTGAAACGAGTGCGATGGCCTCGGTGTTGTCCGTGCCAAGCCCCATGTGTACCATCACAAAGCTGACCTTCGGGTGCCGCTTTGCCATGTTGTAGACCCTCAGGCAGGACGCTGCATCAGACCCGCCTGTGTGAACCACAGCGGGCAGACCATAATGCTCGCAAATTTCGATGAACGGCTCCATGCTTTTGTCGTCAAAAGGGATAACAGAGTGGAAGGGATGAAACTTGACGGCTTTGATATATTTTCTGTTGTCATCAATGGCTTTATACAGATCATAGCCGGCTTTTTCAAAGTAAGGTCTTACCCAGACCGCTGCGCCGATCCTTTCCGGATATTGTTTTGCAAAGGCTATGACCCGTTCAAGACACTCTGTCTGGGAATGCTGATATTTTTTCGGAACAGGTCTTTGCTGATGGTCAAATTCTGCCGCTTCAATGTTAGACACGATCGAATAGTCGATACCGTAGGTATCCATCGAGTAAATGACATCCTCCTCGGTCATGTTGAAGGTAAGCATATTGCCTATATGAACATGTGTATCAATAATCATTTCAGACACCGCCTTATTTTTCAGAAATCAGCTTGGTAAGCTCCTCCATGAAGGTGTGAATATCCTTGAATTCCCTGTATACGCAGGCAAAGCGCACATAGGCAACCTCATCCACATCCCTGAGCACCTCCATGGTGTATTCTCCGATGGATACGGACGATATTTCACGGTCAAGAGAATTATGTATTTTGGTTTCCACTCTGTCTACGATAGAATCGATCTTGTCCAGTGAGATCGGGCGTTTTTCACAGGCACGCATAATGCCCTTTGTAAGCTTTTCGCGGTTATAGGGTTCTCTTGAATTATCCTTTTTGATAACCATAACAGGAGTTGTTTCAACGATCTCGTAGGTGGTGAACCGCTTGGAGCAGTTGAAGCATTCCCTGCGCCGTCTGATTCTTTCTCCCTCATCGGTTGGGCGGGAGTCAACCACCTTGCTTTCTTCACAGCCGCAATATGGACATTTCACGTGTCATTTCTCCTTTACAATTTATTGGTACTACAGACGTTCAATGATCGCCTGAAGATGCACCCGCGCATCGGTCAGTTCGGATTGGTCACCGTAGCTGAAACGATAGACCTCGATGATCAGTTCCCCGTCAAAGCCCGAGAGCTTCAGATGTCTTAAAAAGCCTTCTGTATCAAAACAGCCCTTTCCCGGCAGCAGACAGGAGTTTTCGCCGGAATGATCGCTGATATGGATCTGTTTCAGGCTGCTGCCCATTGCATCTGTCATTTCGGAAGCACTGATGCCGCAGAGCCGTGCCTGCTTTGTATCACACACAAAGGCGCAGTGCGCGTGGATTTCTTCTGTCATTTTTCTGATGAAGGCCGGGTCACCGCTTCTGAACCTGTTGACATTTTCCTGTATCAGCTCCACACCGTAGCAGGCGGCTCTTTGTTGCAATACTGCAAAACGGCTGAAATACTCGCTGTCTGAAAGCTTTGACTGATAGGCAGTAGTCAGTCCGTGCAGAACCACACGTTTTGCGCCAAGCTTTTGTGCGGCTCTGAAAAACATCTCATAAAAGTTCACACCGTCAAAAAATCGCTGTTTATAATCCGAAAACAGCAGAAAGGATTCAAACGACGAAGTGAACGGATGAACAGAAACGACTTCTGCATCAAAGGTGTCCAGACGCGCTTTCAGTTTATCGATGCAGTCATTTTCGAGGTCGGAGAAGGTGTTGAAAAAAATCTCAAAGACTTTGAATCCTGCTTCCGTGAGTTCATAAATGCTGTCATATACAGACATAGGGTAAAGACAGCCCGTAGATATGCCTATTCTCATAATTTCCTCCGTTATGGAACATAGACCCATGTATCCTCCTACATAATATAACTTTTTGCGTGTAAAGTCAATTTGTTTGAGCAAATATGTTCATCGGCGCGGAAAAAGTCCACAGGGAAGCAAGGTATGATCTGGTAAAAAATAATAAAAAAAATTATCAAAAATCTATAAAAAACACTTGACAATAAAAGAATTTTAGTATATTATAATAACAAGTTCAGAACACAATCTGAGCGGTAAGAACGGAACGTTTCTTACCGGGTTCCTTTCATTTTGATTATTCCTTTTCTTTCCTTTTTCCTTTTTTCTTTTTATTCCTTTAGCAAAAACGCAGAGTTTCCGTGCTCTGCGTTTTTGCTTTTGTGCTTTTTTCGGAAAAATTTGCTGTATGAAAACGACCTTTTATTCTTCCTTGTGCGTTATAATTCCGGAAATTATTCAAATAATAATCGAGGGAGATGTGTGTGATGAAAAAATATGTATACTTAGTGCTGAGCACCGTTATGCTGATCGCTTTGATCGTTATGTCCGGCTTTATTGCTGATGGTCAGATCGTAACCGTCGAAACGTATCCGGTGCATCCGGAAACCGAAGAAAGTATCATTACGGTGAATGGAAAAATAGAATATAACTGCGAAAAGAGCATCAGAAATGAAGGAGCGGGCATCATCAACGAAATCAATGTCGGCAGCGGCGATCGGGTGGAGCAGGGCGATCTTTTGTTTTCCTATTATGCACTCGGCAGCTCCTACGAAGCCATGCTGTCGGATTATGCCGACATAGAGCATCTTGGAATACTCCTTGGCAATATGGAAAACAAGGAGATTCCCGATGATATTATTTCAGAAGCCAAAAAATATGCCGAACTGATCTGTGTGTATTCCGATTACAGCGGTACGGTCATCGATATTGCCTATAAAGCCGATGAGGTCATTTCCAAAAACACCGAAGTGATGAAGGTGAGTAATACCGAACAATACAATATTCCGGCAGCGGTAAATGAAACCGTCATAGAAAAAATCAAAACGGGGCAGAGGGTCACTGTAAGGCTCAGTGCGATCAAAGACCGTAGGTTTTCCGGAAAGGTAACGAGTATTGCTGATGCCGCTGAGCAGACAACCGGACTTACCGGAAAGGAAACAACCGTTAAGGTTACGATTTCCCTTGATGACGACCTTGGCGAGAAGCTTCGTCCCGGCTACAGTGCGGAGTGTTCGATTATTACCTCGGTCGATGACGGCGTTCTGGTGATCCCCTATGATGATATCCATACAGATGATGAAGGTGATTATGTGTTTATTGTCCGGAATCAGACGGCTAAAAAGATGTATATCAAAACAGGACGGGAATATAAGAATGGTGCAGAGGTGATCAGCGGTCTGCACGAGAACGACAGAATCATTACGAATGCCGATACACTTTCTGACGGTCAGACGATCAGACTGTCCACGGAGAACCATCATGCTTGATATATTCATAAACACATTCAGAGTCCTGCTCAGAAAAAAGGGAAGAACGCTCCTGACACTGGCGGGGATCGCAGTAGGTATTGCGTCAGTGATCGTCATCAATACGGTCAGTCGCTGCGGCAGTGAAGCGGTGTCGGGAGAAATAGACGGATTAGGAATGGGCGGCATCATCATCAGCCTTGAAAAGCCGTCTGCAAGGCTTGGCAGCACGGAACGGGAGCTGATACAGTCGCTGCCTTACGTTGAATATGCCATGCCCCTTGTTTTTGAAACCACAGACGCATATATACGGAATGAGAAGTCGGAGGTATACCTTTGGGGAATCGACAAAAGTGCAAAGGACGTTATATCACTAAAGCTTGAAAACGGACGGTTTATCAATTCGGGGGATATTTCATCAGCGTCGAAGGTTTGCATGATCGATTCGGCATTTGCAAAGAAATCCTTTGGCACGGTAAAGGCGGCAGGCAAAACGATCACCCTTCACAGCGGCAGCACAAGCAGTGAATATACCGTTGCAGGTGTGATCCGCACAGGCAGCGGTCTGCTGCAAAACGTAATGGGTTCTTATATGCCGGCCTTTGTTTATCTTCCCTATACTACCATGCAGAATAATCTTGGCAGCAGCAATTTTACCCAGATTGCCGTCAGACTTGCAGATGGTGTGGATAATGCCCGTGCGGGAAAAAACATCATCAGCGCATTGGAGCGTGAAACCGGCATGAAGGGTGCATATACCTATTCCGACCTTGCACAGCAAAAGGAAAATATCGGCAATATCATCGGTATTTTTACGGCTGTGTTAAGTGCGATCGGAATGATCTCGCTTTTGGTGGCAGGGCTGAGCATTATGAATGTCATGCTGGTGTCCGTGACGGAGCAGACAAAAATCATCGGCATCAAGAAGGCACTGGGTGCTTCACGCAGTATGGTGGTGCTGGAATTCCTGTTTGAAGCGGTCATTCTGACCCTGACAGGCGGTATCATCGGTGCTGCTGCGGGTATTGTACTTTCTGCCGTCGGTGCTGCCATGCTTGGGTTGACATGGACTCTGGGAATTGATATAATCATTCATACCTTGATATTTTCGATAGCCGTAGGTGTTGTTTTTGGAATCTATCCGGCATTGAAGGCAGCAAGGCTGCGTCCTGTGGATGCACTGAGAAACTGTTAAGAGCCTGTTTAATATCTGTGCTGTACGGATTTTTGAAGCGTCATTTTTTCGATAACAAGAAAAAATATGCGGTGCTAAGATTTTAATACTAATATCAGACAGACAGGGCGAAAAAGATTTGAGCGGAAAATTTCGCAGAGCGAGGCGGAAGACGCCGCTTGGCTGGCGCCAAGCAAGGATGACAACG
>CACYDW010000061.1 GCA_902773325.1 uncultured Ruminococcus sp.
CGAAGGGCAGATGAATGATGTTTTTTACCAGACAGATGACCACACCGTATAAAGGACCAATTACGAAAGCACCAATCAGCTCGGGAACATCAGAAAAATCAAGCTTGAGGAATGACGGTACGATCGGAATAGATACCTCAATATACTGCAACACAAAAGCAACTGCCGTCAGCATAGCGGCGATTGTCAGCTTTGCGGTGCGTGATTTTTCGCGCAGGGGCGGCTGCGTCACCTTTGATGCAGCTTGTTTTTTCTGAGTGGTTTTGTTTTTCTTAGCCATAATCAATAACCTCCTGAAATAAATGAGAGTATCGCTGTCATCAATAAGAAAAGCCCTGCGGCAAAACCACAGGGCATCAAATACAATGAATTGCACTCCGCTGAAAGCGGGTGTAAACCTGTATCTTCTTTCATCCGGACTGTAACCGTCGGCATCGGAATTTCACCGATTCAGCGCAAAACGCTCGCGGGCTTGCTCAAAGGAGTTTACCGCCGGTGGGGACTTGCACCCCGCCCTGAAGACAGCAATATTACTTACAGCACCGATTATATCACGAACGATGATGGGTGTCAATATAAATTCAAATATTTTAATCGCACACTTCTGAGCTTATATATAGAATTCTTAAAATATATTCTATTATCGGGGCGCCTTTGTTCTGCCGGTATGAAATATCAATGACTTTGTGCAGTTTCACGAAATAGCAGAAAAATGCTCATTTATAGTTTATATATTTATTTTTTGTATGTTGTTGATTTTATACAATAAAATATGATATAATACAAGTAAATCCTGAACCGAGGTGACCACAATGAATAACGGCAATAAGAATCCTCTCGAACTGACCGCAGAGCACTCCCGGGAAGTGACAGCCCTCGCTGAGTCCGTCAACAACGATACTTCTGCTGCCGAAGCAGCGAAAGAAAAGCTTACCGACCGCGAACAGATCGAGTTTTTGCAAAAAAAGCTCAGAGAAGCAGAAAAAGCATTCTCTGAAAAGGATATTGCGCTCATTGAGATGACAGCGGCAAGAAATGCGTTGTATAAGTCATTGCAGGATACGCAGCTCAGGCTTGCCGAAACCATCGGTCAGCGTGAAAATGATGTAGAGGCATACCAGAAGGAGCTGGAACTGCGCCTGAGCGAGAAACGGCAGCTTCAGGAACAGTATGATGCACTCGTGATCAAAGCAAAGCGGTACGATGAATTGCAGGAGAGCCTGATCAGAATCCGGATGAATGCCGAGGAACGTGCCCACGGTGTTGTGGATGAGGCGCAGGAAAAGGCGATGGATACCATTATGCTGATTGACGATATTGAAAAGGAAATCCAGCTTTTCAGGGAGGATATCAACTTCCTTCGCCGTGATATCCGTATCGGAACGGTGACACTTGATGACCGTCTGGAGAATATCTATATCAGACTTTGTAAAAATCTTGATAAATTGAAGGAAATCAGAGAAAACTTCTATATCAAGAATTCTCTCCCGCTTGATACCATTTATCCCGACGCTCCGGCGGGAACTGCGCCAAAGGTCGTTTATCCGCTCAATATGAGTGGTGTGGAGGTTTCTTCAATACCGGACGGCTTCCTTGAAGAACCCGAGGATGAGGACGACATTGACTGATATTGGTGTCAGAGAGGTTTATCGTTTGACAGTACAATAAAATACCCTTGGATAACAGTATGATAATACCGGCGGCAGTGTTATTGCTTATAGGGTGTATGATACGATGTATCCATCAAGCGGTCGATGCTGCAGTGTCTGCACTGGATAGCTAAGCGTTTTGCGGAGTATTCTGCCGGAGCGTGTTGGCTGTTCATGACAGGGCGGTGTAAGGCCGCTTTTTTCAGGCTCATAACTGCCCCTTATACATCATAGTATGTAAAGGGGTGATTTTGTGGAAAAGTTAAAGGTATATGTATGTTGTTCCATCGCTTTGTTTTGTATGTTTTTGTTCGGAGGTCTGATTTATACGGCATTTGACGAGCAGCCTGCTATGATGACGGCTGCGGGTGAGCACCGGAATGTCACGGTCGTTATAGATGCAGGTCATGGCGGAGAGGACAGCGGTGCAGTCGCAAACGGTATTCTTGAAAAGGACATCAACCTCAGCATAGCTCTCATGCTTCGTGATATGCTGACGGCGGGCGGCTATCAGGTCGTCATGACGCGAGATACAGACACCTCTATCTATGAACCGTCTGCTTCAACCACGCGCGAAAAGAAAAATTCCGACCTCCATAACCGCGTGAATATTATCAATAGTAATCCGAATAATATACTTGTCAGTATTCATCAGAATAAATTTGAACAGGCACAGTATAGCGGCACACAAATGTTTTACTCCAAGAATCATCCGGACAGTATTCTGCTTGCCGAGGAACTGAGAAAATCCGTGACAGGCTTTCTGCAGCCCGATAACAAACGGGAGCTGAAACAGGCGGAAGATACCATTTTTATACTCAAAAAGGCGGAAATCCCTGCCGTGATCGTTGAATGCTGTTTTCTGTCGAATGCCGAGGAAGCTAAAAAGCTCAGCGACGAAGCATATCGGCAGCAGATGGCATTTTCAATCTATTGCGGTATTATCGGCTATCTGAATCGAACCGGCAATGCTCTGCCGGACAGCAGTGTACAGCAGCAAAGCGCAGTATCAGCCGATGCACCTGAACAGACAGGATGAAGAAAATTCAGATCATAGAAAAAAGGAAGATCATAATGGCAGGAAAAATCAAAAGCTTATATGTATGCAGCGAATGCGGTTATGAAAGCGTGAAATGGTATGGGAAATGTCCGGGCTGCGGTGAATGGAATACCCTCAGTGAAGAAATCAGAGAAAGCGTGAAAACAGGTGCTGCGGCGCTCTCACAGCGGAAAAGACCTGCTTCGGCTCCCGTGCCGATCTCGCAGATCACCACAGAGGACGAGGAACGGTATTATACAGGCTCCAAGGAGCTTGACAGGGTACTCGGCGGCGGAATCGTCAAGGGTTCGCTGATCCTGCTCGGCGGCGATCCGGGTATCGGAAAGTCTACCATTCTGCTCCAGATATGCAGTCATTTAGGACAGATACTCCGAATCCTGTATATCTCAGGTGAGGAATCCAGACGTCAGATCAAGCTGCGTGCATCAAGGCTGGGCGTGAACTGCGATAACCTGTTTGTTATGACGGAAACCGATGTGGAGATCATAGCCGATCAGATACAGTCAGAAAAGCCGGATCTTGTTATGATCGATTCCATTCAGACCATGAACTACAAGGAACTGAATTCTTCCCCCGGTAGTGTCACACAGGTGCGCGAGTGTACCAATATTCTGATGCGTACCTCCAAATCGCTCGATATACCCTGCATTATCGTAGGTCACGTCAATAAAGACGGCGCGATAGCCGGCCCCAAGGTTCTGGAGCATATTGTAGATGCCGTTCTGTATTTTGAGGGTGACAAGCAGATGTCCTACCGGATTTTGCGGGCTGTTAAGAACCGGTACGGCTCTACCAATGAAATCGGTGTTTTCCAGATGAATGACAGCGGACTGTCAGAGGTTGAAAATCCTTCTCTGATGCTGCTTTCAGGCAGACCCAAAAATGTGTCCGGTACCTGTGTTGCCTGTACTATGGAAGGCTCACGGCCGATTCTTGCCGAGATTCAGGGGCTTGTTACCAATTCCGGCTACGGAAACGCCAGAAGAATGTGTACGGGCTTTGATTACAATCGTATGTCTATGCTGTTAGCTGTTTTGGAAAAACGATGCGGGTATTTTTTCTCGAGTATGGATGCCTACATCAATGTGATCGGCGGTCTGCGGCTTGATGAACCCGCCGTCGATCTTGCGGTTGCACTGGCACTTGTCAGCAGCCTGAAGGATATAGTTGTTCCCGAGGATGTTCTTGCTTTCGGAGAGGTTGGTCTTACGGGAGAAATTCGTTCTGTCAGCCGTGCTTCCGTGAGGGTATCCGAGGCTTCACGGCTCGGATTTCACCGCTGTATACTTCCGTATCACAATCTGAAGGGCATCGTACTGCCCTCCGACTGCGATATGAAGCTTGTGGGTGTGCGCAGCATCAGGGACGCTGTTGTGGCACTGGATGGCTGATAACAGGCAAGCCCGTTGATTTATGCATACAGCCGCCAACGCTGCAGCTTGTAACGGGTGAAGCGTGTTCGAGATTGCAGTAGCCGTCCTTCTGGTGTATGCAGCTTTCGCTGCAGGAAATCAATGTCATAGAATCACCTGCTTTCCGTTTTGATACTATTATTCTGCGGAAAAGGCAGGTTTATGCAAAGGGAGCGTTCATAAAAATGGTTAAACCGATCATCAGAGATGTGCGGATATTGATGAAAAAATCAGTCCGAGCCAATAAAAATGACCTGCAAACCGCCCGTGATCTTTTGGATACCCTCGGTGCCCACGCAGACCATTGTGCAGGTATGGCGGCGAATATGATAGGGGTGAACAAGAATATCATAGCAGTTCAGTGCGGCATTGCGCCCATCGTGATGCTGAATCCTAAGATCATTTCTCATTCCGCAGAATCCTACAGTACCGAAGAGGGCTGTTTGTCGCTGGACGGTGTAAAACGTGTCAGACGATATTACAGTGTGGAGGTTGAATATGACGATCTGTCGTTTGAGCGGCATACCAAAACACTGACTGGTGTTGCGGCACAGGCTGTTCAGCACGAGATCGACCATCTGTTTGGAAAGCTCATATAGCTGTCAAAGTTCATACAGCCGGAAGGTATCAGACTGTTTCTATATAATAATGGAATGGTACTTATTTACATACTATTTTGTGCAATATAATGCAAAGATACAATTTGTTTACAAAGTTGTAAGCAAATATTCTGGCAATATTGCTATTGTTATTTTGAAAAGAATAATCTATAATTTTAATGGTTGTAATATGTACAGTCTTGATGTATTGTAGCGAGGTGTGACAGATGAGATTACGTACGCAGGCACTCGGAAACAGAAACCTGATCGGCGTCAGGGTAGAGGAAATAAGGCTCAGGAAGGGCATGAAGCAAAAGGAACTGCTTGCACAGCTTCAGGTTCGCGGCGTAGATATGAATGCATCAGGATTGTCTAAATTGGAAGGACAGTTTCGTTATGTTACCGATGTGGAGCTGGTAGCACTTGCAGATATTTTAGAGGTTTCTGTTGACTATCTGCTTGGCAGGGAGAAGAAATAGTGCAAAATAGAAATAAAGCCGTTCTGATTGTTGTCTTTTATGCGTGGAAAGTACCCCTTGTGCTCCTAACGCTCAATATCGACAGACCACTGTTGTTTCCGGCGCGGCATAGCACCAATCTTTCGTTTTAAGAGCGATAGCTCGGTTGTATAGAAGTATCGGTCGGATTTTGCTTTTTCACTGATTAGCAGAGGGAACTTCTCCTTGGTGCTGAGCGAAAACGCGAACACGGGTGCAGCGTCGACGCTGCTTTACAGTGGGGAAGAAATATGGTATGATAGGAATATCAAATTATATGGAGGTATATTATGGAACAGTATAAACAGGAATTTATTGAGTTTATGGTGGATTGTCAGGTGCTTAAATTCGGTGACTTCGTAACCAAAAGCGGCAGAAAGACACCCTTTTTTGTCAATACCGGATTCTATCGTACCGGTGCACAGCTCCGCAGACTGGGCGGCTATTATGCAGAGGCGATCAAAAATGCTTTCGGTCTTGACTTTGACGTGCTTTTCGGTCCTGCCTACAAGGGAATTCCGCTGTCTGTGGCGGCTGCTATTGCGTTGAGTGAAAAGTTCAATACGGATATCCGTTATTGCTCCAATCGCAAAGAAATCAAAGACCACGGAGATAAGGGAATTCTTCTGGGAAGCCCTATCAATGACGGCGACAGGGTCGTTATCATCGAGGACGTTACCACTGCCGGCACATCGATCGAAGAAACACTGCCGATCATCAAGGCACAGGGCAATGTTGCCCCTCTCGGACTGGTCGTTTCCGTAGACAGAATGGAAATGGGCAAGGACAGCACTAAGAGCGCGCTTACCGAAATCAATGAAAAATACGGTCTTAAAACCACGGCGATCGTTACCATGGCAGAGGTGGTAGAGCACCTCTACAACAGAGAATATAACGGCAGGGTTGTTATTGATGATCAGCTCAAGGAAGCAATTGATGCCTATTATGAAAAATACGGAGTAAAGTGATTCTATGGATTATGAGTTCTACTTGCTGAACCTGATTCAGCAGCACGTCAGAAATGATTTTTTTGATGTGCTGATGCCGCTGGTATCCATGCTTGGGAAGGCTGCGGCTCTGTGGGTCATCATAGCAGCCGTGCTGCTGTGCTTCAAAAAGACCCGTACGGCTGGTCGTTCAATGGCGTGGAATCTTGCATCGGGCGGTGCACTGCTGATGCTGACCGTTAAGCCGATCGTCAACCGCATCAGACCGTATGTGCTGAACGATACCGTTTCGCTGCTTGTCAGCCCCGAAACCAACGCATCGTTTCCGTCTGGTCATACGTTTATGGCTTTTGGCGCGTCAACAGTGATTTTTCTTTATAATAAAAAGCTCGGAATCATCAGCTATATGTTGTCGGCGGTAATAGCATTTTCACGGCTCTATCTTTATGTTCATTTTCCCTCGGACGTTCTGTGCGGAGCGATACTCGGCATTGTATCTGCATTGGTATTCTACAGAATCGAAACGATTCTGTTTCCTCCCGCACACCACCGGTTTCAGCCTGTAACGGAATCATAATACGGATATAAAAAATCCCACACCATACAGTTGTCAGACTGTCGGTGTGGGATTACTGTTTTACAGTATCTCAGCAAGAGTATCGGCAATAGCTGCAAATTGCTGCATGGTCATTTCCTCTGCACGTGCCGGGGAGGGGATACCGGCTTGCTGCAAAACGGAGGTCACGTCCTGTTTAGCAAGTCCCAATCCTGCGCTGAGGGAATTGGAGAGCGTTTTTCTGCGCTGTGAAAATGCCGCTTTGACTACGCGGAAAAACAGCTTCTCGTCCTTCAGCTCAACAGGAGGTTCTTTGCGGATATTCAGTCTGATCACAGCAGAATCTACCTTTGGTGCAGGCAAAAAGCTGCCTGCTGCAACCTTGAACATCCATTCGGGCTGTGCGTAATAATGTACAGCCGCACTGATCGCGCCGGATTGCCGCGTGCCGGGTTCGGCACAGATCCGCTGTGCAGCTTCCTTCTGTACCATGACCGTCAGAGCGGTGATCGGCAGCTTTTCCTCCAGAAGCCGCATGATCACGGGCGAGGTAATGTAGTAGGGGAGGTTGGCACAAACGGCAACCTCGTGTCCCTCGAATTCCTCCTGTATCAAGGCTTTCAGATCAAGCTTCATTGCATCGCCGTTGATAATCTTGATGTTATGATGTGCACGGAGCGTTTCCTCCAGTACGGGCAAAAGACGCTTGTCCAGTTCGATCGCTACCACTTTATAAGCAGTCCGGGCAAGCTCATTGGTAAGCACGCCCGCACCGGGACCAATTTCGATGACACCTGTTTGCTTGTTTCCGCCGCATAGCTGCGCCATTTTAGGGCATACGGTAGGATTGATGAGAAAATTCTGCCCTAATGCCTTTGAAAAGGTAAATCCATGCCGCCGGAGTACGTCCTTTACATAAGATATATTTGTCAATTCGCTCATGATTCTTCTCCCGATCGTTTTTTCAGCATTATTTTTTCATCCATGTGCGGGGATAGAAAGCAAGCAGCAGCGGATAGATCTCTAATCTTCCGAACAGCATAGCAACTGTCAGTATGAACTTGGAAAAGCTCGAATAATTCGCATATCCGCCCATCGGTCCGACCATATCCAGTCCGGGACCGACATTGTTGACACAGGAGATCGCGGCAGTCAGGTTGGTCTCCAGACTGAACGGTTCAAATGAAATCACAAGAAAGGTGATGGTAATCAATCCCATATACAATGCAAAATAGGTAGTTACACTGCTGGTTATCTCATTATCTAAGGGCTTGCCTTCCATTTTGACGTTGGAAACCGTGCGCGGGTGAAGCATTTTCTTGATATCTCTTGTGATAGTCTTGAATAGGATCATAACTCTTGAAAGCTTTAGTCCGCCTGCTGTAGAGCCTGCACAGCCGCCTACGAACAACAGCACGAAAATGATACATCTCGCCATGGACGGCCATGTGTTGAAGTCTGCCGTTGCATAGCCCGTAGTAGACATGATCGATGCCGTCTGAAACATCGCATGGCGAATGGAATCTGAAAAATTATTGTAAACAGGATAGATGCTGAATGTCAGAATACCGCCTGCAGTCAGAACCAGAGCACCGTAAAACCACAGCTCTCTGTTGGTAAAGACCGGCTTGAACTTGCGGTGTATCATAAAAAAGAAGAGGTTGAAATTGATGCCGAAAATGAGCATAAATGCGGTAATGACCCACTGAACAAACGGATTGTAGCTTGCCAGTGAATCCGCCTTGACGCCGAAGCCGCCTGTGCCGGCAGTGCCGAGCGCGTGTACAGCACTTTCAAACATATCCATGCCGCCGATCCAGAGCAAAACAAACTCTGTAAATGTGATGACGAGATAAATGGTATAGAGGATCTTTGCCGTATCTTTGATTTTGGGGGTAAGCTTGCCTACGACAGGACCTGCCATTTCAGCTCTGAGAATGTGAATGGCTCGTCCGGAATCCGAAGGCATGATTGCCATGATCAGCACCAGCACACCCATACCGCCCAGCCAATGTGTAAAGCTGCGCCAGAAGAGGATACTCTTACTCATGGATTCAACGTCTGTCAGAATTGTTGCACCGGTGGTCGTGAAGCCGCTGACGGTTTCAAAAAGCGCGTCAAATATATTCGGTATTTCTCCGCTGAGCACAAACGGCACGGCACCGATCACCGACAGGATAATCCATGCAAAGGCAACGATAATAAAGCCCTCCCTTGCATAAATGACCTTGGTTTTAGGTTTGAAAATAAGCTGCATCAGAATGCCGACCACCATCGCAACAACAACTGTTACAGCAAAACAAAGTATGTTGGCTCTTTCACCGTAGCACAGGGCAACCAGTGTTGGCAGCAGCAGCAAAATGCCCTCCAGCATTACAATTCGCCCGATCATATTGACTATCATTCTGCGATTCATGATTATTTACCGTCCTTACTTTAATATATCTGATAAATCATTCAGTCTTTGATTAGCAGCGATAACAATAACCCTGTCCAATGGCATGATGACATCGGCACCGGCGGGAATTATAGGCTTTCTGTCCCGGATAATACCCACGATCAGAATATTGGGCTTCAGACGGAGCTGTGACAGCGGAATCTTCAAGCCCGCGAAATCGGACTTTACATTGAACTCAAGCACCTCAGCATTGCCGTCCATAATGTTATAAAGCGTTTCCACATTGCTGCCGCGGGAGTTTTCCAATGCTCTTGCATATTGCACCAGAAGATCTGCCACACTGCGCTTCGGAGAAATGATCGTGTCCAGACCGAGCCTTGAACCCATTTCTGCAAGCTCATTGCGGTTGATTTTTGTAATAACCTTGGGCACGTTATGGCTTGCGGCAAATATTGAAATCAGAATGTTTTCCTCGTCCATGCCCGTCAGTGCAACAAATGCATCAACGGAGTCCAATCCTTCCTCGACCAGAGTGTCCAGCTGAGCACCATCGCCCTGGAGTACAGAGGCTTTTGAAAGTAAATCGGAAAGCTCCTGACATTTATCGTAGTCACGTTCAATGATCTTGACGTTTGCTCCGATTTCCGTCAGCATTTTTGTCAGATAGTAAGCGACTCTGCCTCCGCCGAGCAGCATAATATTCCTTGCTTGTTTTTTTTCTGCACCGAGTGACTTCATCAGCTTGGGGATATCCGATTCAGCAATGTTCAGACCGATTTTATCCCCTTCCTCTAATATAAAATTACCGTCCGGAATATATACCTCTTTACCTCTCTGTACAACGCAGATGAGAAACTTGAACTTGAATTTGCTGCGGAGGTTCATCAGCTTGCTGCCATTGAGGGGCGAATCCTCTTTGACGACCAATTCAATAATCTCCAGACCTCTATGAGAAAAGGTTTCAACCTTTACAGCCGAAGGGACTTTCAGAATATTAAACATTTCCTTTGCTGCGAGCATTTCGGGGTTGACCGCCAGTGACAGATCAAGCTGCTGCTTGAGGAAGGATAATCTATTGAGATTATATTCGCGATTCCTGATACGGGCAATAGTGTGTTTCACACCCATTCTTTTTGCAATGAAGCAGCTCAGCATATTCAGCTCGTCAGACGAGGAGGTTGCAATAAACAGCTCGGCTTCGTTTACACCTGCTTCCCGCAGAGCATCGCAGTCTGCGCCGCTGCCCCGTATTGCCATGGCATCATGTCTGTCGTCGATACTGTTAACAACAGCTTCGTCAATATCTATTGCAACAACATCATGTCCCTCAGCTACTAAACTCTCAAGAATGGTTAATCCGATTTTTCCACAGCCAACAATAATGATTTTCATAATGTAAACCCTCTTTTGACACAATAATTGGAATTCTTGCTGATTTGAGTTGTTTCCTGCTGCGTTGCTATTACAGCATTTCTATATATTATAGCATATTTGATAGGAAAAGTGTTAGTGTTTCAGAAAAAAATATAATAAAATATCTTTACGGAAATGTAGATTTTTTTTAACGCGTGTGATATAATTTTATCGAATATTATATACGGGGGTAATGACTATGAATATTACGCTTCTTGGCTGCGGTCGCTGGGGTTCGTTTATCGGCTGGTATCTTGATAAAATCGGACATCACGTGACGATATGGGGTCTTTCTGATGCACCTCAGTTTATCGAAATCAGAGATACACGTAAAAACAATATGCTGACATTCAGAGAATCCATTCAGGTAACAGATCATCTGCCGGAAGCTGTTGCTTCTGCCGATGTAATGATCATCTCCATCAGTTCACAGGCACTCCGCTCGTTCCTTCCGCGCCTGAAGGAACTGAATCTGACCGGAAAGAAACTCGTTCTCTGCATGAAGGGAATAGAAATCGGCACCGGCTGCCGTCTGACGGAAATTGTTGAAGACGTGCTGCCCGATGTTCCGGTAGCGGTATGGGTAGGACCGGGTCATCCGCAAAGCTTCCGTGAGGGCATTCCGAACTGTATGGTGATCGACTCGAAAAGTGATGCGCTCAAAAAAGAACTGATTCAGGCATTTTCGAGCGACCTGATACGCTTCTATCTGGGCAACGATCTGATTGGTACGGAAATCGGCGCAGCGGCAAAGAATACCATCGGTATTGCAGCAGGTATGCTGGACGGTCTGAAGGTTTCATCGTTGAAAGGTGCTCTGATGTCGCGTGGTACGAGAGAAATTGCAAGGCTTATCAAGGCAATGGGCGGTAATGAGCTTTCCGCTTATGGTCTTTGCCATCTTGGCGACTATGAAGCGACACTGTTTTCTGAGTTCAGTCATAACAGACGGTTTGGTGAGATGCTTGTCAAGGGAGAAAAGTTCGGACTGCTTGCCGAAGGTGTTGACACAACAAAGGCACTGGTGGAGCTTGGAAAGAAGTATGAGGTAGAGCTGCCGATCTGTAATGCAGTGAATGATGTCATTGCGGGCAGATATACTGCTGCTGAAATGTTGTCCGAGTTGTTCCTGCGCAGTGTCAAATCCGAATTCAACTGATTTCTGATGTCTGATTCCGTGAACCATGCGAATCTATAAATGAGCTCTTATACTAATATCAGATAGACAGGGCGAAAAAGATTTGAGCGGAAAATTTCGCAGAGCGAGGCGGAAGACGCCGCTTGGCTGGCG
>CACYDW010000062.1 GCA_902773325.1 uncultured Ruminococcus sp.
AACAGATAATGATGATGGTTTTTTGCTTGGTTTTATGCTTGGGATGAATATCTGATAATTGTAACTTATAGCGTGGTCAGGAAAATCAATTTCCTGCCACGCTTTTTTCGCTTTTTTACAAAACCAAAATAAGCCCCGCAAAGGCGAGGCAACGATAACATAGTATTAAACCGATCTGAATAATAACTGCTCCGACCAAGATTTCAGGTTTTACGGATTATCATTTGCAGCACAAATCATCAGATCAACGGGCATTTCCGACAGGATTTGCTTTTTATTTTTGTGCAAAAAACATATCAAAAACTTATTGACATCGTGTCAGAATATGTGTACAATAAGTTTAATGACACAATGTCAGAATAAATGCAGAAAAGAGTGAAAGCCATGCCAAAGGGATCACCGGAGCTGACCGCAGCAAGAAAAGAGGAAATAATCAATGCCTGTGAGGAGCTTTATAAGACCATGAGCTTCAAAGACATTACAATAAAGGAGATCGGAGAGGTCACTTCATTTACCCGAACATCAATTTATAATTATTACCGCACAAAAGAGGAAATAATGCTTGCACTGTTTTGCAGGGAATATGATATCTGGTGCAGCAAATTGGAAGGAATAAGCGAAGGTTGTGCTGATATCTCCCGTGAAGAGATCGCCTCTGCTATCGCTCACAGCCTGGAGGACAGAGAGATACTTCTGCGAATACAGTGCATGAATCTGTTCGATATTGAGGATAACAGCCGTGTTGAGCATTTAGCAGAATTCAAGCTGCGTTTCAAAAGAATGTATGAGCTGCTGACAGTCATTCTCAAAAGTTATCAACCTGAAGTAACGGATGATGAATGCGATTCGTTCTGCTGCTGCTTTTCGTCGTTTCTGTTCGGAATATATCCGTTTGTATTTCATACTGAAAATCAGATAAAAGCTATGGAGATCGCGGATGTCAGAGTACCGGAGCTTACCGTTTACAAAATGGTATACGATTGTCTTATCAAGTTACTGCCATAGTGCAGAAGAAATAATAAAATGGAGGTAATTTCTATGAGCAAAGTATTAGTAGCGTATTTTTCAGCAAGCGGAGTAACAGCAAAAGCGGCTGCAAAGCTTGCAAAGGCAGCAGGTGCAGACCTTTTTGAAATAGTCCCGGAGAAGGCATACACCAAAGCAGACCTTAACTGGCAGGACAAAAACAGCCGCAGCTCTGTCGAAATGAACGACAGAAGCAGCCGCCCTGCCATCAGATCAAAAGTAGAGAATATGGAGCAGTATGATGTTGTTTTCGTAGGTTTTCCGGTGTGGTGGTACCGTGAGCCGTCGATCATAGATACTTTTATGGAAAGCTATGATTTTTCCGGAAAGACGGTCGTTCCCTTCTGTACCTCTGGCGGCAGCGGACTTGGCTCGACAAGCAGCAATTTACAGGCACTTGCAAAGGACGCAAAGGTCATTGAGGGCAAAAGGCTGTCGGTTATGACAACGGATGGCTCACTGAAAAAATGGGTCGAAGAAATTATATGAGGAGGATATATCATGTTTAGTAATAACATCACATTATCAAACGGTGTCGTAGTGCCGCAGCTTGCTCTCGGAACATGGCTCATTGATGACGATAAGGTCGGGGCGGCTGTCAGATCAGCAATAGAGATCGGCTACACACATTGATACGGCTCAGGCTTATGCAAACGAGCACGGTGTCGGTGAAGGGATCAGAAACAGTGGTGTAAACCGTGAAAAAATATTTGTTACCACAAAGGTCGCAGCGGAGCACAAGGATTACAAGTCCGCAGCCGAAGGCATTGACGGGTCACTTAAAAGGCTCGGGCTTGACTATATCGACCTGATGATAATACACAGTCCTCAGCCCTGGCTTGAAGTCAATCAGTCAGAGGACAGATATTATGAAGGCAATCTTGAAGCATGGAGGGCACTGACTGACGCTTACAAGGCTGGAAAGCTCAGAGCTATCGGCGTATCGAATTTCCTGCAGGAGGATATTGATAATCTGCTTAATAATGCAGAAATAAAACCAATGGTCAATCAGGTACTTTGTCATATAGCAAATACCCCTCTTGATCTGATCGACTACTGTACGGACAAGGGTATTGTAATGGAAGCGTACAGCCCTGTTGCTCACGGCGAAGCACTGAAAATCCCGGCTATTGCAGAAATGGCAAAGAAATGTTCAGGGAATATGCGCCGGATATGTCACCTGCATCCTGGGCGATAAGGTTTGTAGCTTCCCTTGACGGCATACTCACCGTTCTTTCGGGAAT
>CACYDW010000063.1 GCA_902773325.1 uncultured Ruminococcus sp.
ACACGGGGATAGCTCGTTGATACTGTATGGATTACCATACTTGAGCGAGAAGCCCCCACCTCTATAGGTGGGGGAGTATGTCACGAAGATGATATAGCCGCTTTGAACAGCTTAAAGGCTTTGCAAAGCCTCCGTAAGTCTTGATTTGAGGTATTCATAGCGCTGCTTTTTTTCTTCCTTTGCAAAATGCACGGTTCTTGACTGCTCTGGACAATTGCTGTAATCCAGGACCTCATCGCCGAACTGTTCGCTGGTAAGGTCAAAAACGCAGTTCCCTACCACGTTAAAGCAGTGGTAATTCCCGTCCGGACGCAGGATCCCATATACCTTGCCGCCATAGATATCCTGCAATAAAAAAGCTGTGATCGAGCACTGCCCCAGAGTTTTGTTGGATTCAGACCATTTGCTCCGCAGTCTTGGGGCACAGGTTTCCGCACACCAGATGTGCGACAGCAGGTCGTAGTAATCTGTCGGGCGCAGACCTCTTGTATATTGTATCTGTGCACCTTCCCATCCGTAAAAACGATAGTTCTTCATGGTTAATTCTCCTTTTTTGCAAGACGTACTTATAGTAAACGACATTATATTTTTTATACTTTGATAAATCATAGGCTGACTGTGGGAGCTTTCCGGTCGCCCCCACACCCCTTCGGGCATCACTCTGAGTAAGAATATTTTTGTCGCCTGCTATAATTGCAGACTCCGTAATACGCTTGTCGGTTCTGTATGATATCAGTATAGATGATTTTATGATAAGTTTCAAGTTCCAACCCGAAAAAAAGAAGATCAATTTTGCCGCGCAGTTTTTCCCCCTACTGAAAAAACGAACTTTTCACCCATATCTGATACAGCAAGCAGAGCATCAGCAGAGAAATATACCACAAATTTTTGAAAATTGATTTCCCCAAAACGCAATTTGCCGCCGGTGCATACTCTGCATCGGCGGACAAGCGTGTGTAACAACCAATATGGAATATATATGCGTTTTTAGTGTGTGGCAGCTCTTCCGGAAACCATGAAAACGGCTGTCTGGTCTTTCGGGGAGCGGCGATCAATACTGTCTGCCCCAGCAGACCATATATTTTGCGGGCTTGCCGCAGCAGACACAGGTATCGGCAAGGTGTTCTTCCACAAACGGAATACATCTTGACTTGACACCGCCGGTTTCGTCCTTGAGCTGATCTTCACAGGCGGAATCACCGCACCACATTGCACGGATAAAGCCGGGGTGGTTCTTGGCAGTATCCAGAAACTCCTCGTGTGAAGTCGCCGTAAAGGTTTTCTCCTCCAGATTTTTAAGTGCCGCGTTATACATTTCGTCATGGATATGACTGAGTGCATCAGCAACGGCAGTTTCAAGGTTATCAAGAGATACAACGAGCTTTTCGCGGGTATTGCGCTTGACAAGTACGCACTGGTTGTTCTCGATATCCTTCGGGCCGATCTCAATTCTGACAGGCACACCGAGCATCTCATACTGACTGAATTTCCAGCCGGGTGCTTTATCACTGTCATCAAGCTTCACGCGCAGACCCGCGTCAAGCAGTCTGCTTCTGAGCTGAGCAGCCTGATCCAGAACACCCTCCTTCTTTTGGGCGATCGGAATAACAGCCACCTGAATGGGCGCAATTTTAGGCGGCAATACAAGACCGTCATCGTCACCGTGTACCATGATAATCGCACCGATCATTCTGGTAGACACACCCCAAGAGGTCTGGAACGGATACTGCAACGTATTATCTCTGCCAGTAAAGGTAATATCAAAGCTGCGGGCAAAGCCGTCACCGAAGTAATGGGACGTTCCACCCTGCAATGCAACACCGTTGTGCATCATCGGCTCAATGGTATAGGTATCCATAGCACCGGCAAATTTTTCCTTCTCGGTCTTTCTGCCTGCAACAACAGGTATCGCAAGGGTTTCTTTATAGAAATCGATATATACGTTGAGCATTCTGAGAGTTTCCTCGCGCGCTTCCTCCTCGGTTTCGTGAAGCGTATGACCCTCCTGCCAGAGGAACTCGGAGGTTCTCAGGAACGGACGGGTCGTTTTCTCCCAGCGAACAACGCTGCACCACTGGTTATACAGCTTCGGCAGATCGCGGTAGGAATTGACGATCTTTGCATAGTGCTCACAAAACAGCGTTTCGGACGTAGGACGAATGCACAGGCGCTCGTTCAGCGTTTCACTGCCGCCGATCGTGACCCAAGCACATTCCGGCGCGAATCCCTCCACATGATCCTTCTCCCTCTGGAGCAGGCTCTCGGGAATAAACATCGGCATATATACATTTTCATGTCCTGTTTCCTTGAAGCGGCGGTCAAGATCCTTCTGGATATTCTCCCATATCGCGTATCCGTGCGGACGGATCACCATACAGCCCTTCACACCCGAATAGTCCACTAACTCCGCCTTCTTGACAATATCCGTATACCATTTTGCAAAATCAACATCACGTGAGGTAATTGCCTCAACCATTTTTTTTTGCTGTGCCATTCTATACATTCCTTTCCCAATTCGATAGTCTGATACCTCTCTATTATATTATGATATGCCGTTTTTTTCAAGAGCCATTTTGCAGCTTAAGAGAAATTTATCAGCGACCGCTGCTTTTCTTGGGGATAACCTTTCTAAGAAGAAAGGTTATCCCCCAAACCCCTTCCCAAAGACTTTATTCATGCAGCAGGGGAAAACTCTCTTGTGCTTCACGTCCAGCCTTATCAGCAGTAAAGTACCCTCTGTGCTCCTAACGCGCAAAATCAACAGACCACTGTTGTCAATGGCGCGGCATAGCACCAATCTCTCGTTTTAAGAGCGATAGCTCGGTCGGATAAAAGCATAGGGCAGATTATGCTGTCTGACTTATCAGCAGAGGGGATTTCCCTATGGT
>CACYDW010000064.1 GCA_902773325.1 uncultured Ruminococcus sp.
CCCGATGATACTACATACGTCAGCGTTTATCTGACCTATCAGCCGCCTATGAATACCAAGGATCTGAATCCCCATGCGGAAAAAATGCCGATCTATGTCAAATGGTTTGCCAACGGTGCGGCTACCAAAAAAATGTATCTTACCGTTTCTCATCTTCCCGACAGAAAGCTCAATTTCTCCTATCACTATCAGACAGTCGAGCTCACCGAGGAAGATGCTGAACGTATGTACTATTACATGATGCGTATCCTGTTCAGAGGAATCGAAGATCCCGGCAGAACTATCTCCGAAATTATTGATATGGTATAACAGAAAGGATTTTGAATGATGGAACAGAAATTTAAAGAAATCGCAGAACGCTATTGTTCACTCAAAGCAGACGAAATCACCAATGATATGAATCTCCGTAATGATCTCGGTTTAAGCTCGCTCGACCTGATGACGCTTCTCGGTGATATCGAAGATGAACTCGATGTTGAATTTGAGTTTGGTGAAGACGAGAGCAAGCTCGCGGGTATTGTGACGGTTGAAGATGCCATCAATCTCATGAAGGAGTACGCAGAATGACAAGAACGATCTATACGATGTGGAAAAGATGCCAGGTGGATTATGCTTCTCTGCCTGCTGTCCGTTGGCTTGTCAAAAAGAATGTACAGGAATGTACATACGGTGAGCTTGGTGCAACGATCACAGGTATCAAAAAAGGCTTTGCTGTAGAAAACTTTTCACATAAGCATATTGCACTGGTAGGGTTAAGCTCTGTTGAATGGATCGGAGCCTATATGGCTGTTGTGACAAGCAATAATGCTGCGGTTCCGCTGGATTCCGGTTTACCAGCCGAGGATATTATTGATCTCGTTTACCGTTCGGATTCGGAAGGTGTATTTCTTGATGCAGCATTTGCGGCACTTGCGCCAAAAATCAGAGGGAACTGTCCGAAGGTAAGAAAAATCTGGATGCTTTCCGGAGATGCACAAGAGGGGACTGAAACAGTCGCAGACCTGATCGCAGCCGGTCAGGAACAGGCTGAGCCTGCTCCCCCTGAGGAAGAGGACATCGCTATGATCGTCTATACTTCGGGTACAACCGGCAAAAGCAAGGGCGTTATGCTCACGCAAAGCAATCTTTACTGCAATATTGAAGCTGTTCTCTATGACGAGCCGCCAGGACTTGTATTTTTGAGTGTTCTTCCCGTTCACCATTGCTTCTGTCTGGTAATGGACTGGCTCAACGGTTTCTGGATGGGCGCAGTTTTATGTATAAACGACAATTTAAGGCACATGATAAGAAATATAGGCATCTATCAGCCTGATGTCATGCTGATGGTTCCGCTTATGCTTGAAACCATATATAAGCGTCTTAAATCCTTCGGTCCTGAAGTTCCCAAGCAGGCTCTTGCGGAAAAACTGTTCGGTCCGAAGCTGAAGCGTATCTTTACGGGCGGCGCACATCTCGATGCCTTTTATATCGGCGAGTTTGAAAACTACGGCATTAGAATATATGAAGGCTACGGAATGTCCGAATGCTCTCCTGTTATCACTACCAATAAGGAAGGTAACTGCAAGAGCGGTTCGATCGGAAAGCCTCTCTCTAATGTAGAGGTTAAATTTGAGAACGGTGAGATCCTTGTCCGCGGCACGAGCGTTATGAAGGGCTACTATAAAATGGAGCAGGAAACCGGAGAAACTCTCAAGGACGGTTGGCTGCATACCGGTGACAAGGGCTATATGGACGAGGACGGCTTTATCTTCATCAACGGCAGAGTGAAAAATCTGATTATCCTTTCCAACGGAGAAAATATTTCCCCCGAAGAAATTGAGGGAAAGCTGGCTCTCAACGACCTGATCGATGAGATTATCGTAACGGGAGAGGACAACCTCCTTACAGCACGTATCTATCCTGAAAAGGAGCTTGCCGATAGCATGAGCGAGGAGGAGCTTACAGCTGCCCTGCAAAAAATACTCGATGTCTATAACAAGTCACAGCCGACCTATAAACAGCTTTCGAGGCTTGTTGTAAGGAAATATCCCTTCTTCAAGAATGCCTCAAGAAAAATTATCAGAACTCAAGTACTCAGGGATGAACCGACAGAATGACTATAACAAATCTTTCAGAAACAAAATATACCCATATTTCAGGCTCTGACAGACTTCCAATCTGCGTTCTTCGCATAGAACCTGAAAATCCGCAGGATATCAAAGGGATTGTACAGATCGTACACGGGAAAAATGAGCATAAGGGGCGCTACGTACCCTTTATGCGTTTCCTCGCTGCCAATGGTTATCTTACCATTATCAACGATCACAGAGGACACGGAGAAAGTGTCATTGACCCTGATGACAGAGGCTATTTTTATCAGGGAGGTACAACCGCCTTGGTAGAAGATCTCCATGAGATTACTCTGGACGTAAAAAAATATGCCGCCGAAAAATGCGGCAAATCTGATCTGCCCTTGACTTTACTCGGACATAGTATGGGCTCACTTGCTGCCAGGTGCTATATCAGAAAATATGATGCGGATATCAGCAAGCTGTGTCTGACCGGCTCTCCGTCAAGATCCGACAGGATCAGGGAGGGAATGTATGTTATCAAGCTTCTCAAAACTGTTGAGGGCAAAAGGGCTCGTTCGCGTCTTGCCAAAAAGCTGATCATGGGAGTATCCTATGAACGGAAATTCAGACATGAGGGTCTGAGAAATGCATGGACAAACTCCGAAAGAGAAGCTGTCATAGAGCATAACAACGATCCTTTGTGCCGTTTTAATTTCACACTGAACGGTTATGAAGAAATGCTCAAAATGGCGATGCTCGCCTATGAAGGCGATTATATTCCGGATAATCCATCGATGCCGATACACTTTTTCTCCGGAGCAGATGATCCTTGTGCGTTGTCGTTCCAGAAGCTGAAGGAAGCTATCAGACTTCTCAAAAAAACAGGCTACACCAATGTCCGCTGTACTCTCTATAAGGGTATGCGCCATGATATTCTGCATGAAAAGCATAAGACCCGTGTGTATAATGATATTCTCGGTTTTATTGAAGGCAGCAGATAGTATTTCTCGTTAAAACAAAACTTCACAGAGTGCAGATCGGCTGAATGATCCGGTTTGCACTCTGTTTTTTTCCGGAATTATCCAATAATGGTATCATACAGCCAGCCGGTTCCCTCTCTCAACGGGGGAGAGAGGGAATCGGCTGGCTGATTACAGTTTGGTTTATATAACCTCTAACGAGAAGTGCTTTGATTTTCTGACATAGCATGCTTCGCCCTGATAAGACCATACATCAACACTGATAACATACTGACCGGGTTGATCAATGGTAAGATCATACGAGCCGCCGTTCCGATAGTCTACATACGTCCATTCGGTGTCATCAGCTTTTTTGTAGTGTACATGGTATATAAAATAATCGTATGTGGGGTCGGGAGTGTACTCAGGTCCTCCGGACACTCCGAAGGTGATTCGTACCGGATTGCCCTGATAGACCGTATTGGAAGAAATAACAGACTCATTTACAAGGGTATTGATCGTTTGCACCTTATAATAGCTTTTGGTGATGCTGCCATCGTCCTTGATGATCTTGATGCAGATATCATAGGTGGAGTGGTATTGCAGAGAAATCCTTGTGTAGGGGTCAGTTGTTGCGGGTCTGGCATGGAACCACTGACTTCCGGATTCTAACTTGTAGTATACATCATACAGTGATCCGGAGGTCGGATTGCCGGATCCATCTTCTTCGGTGATCGTAAAGCTCAGCACAGAACCCCATACAATCGAGGACGGTACAACCGTTGTATTCCGGACAGGCTCTTTGACTGTCAGTGTAAAATACTTCTTGGTTACACCATCGCCTGAACCGCCTGTGAATGCTTTTACGCAAACGGTATAATTGCCTTTGGCTGTTGGCTGAATCGTACAAGAACCATTCTTTGTGCTGATGGTTGTCCACGTATTGTCATCTACCGCTTTGTAGTATACTTCATAAGAATAATGACAACCCTCATATCCTCCGGAGGCGGCGCAGTTAACGGTTGCCTTTCCTCCAAGATAGATACTGTCGGAGGAAATGGTGGACTCATTCACAAGGGTATTGATACGTTCCACTCTGTAATAATACTTTGTCCAGTGTCCGGTATTCTCGTTCTGCATTTTGACGCAGATATAATAGGTTCCGAATTTTAAGAGATTGATCTTTATATCAGAGCTGTAGGACGAGTTGTTAACTTTGACCCAACCGCTGTTACGATAATTGTAATAAACTTCAAAGATACCGGTTCTGTTTTTGATTCGGAATGTAAAATCTGTACCCGGAACAGCCGCAGCGGGAACAGAGGCGATACTTTCGTCGGAGTATGCTGAAGTAACGGTTGTATATTCCTTGACAATTGTTCCGTTACTGTCCTTAGCTTTTATACAGATGTCATAATCCATTCTGAACGCAGGGGAGATCTGTACGGTGTTGTTTGCTCCGAAATTCTGAATGCTGATCCACGTTTTTTCGGTAACCATCTTATAGAAAAAAGCGTACTGATAAGAACCGCTGCCGCCCTGAGCCGATGCCTGAATCGTGAAAATGTTGTTTCCATCGGCAGAATCATCATAGACCTCATAATTCAGGGTCAGGCGGTTATCGTCGATAAACTCAAAGCCTTTTTTCTGAGCATAGATTTGCACTGCTGTGCCGCCGATTCCGTGAATTACGAAGTCCGTAAGCTTGTTATAGCAGGTATGATCTTCCAACTGTACGTCACAGTAAGAATGATCATTTGTATGTACATAGCCGAAAGCGACAGAACCGATGTTGGTAACACTTGCAGGAATGGTAACACAGGTGAGCTGCTGACCGCAGGCAAAAGCGGCTTCGCCGATGCTCGTTACGCTGCCGGGAATGCTGACATCTGTAAGAGATGTACAGTAGGAAAAAGCACGGTCACCGATCGTCTTTACACCGTAAGGGATAACGACATTTGTCAGCGGACAGGCATAAAATGCATCATTTCCGATGCTTTCCACAGAACCCGGAATGGTAACGCTCGTTAAGCTGCCGTATGCGAAGGTATATGGCAGAATCTGTGTAATACCCGACGGAATCACAACACTGCTAATACTGCATTCATAAAACGCAGAGGCACAGATATTCTTGACACCGGTAGGAACCGTATATGCCCCGGTCATTTTTTTAGGGAAGCACACCAGAGAAGTCTTTTGCTTATTGAACAAAACACCTTTTCTGGAGCTGTATTCCTGATTGCCGGAGTCAACGTTGATCTCGGCGAGGTTGTTGTCAGGAAGGTGCCTGATTTCAAGCACGGAGCCGGGAATGTTGATTTTCGTGACGGTATAGTCAGTGTCATAATCAAAATCAAGAACGGTGACTGCTTTCTGGTTGATCGTATCGGGAATCATAAGATAGGTTCTGTTTCCGGTATAACCCGTGATGGTGAGCGTTCCGTCACTGTTATCTTCATAAGTCAGGGTCAGCGGGAGATCATCATCAACAAAAGGGATAGTACTGTCCTTGGCATAGGTATATGCAGAGCTTCCTGCTTCACCGTGAATTGTCAGGTTGTCACAGTTTTCAAAGGCATATTCATCAATGGAGGTGACGGAAGCGGGTATCGTGATGCTGTTCAGGTTTATACAATCACAAAATGCCTGCGATCCGATTAAGGTCAGATGATCGGGAAGCGTGATGCCTGTCAGGCTTTCACAGCCGTAAAATGCATGATCTTCGATGGCAGTGACGCTGTCGGGAATCGTGATGTGCACTAATCCTTCACAGCCGGAAAACATTCCCGGACGGATTGACGAAATCCCATCGGGCAGAATAATGCTTGTCGGGCTTGTATATGCGAAAGCAAAGTCGCCGATTTCGGTTACACTGTCCGGAATAGTGATGCTTGCAAGGCTGGTGCATTGTGTAAAGGCATAAGGCTTGATGGAGGTTACTCCTTCGGGAATGTTGATGCCTGTCAGAGCCGAGCAGGAGTAAAATGTATTTTTTTCAATGGAAGTCAGACCAACAGGGAGGCTTACATTTTTCAGAGCACTGCAAGAAGCAAAAGCATACTCTCCGATCGAAGTCACACCTTTTGGAACGGTGATGCCTGTCAGCGTATTACAGCAGAAAAATGCATAGTCTTTAACAGTGATCAGCCCCTCTGGAAGGCTGATGCTTTGCAGACCATAGCAGTAGGCAAATGCATTCTTTCCGATAGAGTTTAAGCCTTTTGGAATGGTAATGCCTGTCAGCCCCTTACAGTTGTAAAAAGCGTAATCAGCAATACCTTTCGCACTTGAAGGAATTGCATAAGTACCCTTTTTTCCTTCGGGGAAGCAGATCATCAGCGTTTGATCCTTGTTGAGTAAAGCACCGCTGCTTGATGAATATGCCGGATTGTTTGCGCCGACACTGATCGCTGCGAGGTTTGAACATGCCTTGAATACGTTGGTTCCAAAGGAGGTTACGCTATCGGGGATAGTGATGCTCGTAAGACCTGTACAATTGTTAAAGGCATAGTTTCCGACAGAAGCCACACTGTTGGGTATGGTGATGCCGGTAAGACCTGTACAATTTGCAAAGGCATATTCGCCGATAGAGGTCACACTGGCGGGTATGCCGACGCTTTTCAGACCTGTACAGCCGGAAATGACACCGGTTTCGACGGAAGTCACACTGCTTGGTATGGTGAAGCTTTTCAGACCTGTACAATTGGAAAATGCATAATCTCCGATCGTGTTCACACTATTGGGTATATTGACAGCCGTCAGATTCTTACAACCGGAAAAAGCCCAGTCTTCAATGCATGTCACAGAGCGCGAAAATGTAATACTTGATATACTGCATGAAAAAAACGCATAAGATGCGATGGTCTTGGTACTGTCAGGAATCGTATATGCTCCTGTCTTGCTTTTGGGATATATGAGCAGAGATGTTTTTTGCTTATTGAACACAACGCCGTTTTGTGAGCTGTAGACCTGATTGCCGGAGGCAACATTGATTTCTGTAATGCTGCGGGGAAGCTCTTTGATGCTGGTCACGCCGGAAGGAATGCTGATTTTTGTAATGGTGTTTTTTACATATTGAATATCAATAACAGTTACAGTTCTTTCAATGATGGTATCGGGAATTACAAGCTCGGTGGCTGTTCCGACATAGCCCGTGATCCTGACCGTTCCGTCATTGTTGACTTTATAGACCAGTTCCGTCACTGCTGTCGGTTCGGCGGCATAGACAGAAAACGCTCCGGTATTGCCGGGGATTATCCCGCCCATACTTGTAAGCATGCCTCCTGCTGAAAGAGTCAGTGCTAAAGCGGAAGCACAGATTTTCCGGAGCAGCAATTTACGACTGATTTTCATGAAAAAAACCTCCTTCGTTTTTGTGTTCTGCGGTCGAACTTTTATATTATTATAACAACAATTTATCAAAATGTAAACTATTTTTAGGTAAAAACATATAATTATCATACAAATCCGATTATACAGAATGTTGCCATTGTCCAAAATCCGGGCTTTCTCCGATTTTATTCCGAACTCTGTTTCGTGAATAAAGCTTGTTTTTTGCAACACAATAAGTATAGCCGGATTCTGTTTTCTCCACAATATATTGTTGTATGAGCAAGAAAAAATAAAAATGCCTATATAAAACAAGAATAATTATTATTTTTTGTATATTGGTACAATTATCCGGCAACTGTCTTATAAAAGGTTGACAAAAAGCCAAAATCGCTATATATTTAAGTTAGTATTTGACCGTGATTTCACTAACGAACATACATCGGTTTTTTGCCGGATGCCTGATTCAATTGATGAGAGGGGAATAAATATGTCGGAAAAACTAGGTTTAAGAAATGATGAGGCATGGGAAGGCTTTGAAGGCAGACTATGGCGTCTTGAAATAAACACAAGAGATTTTATCCAGAAAAATTATCGCCCCTACGATGGTGACGCAGCCTTTCTGGAGGGTACGACCGAAGCAACCGACCGACTCTGGAGCAGAGTGCAGGAGCTCCAGAAGGAAGAACGTGCAAAGGGCGGCGTCCTCGATATGGAAACCAAAGTTGTTTCTTCACTTACTTCTTACGGCGCAGGCTATATTCTTCCTGAAAGTCCTTCACTTGAGAAAATTGTGGGACTCCAGACCGATAAACCGCTTAAAAGAGCTTTCATGCCTTTTGGCGGTATCAAAATGGCTGAACAGGCTTGCGAAACCTACGGCTATACACCCGACCCCGAGCTGCATAAGATTTTTACCGAATATGCACCCACCCATAATCAGGGTGTCTTTGATGCCTACACACCCGAGATGAAAAAGGTTCGCCATAACAGGATCATCACCGGATTGCCCGATACCTACGGCAGAGGCAGAATCGTAGGCGACTACCGCCGCGTGGCACTTTATGGAATTGATTATCTGATCGAACAGAAACAGAAGGATCTTGCCAACTGCGGTGACGGTACAATGACCGATGACGTTATCAGACTGCGTGAGGAAATAGCAAAACAGATCCGCGCACTTTACGGCATAAAGAAAATGGCTGAGATCTACGGCTATGATATTTCCAAACCTGCCAAAAACGCAAGAGAAGCTGTGCAGTGGCTCTATTTCGGCTACCTTGCAGCAATCAAGACACAGAACGGTGCTGCAATGAGCGTGGGCAGAGTATCCACGTTCCTTGATATCTATATCCAGCGTGACCTTGACAGAGGAATTCTGACCGAAAAAGAAGCGCAGGAGCTGATCGACCATCTTGTCATGAAGTTCCGCATTGTGAAGTTCGCCCGTATACCCTCCTATAACCAACTGTTTTCGGGTGACCCTGTATGGGCTACTCTCGAGGTTGCCGGAATCGGCTGTGACGGACGTTCTATGGTCACCAAAAACGATTTCCGTTTTCTGCATACGCTTGAAAATATGGGTCCTTCGCCCGAGCCGAACCTTACGGTGCTTTATTCCTCGGCTTTGCCGGAGAAGTTCAAAAAGTATGCTTCCAAGGTTTCTATCGCAACAAGTTCTGTTCAGTATGAGAACGATGATGTTATGAAGCCGGTATGGGGCGACGACTATTCGATCTGCTGCTGTGTTTCGGCTACACAAACAGGCAAGGAAATGCAGTTCTTCGGTGCAAGAGCCAATCTTGCGAAATGCCTGCTCTATGCGATCAACGGCGGAGTAGATGCCAAAACCCGCGAACAGTGCGGACCTATGGTAAGACCGATCACCGGTGAATACCTCGACTATGATGAGGTGATTGAAAGATATGACATCATGATGGACTGGCTTGCAGGTCTTTATGTCAACACCCTGAACCTTATTCACTATATGCACGATAAGTATTTCTATGAGGCTGCTGAAATGGCACTGATCGATACAGATGTCCGCCGCACGTTTGCGACCGGAATCGCCGGCTTCTCACATGTTGTGGATTCACTCAGTGCTATTAAATATGCGAAGGTCAGGACGATCAGGGACGAAACCGGCTTTGTTCTGGACTACGAAACCGAGGGCGATTTCCCGCGCTACGGCAATGACGATGACCGCGCCGATGATATCGCCGTATGGCTGCTCGGCACCTTCCTTGACAAGGTCAAGAAACGTCATACCTACAGAAACTCCGAGCCGACTACTTCCATTCTGACCATTACCTCTAATGTTGTATACGGCAAAGCAACTCACAATATGCCCGATGGCAGAAAAATGGGTGCGCCGCTTGCACCTGGTGCGAACCCCAGCTACGGTGCAGAAAAAAACGGACTTCTTGCCTCTTTGAATTCCGTTGCAAAGCTGCCGTATCATTGGGCGCTTGACGGTATTTCCAATACCCAGACGATCAATCCCGATGCGCTCGGTCATTCCGAGGAGGAGCGCATCAGCAATCTTGTTCAGGTCATGGACGGTTATTTTGATCAGGGCGCACATCACCTCAACGTTAATGTATTCGGTACAGAAAAGCTGATTGATGCGATGGAACACCCCGAGAAAGAGGAATATGCCAACTTTACGATCCGTGTATCGGGCTATGCCGTTAAGTTCATTGACCTTACCAAAGAACAGCAGCTTGACGTGATCTCCCGTACCTGCCACGACAGAATGTGATATGATGAATAATACTGCAAAGAACCCTTTTACAAATCCAACTGCAAATCCTTTTCCGGCAGCTTCGGCTGCCGGAAATTGTGCACATTCGGGAATAACAGGCAAAATACACGCCATAGAGAGCTTCGGATTGGTTGACGGACCGGGTGTGCGTTCTGTGGCCTTTCTCAGCGGGTGTAAAATGCGCTGCAAATTCTGCCATAATCCCGACACATGGAACAGCGCAGGAGAAGAATACACCGCCGCAGAGCTGTTTGAAAAGCTTCTGCGCTATAAAAGCTATTGGCGCAATAACGGCGGCATTACGGTCAGCGGGGGAGAGCCGCTCTTGCAGCAGGAATTTGTCACCGCACTGTTTACCCTTGCTAAGGAGCAGCATATTCATACGGCTGTTGATACCGCGGGACAGCCGTTTTGTGAAGATGACGTTTTCATTGAACACTTTGAAAAGCTGACAGCGGTTACAGACCTGTTTATACTCGATCTCAAAATGATGGACGCGCAGGGACACAAGCATCTGACAGGCGTTGATAATGCCAATATCCTTGCTATGGCGCGTTTCCTGTCTGAACACGGCAAAAAGCTCTGGATTCGTCATGTGCTTGTGCCGGGTATTACGGACAATGAGCAGGATCTTCTCGAAATGCGGCGGTTTATTTCCTCGCTCCATACGGTAGAGCGAGTAGAGGTGCTGCCGTATCATACGCTGGGACTTTCCAAGTGGAAGGAACTCGGGATTCCTTATCCGCTCGAGGGTGTTCCCGTACCTGATGCAGAGCAGATCAAAAGGGCGGAACAGCTTTTGCTCACATGAAGGAGGAACAGACATGATCTATATTACAGGGGATACCCACGGCGAACACGCGAGATTTTTCGGTGCAGATCAGAATCTTTCACGAAGTACAGTCGATTATCAGCCGTTTGACAGTGTTTTGAAGGCAGGAGATATTCTGATCGTCTGCGGGGACTTCGGTTATCTGATCTATAATTCCATTGAGGAAGAAATGTTTTTTAACGAGATTGCAACGCGTCCCTACACGGTCTGTTTCGTTGACGGCAACCATGAAAATTTCCCTGCGCTCAACCGGTTTCCGGTAGAGGAATGGAACGGCGGCAAGATACACCGCATCAGAAATAATATTTTTCATCTGATGAGAGGACAAATCTTTACGATCGACGGAAAAACCTTCTTTACCTTCGGCGGTGCATACAGCATTGACCGTCCCTATAGGGTGTTGAATTATTCCTATTGGGAGGAGGAAATGCCATGCAAGGAGGATTATGACGAAGCACTCCGCAATCTGAATGCCCACAATCTGACGGTGGATTATGTCCTCACACACACAGCCCCCGGAATGCTGATACCGATAATGGGTTTCCATTCTGATCAGCATTCCATAGAAATGGATAACTTTCTGGATTACATTTATATGGACGTTCATTTCAGGCACTGGTACTGCGGTCACTGGCATATCGACAAGCAGGTGACAGACAGATTTACCGTTTTATGGTACGATCGGGTTTGTCTTGATGATTGACTTGCTATTCATTTTCTGATAAAATCAATCTATAATCTCAATAATATAGCAAACGACATTAAACATTATCCTTTATAAAAATATGGGGTGCAGGGGTGCCGTGTACCCTTGTCGAGGTCAAGGGGTGCGGGTGTCCGGTGGACACCTCTGCGCAGCAGAAGCACCGACCGAGGTGACAACCGAGAATCAGAACCCCAATATTTATGTCATTGACTATAAAATAACAGGGGGAAATACAATGAAAAACAGATTTATACAAAAGGTTCTTTTAGCGGCAGTATTGGTTTCGGTACTTTGTATGTCCGCGTCAGGCTGCGGCTCTGCACCGGAAACGTCCGGCAGCAGCTCTGCCGGAAACGTCACATCTTCTTCGGCGGCTGATACCGGCAGCAATACCGACAGCACTACCGACAGCAGTTCTGCAGAAAGCACAGGCGAAACGGATGCTTTTCAGGCTGAAACAGCTCAGGGAGAAGTGAAGGTTTATACGCTGGCAGTACGCGAGATTCCCTATGATGCCGAAACCACCTTCAAGGACAGCGTAGTCGGGGCTGCCGATACAGCAACATTGATCACAGTGCTGATCGATACACCGGATGCTTCGGATATGTATGAGAAAAAGCTTGACTTTGCAGATGGCAGAACCAATAAAGCACCGGAGGGCGGCTCACTGGTCGACAGATGGGGGTTTGACGTTGCTAAAAACGGTTCTAAGGATACCAGCGGTATTCTTTACACGCTTACGTGCAGCGGCAGTATGAAGCCTTCGGATTTCGTCTTTACCTATACCCTGAACAAAGAGCACTATTCCGTTTCGATTCCGGATACCGTTTCTCCGGTGCCGGAGGAATTTCTGACTTCTGTGGAAACCGCTCATGCTAAAAGTATTCTCAGAATGGACGGTGAGGAGCTCCTCTGCCTCGGCTTTGACAATAAAAAGCCATCGTCCACCGGTACGAACGATGAGGGGCAGACGGTATGTACCTTTCAATGCAGGTGGATGCTCAAAAATCTTGATGCCGATATATCTACCCTTGCAGATGTCAGCAAATTTTCCTATGAGCCTGATGAGAATGCAGCCAAAATGGACGGCATTTCTCAGGTGACGGTCACTTTCTCAGAGGGTGAGCCGAATATGGATAACAATTTCGAGAACAGAATGTTCAACCAGTTTATTGATGTGTCTTTCTCTTATGTAATTCCCGAAGGAATGACCGAAGAGGAAAAGCAGGCACTTGACAATTGCGCACAATCAATGATAAAGCGAGGCTGCATCGTTTATAGCGGTGCGGACGGTCAGTTGAAATTCTCAATTTCCTGATTTACTTCCGGAAAGCGGACAAATCTGCCGCTTTCCGGCTTTTTGCGTTTAAGAAATTCAGTATAAGACAATAAGCAATAAGACAATAATGCTAAATTGTATAATAAAGTGTAGCAGTTTCTAAGTTTTAAGGAAATAAAAAAGTGAATTACTCTCGAAAAGGTGTAAAATGGTAAGTGACCAAACAAACCGTTTGTAACCTGAAGGGAGTAATTCACATGAAAGCATTATACACCCAAACAAG
>CACYDW010000065.1 GCA_902773325.1 uncultured Ruminococcus sp.
GGGATTCGATCTTGTGCTCCTCGGGCTTGTTTTCGTCCTCGCCTGTAAAGTCAAATACAGGGGATTCGATCTTGTGCTCTTCGGGCTGTTCCTCGGGCTTTTTCTCGTCCTCGCCTGTAAAGTCGAATACAGGGGATTCGATCTTGTGCTCTTCGGGCTGTTCTGCAGGTTTTGTTTCGCTTTCTCCTTTAAAGTCGAATACAGGAGATTCTATTTTATGCTCCTCAGGAGCAGCGGGCTGTGCAGGCGTATCAAACGGATTGACTGCCGCAGCCGGTTCCGTGTTAGTCTGAGTGGGCATTTCGGGTGTTTTTGTCGGTTCTGAGATATTGGTTTCGTGTTCACCCGAGAAATAATCCGGCACAGGAGATTCTGCCTTTGGTTCGCTATCGTCGGCTGAGCTGGTTTCAGGCAGCTGTGAGCGGTCGTTTCCGAACACAAGATTCTGTCTGAGTGCTTTTTCTGTTCCGGTCGAACCGTTCCACGGCTGACTGCTGCCGCTTTCGAGATATGCGGGTTCTCCTCCCGATTCAATAAGCATCGGATTGCCTTCACTGCCATTGATGTTTTCAGGAATCTGATACATATGTATGTTGGGAGTGATACCAAACATAGGAACGTTCCAATTAAGCGCATACACCAAGGTTTCTACCACATAACAAGCCCATTTTTCAGCCATGCAGGCATCGGTTGTAAGAACCTTGATAGACTGAAGAATCGCAATGCATTTGTCGATTTCGGGTTCCTCGTGGGCAAGATATAAAGCGTTGCATACGCCCTGCTCATAAGCATCAAGAAAAACCTTTCTTTCCTGCTTCAGATCGGGAATAAACTCATCGAGCAGTGTTCTGAGTTGCAGTCCGTCAATGATAACATCTACTCCATAGGTTCTGACGATATACCGCAAAGCGTCCTTTGCATTCTGAAAAGTAAGCTTGTCTTCTTCCTTTTCCTGATCAAGCTCTGCGCCACAGAACGGACAACGAATCAGTAAATTGGCACGGGCATTTGTTTTCCACTCACTCCCGCAGTTTTTACATTGCATTGTATATCACCGCCTTCTGTGGGGATTTCATATTCAATGAAACAAGCTTCATGATTACAAATCCTCTCTGATTTCTTGGGAACGGCTGATTCCCTTGTTTGCTATAACTAACTATACTAAATTTTTCATGAAATTTCAATAGCTGCCGTCGTTTTTTTGTATACTTCGGCGATTCCAGCTCATACGTGCAGAGCAGCGGACAAAGCATATAAAACCCAAAAAAATCCCATATAGGTTATAAATGATGAGATGTCTAAAAGCGGATAGCCATCGTTATCCGCTCACAAAATCATCAAACTGCTTTGAAAGATGCAGAATTTTTCAAAGTGATTTATATATATTATACATAAACCCGAGAATAAAATCAATATTTTTTCGCGCATTTCTCAAAAATCTTGTACAAAAATTATCCTTTCTTTTTGCTCATTTTCAACAAGGACTGTTAATGACGTGCTTGGTTCTCACTATAATCCCATTTCATTCCGCAGCACGGAATCAAAAATGGAGCACAGATCATCCGCAGAGCTTTTATGGTACAGCAGGGAATTGCTGTGTGCCGGAATTGATTTCCGTGCAGCTATTGTATTTTAGGGATAAATGTAATATAATAACTTATGTATATAAAGATTATTAGCGTGAGATATTGTGTTACACCCGATCGGACAGTAGGTACTTTACAAAACATATACAGCCGTCCGCAGCGGCTGTTGTATTATTAAGGAATAGAAATTATGCTGAAAATATTTAATTCTCTTAAAAAACACAGACAGCTTATTCTGTTTGTGATGGATTTTATTTTTTGGAACATTTCCTATTATCTTTCGTTTGCCATCAATCAGGGCGGTTTCATGCCGCTCCAGCCTTCGCTGTTCATTATGGGGCTTGTTGTAGCCAATGTATGTTTTACGGCGGCATTTCTGCTGTTCCGGCTTTATGATAAGCTCTGGCGGTATGCAGATATAGAGGACTTTTTCAATACCGCCATAGCATCTCTCAGTGCAAGCCTTGCCTTTATGATCATCATGATGATCATCGGCAGAGTTGAAACCAGCCTTGCGCTGAATTCCCAGATGTATGTGACCTTTTCTATGATGGCGACTCTGTTTGCGATGCTGTTCCGGATCATTTACAGACTCAACAAGATTCTGGAACGGCGCAATCTGAAGGGCAAAGCCCGCAAGCGTCTGCTGATCATCGGTGCGGGTGAGGGAGCACTTTCTGTACTGAGTGAGCTTTCAAAAACCCCGGGCAACGAATATATCCCTGTCTGTATTGTCGATGATGACAAGGAAAAGCTTCACAGAAAAATCTCCGGCGTTCCGGTAGCAGGCACAACATACGAGATTCCCCGTCTTTGCTATGAGCTGGGGATCGAGGTCATTCTGTTTACGATCTCTCAGATCAGTGTAGCAGATAAAAAGCGTATTCTGGATACCTGTGCCGACACGCATCTTGAGGTCAAAATTATTCCGAATATCTACAACCTCATGACCTCGGGTGTTCCGATCACCTCGTCTATCCGTCAGGTGGAGGTGGAGGATCTGCTCGGCAGAGAGCCTGTGGTTTTTGATACGGAGAAATACGGCAGCTATATTGTCGGACAGACGGTACTGGTAACGGGCGGCGGCGGTTCGATCGGCTCTGAGCTTTGCCGTCAGATCGCCAACCTCAAGCCCAAGCACCTTATTATACTCGATATATATGAAAACAATGCCTATGATATTCAGCAGGAGCTGATCAGAAAACACGGCAGCGACCTGTCGTTTGAGGTGCAGATCGCCTCCGTGCGTGATAAGAAAAAGCTGGAGCACATTTTTTCCTCCCATAACATTGATGTTGTATTCCATGCGGCTGCACACAAGCACGTTCCGCTCATGGAAACCAATCCCGAGGAAGCCGTTAAGAACAATGTTTTCGGAACGCTCAAGCTTGCCGAGGTTGCCGATAAATACCATGTCAGGAACTTTGTTCAGATATCTACCGATAAGGCTGTTAATCCCACCAATATCATGGGTGCATCCAAACGTATCTGTGAAATGATCATTCAGCTCATGGGCAAAAAGAGCAAGACCAATTTTGTTGCCGTCCGATTTGGCAACGTGCTCGGCTCCAACGGCTCTGTGATACCGCTGTTTAAGGAACAAATACGAACGGGCGGTCCCGTAACGGTTACGCATCCCGATATCATACGCTACTTTATGACGATTCCCGAAGCGGTATCACTCGTGCTGACAGCGGGCGGCATTGCCAAGGGCGGCGAAATATTCATTCTTGATATGGGAGAACCGGTCAAGATCAAGGTTCTTGCAGAAAACCTGATACGTCTGTCGGGATTCAAACCGCACGAGGATATCAAAATCGAATACACCGGACTGCGTCCCGGCGAAAAGCTCTATGAAGAGCTGCTCCTCAATGAAGAAGGTATTACCAAAACGGATAATAAAAAGATCTATATTGGCAAGCCTATAGAATTTGACACCGAGAATTTCTTTTCCCATCTTGCGATTCTCTATGATGCAGCACAGCATAATGACAAGGACAGGGTGGAATCCCTCATTGCCGACATCGTTCCCACCTTCAAGCATGCAAGAAACACCAGCAATACGCTTCCTCCGCCCGAGGACGAGGAATAACCGTATTTTCCCTCCCGTATGGCAGTTTTTCTTGTGGAATGTGTTTGCTTGTGGTCTGACCGGAAAATGAGGATGTGTCGGGACTTCAAAAAGAACAAAAAAGCAATCCCCATACAGTTCTGTATGGGGGTATTTTTCGCCGATCGGCAATTCTTATAGTAAACGACATTATTTTTTATACTTTGATAAATCATCGGCTGACTGTGGGGGCTTTCCGGTCGCCCCCACACCCCTTCGGACATCACTCTAAGTAA
>CACYDW010000066.1 GCA_902773325.1 uncultured Ruminococcus sp.
GACTCAAGGCTGCACGCCGCGCTCCGCAGTTCTCAAAGAGATAATCAGAGCCTTTTGGCGGTTATCAAAAATACAGTGTTTATGCGGGAGTTATTGTTCTGGGGTTGCCTGAAATACGGTATATCTCAGACGGTAACTAACACATAACTAACAAATTTCAAGCCATTCATCGTTATGATGAGTGGCTTGATTTGCATAAAGGGAGGTGATAATATGGGACGCTTGGTGATGGTACAATGCGATTGCGGATTTATGTATGATCGCTACCATTGGGGGATAGGCTGGGCATGTTATGATATAAAAGAACATCAGACAAATCTTGTGAGAGACGGGAAATACGGTGCTGAGTGGAAACGACTACTGTTGTCTGATAAGGAACTGCAAGTTGATATAAATTATCACTTATATCAATGTCCATCCTGTCACGGAATATACGATGAATATAGTCTTGACCTGATAAAGCCTGTACACAAAGATTTTCTTTATTTCTATTCACCGGAAGAAGTTGTGCACCAATTCAAGCATCTGTGTCCGGAATGCAAGAAGAAAATGGAACAAATCCATCTTTATATGGGTAGATTTGACAGCAGCAAGGATCATCCGGAAGAACCGGTTATTTGTCCGAAGTGCGGAAAAGCTGCTATAGCCAGTCTTGGTGGTTTTTTTGATTAAAATGAACGAATAGCAAAATGCATTATCATAGGAGAATGATCATCTGCATTGTATATGGACTTCGGATTTTTTACTATTCATAATTGCAGCATAAAAAATCGAACCGCTGTGTACCAAACGGTATACAGCGGTTTTGTGACAGGAGGGTGACCGGAAAACGGACAGCACCGACCGGTTATTTTGTTATAGTACGCTTTTCAGGAAATTCTTCAATCTCTCATTTTTAGGGTTCGTAAAGAGCTTTTCAGGAACATCGTCCTCTCTGATTTTTCCCTCGTCAATGAAGATCGCACGTGTAGATACGCCCTTTGCGAAACCCATTTCATGTGTGACAACGACCATGGTCATGCCGTTTTCGGCCAGTCGGTTCATAATGTTCAGAACCTCATTGACCATTTCGGGGTCAAGTGCGCTGGTCGGTTCGTCAAACAGCATAACATCAGGATTCATGGCAAGAGAGCGGGCAATGGCGACACGCTGTTTCTGACCGCCCGAAAGCTGGGACGGATAATGATCTGCCTTTTCTGCCAGACCGACCATTTCAAGCAGCTCCATAGCCTTTTGCTCGGCTTCCGGTTTTTTCATCAGTTTAAGCTTTACGGGAGCAAGCATAATGTTTTTCTTGACCGTCATATTATTGAAGAGATTGAATTGCTGAAACACCATTCCGATCTTTTCTCTCACAAGACGGGTGTCTGTGCCGCGGGCAGTGATGTCCTCTCCTTCAAAGATGATCCTGCCTCCCGAAGGCTCTTCCAGGAGGTTCAGCGAGCGGATAAACGTTGATTTTCCGCAGCCGGACGGACCGATAATAGAAATTACTTCGCCCTTTCTGATCTCCATGGAGATCTCATCCAGCACGAGATTATCTCCGAAGGATTTGCTGAGATTTTCGACCTTGATCAGCACTTCGCCGGCTTTGATATTATCGCTCATTTTTCTTCAATCTCCTCTCCAGCTTTGATACCCCTGCCGAAAGCAGAATGACAATCACAAGATAGATCAGGGCGACCGCAATAAGCGGAATGAATGCCTCGTAGGTAAGCAGACAAAACAGCGTGGAGATGATCAGAAATACCGCAGCAGCTCTTGTACATTTTTTCATATTGACTTCCTCCGACAGTAAATCATTTCGCCGCCCCGATATCGGGGTGGCGAATACGTTTTACCTATCCATTATATTCAAGGTTATTTCCTGACGATAATGACCTGTCTGGAGGTGGTATAGCTGTCGGTGAAATTGATCTGCTTTTTTCTGTCCTCCGTTACAGTGAAGCCGGAAAGACCGATATCAGCCTTGCCGGTGCTGACGGCACTGATAATGGAATCGAATGCCATATCCTCGACCTTGAGTACCATGCCCAGCTTATCAGCGATAGCTCTGCCGATTTCAATGTCAATACCGGTATAATCGCCCTTTTCCTTATACTCATAGGGCGGGAACTCTGCATTGGTAGCCATTACCAGATTTTCGCCTTCGGTAACGGTCTGTACATAGTGATACGTACCGGCTTCTTCACCCTCTGCGGGAATATAGCTGCTGATGATCTTGTCGAGTGTGCCGTCTGCCTTGATTTCTGCAAGAGCCGTGTTCACTTTTCAAGAAGCTCCGTGTTTTCTTTGGAAATCAATTTTTAAAAATTCACGGTACATATCCTCACTTTTACCCTATTTGCTGTGTCAGATATGGACGAAAAGTTCGTTTTTTTAGGAAAGGGGTGCGGGTGTCCGGTGGACACCTCTGCCGCAGGCAGAAGCACCGACTGAGGCGACAGACGAGAAGGGGGGGAAAACTGCCCGGCAAAATTGATTTCCCTGTTAATAGACCACGGTAATGTAGACACAGGCAGTTTTGTTTGCTATAATATGAAAGTAGATTTTGCATCAATAACAAGGAGTAATTGCTATGAACGACGCCAACAGCCGCAACAGAATTATTATCCGCACAAGTATTGTCGGTATTATAGCCAATGTGTTCTTAGCGAGTATGAAAGCAGTGATTGGACTGCTTTCCAATTCCATAGCTGTTGTACTTGACGCGGTAAATAACCTGTCTGATGTTCTTTCATCGGTTGTCACCATTGCCGGCGCGAAGTTAGCCGGAAAAAAGCCGGACAAGAAGCATCCGCTCGGACACGGCAGAATCGAATATCTCAGTGCCATGCTGGTGTCTGCGATTATTCTGTATGCAGGTGTCACCTCTGCGATAGAGTCTGTGAAAAAAATCATTTCGCCGGAGCTGCCGGATTATTCTGCCGTATCGCTGATCATTATCGCTTCTGCCGTTGCGGTAAAAATCGTTCTGGGACTCTATGTGAAAGCGCAAGGCAAAAAAGCCGGTTCCTCTGCGCTCGCGGCATCCGGAACGGACGCTTTGTCTGACGCTGTTTTGTCGACCTCCGTTTTAGCAAGTGCAGTCATCTTTCTGCTGACAGGTGTATCGCTGGAAGCTTGGGTAGGTGTAGTGATTTCGGGGTTCATCATCAAAGCGGGCTTTAGCATGATGCTCGAAACCGCTGACGATCTCCTTGGCAGACGAGCCGACCCGGCTCTTTCCAGACAGATCAAGGAAATCCTGACTGATGATTCCAGAGTGCAGGGCGCGTATGACCTCATTATCAATAATTACGGACCCGACCGCAATTACGCTTCCGTCCATCTGGAACTGCCCGATACGATGACCGTCGATGAGGTAGATACTCTCACACGCAGTATGCAGGCGCGTGTTTATAAAGAAACCGGTGTGATTCTGACGGGGGTAGGCGTATATTCCTACAATACCACTGATTCAGAGAATGTTCGTATCAGAAATGCCGTTCAGAAACAGGTCCTTTCTCACGACTGGGCATTGCAGCTTCACGGCTTTTATCTGGAAGCCGATAAAAAGAAGATGCGCTTTGATGTCGTTACAAGCTTTGACATTGAACCGCAGGAGGCTGTTCAGGTGTTACAGGAGGAGATCCGCACGCTTTATCCCGATTATACCGTTGTGATCGTTCATGATGTCGATCTGAACGATTAGCACTTCCGTACAGGCATATCGTAAACAATGAACTATACAAGAACAGGAGGCGGAAATATGAATATATTGATTTCCGGACTGATCAACATTGAAACGACGATTGCAGTCAAGGGCTTTCCGATTGACTACTATCCCATTGACTACCCGTTTTTCGGTGTAAATTCTCATATATCGGGTGTAGGTTACAATCTGGCGGGCGCATTCGGAACGCTGGGCGACAAGGTGAGTTTGCTGTCCTTTCTGGGAACAGATGACGAATCCGAAAGGATTCTGCGTGCCTTTGCCGCTGCCGGTGTCAGCACCGGAGGTATTTCCCGTACACTGAAAAACACGCCTGTTTCAGCGGTACTCTTTGCGCCGGACGGCAAAAGGCAGATTTACTGCGACCTCAAGGATATTCAGGAGCAGCAGCTTGACCCCGATGACCAGACGGTTGCAGAACAGATCAATGCCGCCGACCTGATTTGTGCCTGCAACATCAACTTCAACCGGACGCTTTTAAAAGCTGCCCATGAAGCTCATAAAACGATTGCTACGGACGTTCATGTGCTGTCGGATATTCATGACAGCTACAATCAGGACTTTATGCGCTGTGCCGATATCCTGTTTTTAAGTGATGAGAAGCTGCCTGCAAAGCCCGAAAGCTTTATCAGACAGTTAGAGGAGCAATTCCATAATCAGATCATTGTTATCGGCATGGGCGGAAAGGGAGCTATGCTGCTTGACAGCAGCACACAGACGGTCTGTCGGCTGAGTGCCGTTGAAAATCCGCATATTGTCAATACAGTCGGCGCGGGTGATGCGCTTTTTGCGTCATTTCTGCATTATTACAGCAAAGGTCTGCCGCCTGTGGAGGCACTGAAAAGGGCAGAGGTGTTTGCTTCTGTCAAGATCGGATATAACGGTGCTTCACTGGGCTTCAGCACGGAAGAACAGGTCGAAGCCGTGTTCCGTTTGGCAGATATTTCCGTCATAGATGTATAAAGCCGTTCATTACTGAAAAAATACAGAATCAAAAATCCGCCGGGAACTGCTCCCGGCGGATTTCTTTGTGTATTATGTGCTTGTCTGTTCTGATAATACTGCCTCCGAATACATGACAACACCCTTGGAGGAATTGGGATGTATATGATCCAACAGATATATACGATCCGGTGATGTCCGGAGTGTGCGCTGTATTGTGCCGTTAGCGTTGATGAAATCAATTTTCTGTTTCCGACAGTATTGCTCCAGAGCGGAGGAATACTCCTCGTTCATTGCTGCTTTCTGGTCGTATGACATGGTGCAGAAGGGGTCACCGTCAGTCGAATACCACGGTGCAATGAATACGAACTGTGCTTTCGGTGTATGTGAAAGCAGTCCTGTCCGGAGCTTGTCAAGGGCTTCGATATAGTCCTCGGACGTCATGGCACAGATACTGCTGTCGCGGTAGCGGACATCATTGGTGCCCAGTGCGATCACATACAGGTCTGCCGCCGGTATTTCGTCTATGCGGTCTGTCATGTAAGACACGGTACAGCCGCCCTTGGAATAATTGCTGATCGTTTTACCGTTGCAGTATTCGAGAATCGGTTCATACCACGGACAGCCGCCGTTTTTGGTTCCTTCGGTGACGCTGTCGCCGATAAAGCATACCGAATCCGCACCCTCCAGTGCACGGTAGAGCGTGCCGTTTTTCATACTGTCCGTTAATGCCAGTCCGGTTGCAGGCGAACGCAAAAAGCCGTTTTCATTAAGGTAGTATCGCTCCGTAACGGAAGAAATATCCATACGATGTCCGAAAACGACCTCTGTAATAATGTTGTTTGCACGTTCTGCACGGGACAGATCATCGGTAGAAAGCTGTTCTCTCAGGGCAGTGTCGGACATGATATTATAAACAGGAACAGCCTTGTAATTATGGTCAACCTGTGCATAGGTATAAAGCGGGACGATACTGCCGCCTATGATTTTTTTGGTAGTACGGTCAATATAGACATCTGTCAGAATACTGGTATCTCCCTGATTCTCACGATAGATGTTTGCAAAATTGCCCGGACAATATGCCGTAAATACCTTTCGTCCTTCATATTCCTCAAGAACCACCGGTTCGACGACGTGCGGGTGATCGCCCAGAATAATATCGGCTCCGTTTTCTTTGAATATTTCAAACCAGACGGTTTGTTCCGGGTCAGGCTCATTCAGGAACTGCGTACCAATATGCGGAAGAACCATGATCAGATCGGGTGAAAGTGCCTTGGCATCTTTGAAATCCTGTTCTACAGAGGCCTTCAGCTGTTCAAAAAGCTCGCCCTCTGTACCCGATATTACTGATGTCAGATAGGAATACTGTCCGTTGACCAGATCGCTGATGCCGATATAATTGCTTCCGTATGTATAGGAGAGCACTGCTATTCTGATTCCCTGACATTCAACGATCCTGACGCGGTTATTCTGCTTGTCAGCGGCAGATTTGTAGGAGCCTGTGTGGGCAAGTCCGATCTGATCGAGGACATCAATGGTGCGCAGAGCACCGGCTTCGCCCTTGTCGAGCAAATGGTTGTTGGCGGTTGTTACCAGATCGAAGCCTGCGTCCTTGACAGCCTGAGCAAATTCATCGGGAAAATTGAGATACAGTATCTTTCCGTCCTCAAAATTGCTGATGGAGTATCCTTCCTGTTCTCCCGCCATCGGCCCTTCAAATACTCCTATCGCAAAATCAGCGGAAGCAATGTATGGTGCGGCAGCTTCAAAAACCTCGGAAAAATCATAGCTTGTTCCGTTGTATGCCCGTTTGACCTGGTCCTCCAGCAGGATCAGATCGCCGGAAAATGTGATTCTGAAAGCATTGTCGAAGGCTGTTTTTTGTTCTGAGGTCATAACAGGGTAGAGGATATCCTGTTCCGGTGTGTTTTCCGAAACGGTATCGGCATTGGAAGCAGATGTATTCTGTGATCTGTTAAGCAGGCCGCTAAGCTCCATGCCTGTCATCGTATGCAGAACACCCGAAAATACGAAGCAAAGGCATACGGTCAGCACAGCGACTCTTGAAAGGCTGAATTTTTGGGAGTCGGTTTTTTCTTTTGCCGCTGTAAGGAGTGCTGTACCCGCGTTCATAAAGCGGTTCAGATATCTGACGATGATCTCATTGCCGAATACTACGCACAGCAGGAGAGCCGCGGCAATTGAAACGAGCAGGATATAAGCTTCCGGCAGTTCCCTGATCATATCGGAGATCATCAGCGTAAAGGGGCGGTGCAGAATAAAGATCCACAGGGAATTGCGTCCGAGCATAGTCAGCAGCGGAATACTGCGGTCGGGCACGATCAGACGCAGCGTACAGATAGCAAGGAAGGCGATGACGAACAGAGCGATTCTTCCCGGTGCGTCCTGCGGATTTTTATATGCTGCCATTTGCAGTGCTTCATCGGAATACTGAAAAAAGCTGTAGGCTGCAAAGGAGAGTCCGGCAGTCAGCAGTGCCGTACCCGTGCCCATAGCCAGACGTCGGGTATATTTTTTGTTGATCAGCTCACTGCTTTTTTCTTTGCTCAGCAGGTAGCCTGCCATATACCACGGGTAAAAGCCGATGATTCTTGCGGCCGCAAAATGATTGTCAATGCTGGGATAAAATCCGATAACCAGTGCTGTGATCATCAGCAGCAGATTGATATTTTTGAATTTTGCCAGATGGTGTGCCGTGAGCCGCCACACGATCAATGCAAGCAGATACCAATAGGAATACATCGGCTGAAGCACAGACAAAAAGCCATACATGAAACCCATCAGGCTGTTGAATATGAAGTAGAGGAAAATCAGTCTGCCGATTCTTTCGACACTGTGGGCACGTTCCCCTTTGCCGAAATAGCCGGACACAAACACAAAGGCAGGCATGTGAAACAGATAGATATAGTCCACAACATGATTGATCATCTCGGAATTTCCCTGCAAACCATACAATATGTGTGCAAATACCGTCAGAAAGATCAGTATGCCTTTTATATTGTCCCAATAGCTGCTTCGCTGTTCAATACTTTTTCCCATGTACATTTCCCCCGCTCAATTACAGAATTCGATGTTATTTTTATGATAGCATTAACAAACCACTCTTGTCAATCCAGGCGCAGAGCCTGCGCTCCCTTGTTCGCGTTGTCGCTCAGCAGCAGAGGGGAGTTCCCTCCGCTATACAGGTCGTACAGCATTATTTGACCTATGCTTCTATACAACCGAACTATTGCTCTTAAATCGAGAGATTGGTGCTGTGCTGCGCCGGAAACAACAGTGGTCTGTTGATTATGAGCATCGGGAGCACAAGGAGTGCTTTTGTATTCTGTCTGAATATTCTCCCGGAACTATTGTATGTACACAAATATCTTGGCAGGAAAATTGCTGTGCTGTCTTGACATGGCACACAGCGATTCTATATAATATAGTAATCAGCTATATTAAAAAACCACAATTAAAATCCCCTTTATAAAATATGGGGTGCAGGGGTGCCGTGCACCCTTGCCGAGGTCAAGGGGTGCGGGTGTCCGGGGGACACCTCTGCACAGCAGAAGCACCGACCGAGGCGACAGACGAGAATCGAGCAGCCCTTGCGGGGTTTGGGGCAGAGCCCCAATATTAAGGAGGATAAAATGATGCAGGTGAGAAGTATTGATGCCGCACAGATTACCGAGGCGGTCAAAAAGCTTTTTATGGATATGAACTATTTTATCGGCAATGATATTCTTGATGCGCTCCGTGCTGCACGGGAAAACGAGCCGTCAGCTACGGCGCAGAATGTGCTCGATCAGCTTATCGAGAATCATCAGATCGCCCGTGAGGAAGAAGTGCCGATATGTCAGGATACGGGCATGGCAGTGCTGTTTGTGGAATACGGCGAAAGGGTCGTCATCGAGAACGGCAGCTTTGAACAGGCGGTACAGGAGGGTGTCAGACGCGCCTATATTGACGGCTATCTGAGAAAGTCGGTGGTAGATGACCCCGTGTTTGACCGTGTGAATACAAAGGATAATACACCCGCTCTCATTTATACAACGATCGTGGAGGGCAATCAAATCAGGATCCTCGGCGGCTGTAAGGGATTTGGCAGTGAGAATATGTCTGCCGTGAAAATGCTCACACCGTCGGCAGGTGTTGAGGGTGTGAAGCAATTTATTATGGATACCGTAAAATATGCAGGGCCGAATCCCTGTCCGCCGATCGTTGTGGGCGTCGGTATCGGCGGAACCTTTGAAAAGGCTGCTATGCTTGCCAAAAAAGCGACATTGCGCCCGATCAACACCTCTCACCCCGATCAGCGCTATGCCGCTCTTGAAAACGAGCTGCTGGAAGCGATCAACAAAATGGGCTTTGGCCCTGCTGGACTGGGCGGTGTTACCACAGCATTGGGTGTGAACATCGAAACCTGTCCCACCCATATTGCGGGAATGCCGGTGGCGGTCAATATCTGCTGTCATGCCGCAAGACACAAAGAAACAGTAATCTGACGGGAGGTGCAGCAATATGAAAAAGATCACTTTACCCCTGACTGACGAGGTTATCAGGGAGCTTCATGCGGGAGAAAGCGTATTGATCACAGGCTCTGTCATTACGGGACGAGATGCAGCGCATAAGCGGTTGTATGAGCTGATCGAACAGGGCAGGGAGTTGCCGGTGAAGCTTGACGGAGAGGTCATCTATTATGTAGGTCCTGCTCCTGCAAAGCCGGGTCATGCCGTAGGACCGGCGGGACCCACTTCGAGCTATCGGATGGATAAATATACCCCCGCTCTGCTTGACAGAGGCTTGAAGGGTATGATCGGCAAGGGTGCAAGAAGTCAGGAGGTCATTGACTCCATGGTAAAAAACGGTGTTGTATATTTTGCGGCGATCGGCGGCGCGGCGGCACTGATCTCAAGGAGCATCAAAAGCGCAGAGATCCTTGCCTATGAAGACCTCGGCACAGAAGCAATCTATCGGTTTGAGGTAGAGGACTTTCCTGCTATTGTGGTGATCGACTCTTACGGCGAAAGCGTACTCGTGAAGTAAGGCGGTGCAGTGCTCATCCTTCGCAAACGGAAAAATAAGATTTCAGGTGAACCCTTTCGGCTTTTATGTCCGGAGGGGTTTGCTTTTCGGAAGGACGGATTAAAGTAAGATGCGTTTTGAAAATATAATGCAATGCATTTTTGGTTGTAAATAAATTGTTATTTATGACAAAAAAACAGTAAAAGTACTTGCATTTTCTGTAAAAGTATGCTATGATAAGCAAGTCTTAATCAGACAATATTGAAATAAATGAGGAAAGAGCTTTATGTATTGGGTTAATGAATCTGTATTCTATCACATTTATCCGCTGGGATTCTGTGGAGCACCGAAAATCAATGACGGTAAAAAAGAGTATCGTTTGGATAAGGTCATCGACTTTATTCCGCATCTGAAAGAGATGAATGTGAATGCCGTGTATTTCGGGCCTGTTTTTATGTCTACGACCCACGGCTACGATACAAATGACTATTATAATATTGATAATCGTCTTGGCGATAACGACAGCTTTGCACGTATCTGTGAAAAGCTGCACGAAAACGGCATCAAGGTCGTTCTTGACGGTGTGTTCAATCATGTAGGCAGAGGGTTCTGGGCATTTCAGGACGTCAGGGAAAAGCTGCAAAGCTCGCCCTACTGTTCGTGGTTCAATAATCTCAACTTCGGCGGCGGCAGCTCATGGGGCGACCCGTTCTGGTATGAGGGCTGGGAGGGTAACTATGACCTCGTAAAGCTGAATCTGCGCCATCCGGATGTAAAGCATCATATTTTTGATGCTGTTGCGATGTGGATGGAGAAGTTCAAAATTGATGGTCTGCGTCTGGACGTTGCTTATTGTATGGATCAGGACTTTCTCAGAGAGCTGAAGCATTTCTGCAAGAGCAGAGATCCGCAGTTCTGGCTCATGGGAGAGATCATTCACGGAGATTACAACCGTATTGCCAACCCCGATCTGCTGGACTCCTGCACCAACTATGAATGCTATAAGGGCATCTATTCCTCCCTCAATGACCGCAACTACTTTGAGATCGCACATTCGCTCAATCGTCAGTTTGCCAACGGCGGTATCTATCAGAATATTTATACCTATAACTTTGTGGATAACCATGATGTCAACAGAGTAGCAAGTACCGTCAAGGAGCCTGCGAACGTAAAGAATGCGTTCTCTATGGCATACTTCATGCCGGGTGTTCCTTCTGTCTATTACGGCAGTGAATGGGGCATAAAGGGTATGAAGAATAATACCGAATATGATGCGCCGCTGCGTCCGTGCGTGAATGTGAGCGATATAGAGGATAACGAGCTGTATCGTCACGTCTGCAAGCTCGGTGCGGTCAGAAGAACCTTTAATGCACTCAAATACGGCAGCTTCGAGAACGTGGTGATCCGCAACGAACAGCTTGTTTTCAAGCGCAAAACGGAGGACGAAACCATCTATATCGCTCTCAACCTTACCGATCATAACTATAATGTTGCTTTTGGTACGGACGGCGGCACGAAGCTCTATGATGTCATGAACGGCTACCGCAGCTTTGATATTACCAATAACTATGTTAATGTGGATATTCCCGCACACGGCACAGCCGTACTTGTCCTTACGGCGGGTGACCGTCCTGCTGAACTGATCGGCAGTGTGAAGGCAGATACAAGTCCTGCCAAGAGCGCTCCTGCACAGACAGAAGCATCTGCTCCCGATACAGCCGTAGAACAACAGGAAGATGAACACAACAACGTTCAGAGTCTGCCTGCTGAGGAGCAGTCACGCATACAGGCAGCCGCACAGGCAGCCAAGGCAGCAAAACTCGCTGCACAGCGGCCCGAATCTGCCAAAGAACCCGAACAGCCGGATACTGAAGCGACAGTGCGCTGGGGTACACCCGGTACCTACCGCCATTTCAAGGGCGGAGAGTATGAACTGCTTTGCCTTGCACAGGACAGCGAAACACTGGAGGATCTGGTGGTATATAAGAGTAAGGCAGACGGCAAGGTATGGGCAAGACCCGCTTCCATGTTCTATCAGATGGTAGAAATTGACGGAAAACAGGTTCCCCGCTTTGCATTGGTAAAGGATTGATATGACAATAACCGCTGCGGCATTCGCATGTTCCGAAGGAACAGCCTGTGCCGCAGCTTTTGCCTGTGTATACTTCAATGGGAATATCTTTATGTAATGGTTGATATAATGAAAACTTTTTTTCTGAATCCCTTGAAATGCCGGACGCTTTATGATATAATGAATCCGTTGCAAATCCGCCGGTATGGCGAAATAGGCAGACGCAAGGGACTTAAAATCCCTCGGTAGCAATACCGTACCGGTTCAAGTCCGGTTACCGGCAGCGAAAGACCTCCGTTACGAATGTTCCGGAGGTCTTTTTATTTGGAAAAACAGAAAGCGGAGTGGTCTGTGATCGGAGTCTTGAAAAATGGCAGCACGATTATTGTAAAAAATGCTGAAATAATATTCTTGTTTAGAATATTAACTGTATGATTTTACAAAATAATAGGTGCGATAACTGTAATATTAGGGAAAATGAATAAATATGTATCTGCATAATTGGGTAATATGCAGTATTTTTGATAAAACAGTCTGATGACTTGATGAAGAGCACTGCCTTAATTGAGAAAATTTTAACAGATTATCCTTTAGCTTTAAAAAATATACGTTTTTTTGTAATTGTCGTGAATAATAACGCTTGATTTTTGAGGATAATTATAGTATAATTTGAAATAACGAAGTTCTTAAGGGAAACTTCGCAAATTATTTTTGTATTATTAGGAGGATGACTACAATGAAAAAGTCAAAGGTTCTTAGTGTAGTTCTCGCATCAGCTCTTGTATCTTCTGTTGTTGCTACTGCTGCCATCAGTGCTTCTGCTGCTTGCAAAAACATCGATGATATCAAGAATCACTTTGTTGGTGTAACAGGCGACTTCAACGGTTGGGATAAAGAGGGTGATGTTGAGCTGAAAGATGATGACGGTGACGGCGTTTGGGAGGCTATCGTTACAGTTGACAAGGTAACCGATGGTACAGATGGCACAATCAATATGATTCAGCCCTGGAAGGTCGATGACGTAATCCAGGAGGGTAAGAACTACCTGCAGTTCAAGGTTCGTCTTGATCATGCTTGGGACGACAGCTGGGGCAACTATGAGCCTCTTAATGACCGTACAAACAACAGCCAGTCCAACATTCCTGTAGTTGAGGCTAAGGTTGGCGAGCCGATTTCTTTCAAGGTTATCTTCGATACCACAAAGATCGATCAGGGCTACCTCAACAATCCTGATTCTGACGTTTCTGCTGATGATCCGGTAGATTTGTTCAACATCGGTGTAACATACGAGATCATTGAAACAGGTTCAAGTGCAGGTACAACAACAGAGTCTTCTGAGGAAACAAAGACAGAGTCTTCCGAGGAAACGAAGACAGAGTCTTCTGAGGAAACCTCAACTGCTGCTCCTGCTACTGTAGAGAGCTCCGATACAACAACTGTATCAACAGGTGACACAACATCTGCTATCGCTCTTATGCTCGTAGTTCTTGCATCACTCGGCACTGCTGTAGTTATGACAAAGAAGGCTTCTAAGGAGTAATTTCCACTAAGAGCCGCAAACTGAGTTTGCACAACCAATGATCGGTTGTCTGATTATTTCAGACAACCGATTTTTTCTGTAATACGGGCGGGAATTCTGTTTTCAGATTGCATGGGTTTGTGCTTGCTTCACTGATGGGTTTGTGGTATTATATACGATGGAATGCTTTATGAGATCAGTATGATGCCGGAGGATACAGAATGAAACAGAAGCTGCAAAAAATATCGGATCAAAAATGGCTGCCCGCTGTTATACTGGTGTTTGTGATCATCGTGCAGTTAGGGTTGATCACAGATGCGATCGTGAACCGGAAACAGGGATATCATTCAGACGAAATATTCAGCTACGGTCTTGCCAATAATTACTATAGCCCGTTTATTGATGCCGACAGTATACAGGATTATTCTGACGAGCACCCGCTTAAAAACGTGAATGGATGGATTTCGGCAGATGTGCTGCGGGAATATATCACCGTTCAGCCGGGGGAGCAGTTCTGCTATGATTCGGTATGGTATAATCTTTCGCGTGACCGGCATCAGCCGCTTTATCCGGCAGTGCTGCATACGGTTTGCTCGTTTTTCCCCGATACCTTTTCGCCTTGGTTCGGATACAGTATCAACTATCTGTGTTTCATTGTCACTCAGATTTTTTTGTATAAGCTGGCACGGAATATGCTGAAATCCCGTTATCTGGCACTGTTGGTGTGTACGCTGTGGGGCTTTTCGGCAGGCGCGGTCAATCTGACGATCTTTATCAGAATGTACTGTATGCTGGCAATGTGGACGGTCATTTTATTCTCCCTTCACGCAAAGCTGTACAGCACGAAGGAAAAGCCGCTTCTGCGGCAGTTGGTTCCGATCACCCTTGTTACCGCCTGCGGCACACTGACGCAGATATTGTTTTTGTTCCCTGCGTTCGTGATCGCGGCATGGTTTTGTATACGCTATCTGATCACCAAACGCTTTCGGGTCATGCTGGCATACGGCGGCTCAATGCTCGGCGGTGTGGCACTTGCCGTTTGCTGCTTTCCGGCGGCAGTCGCTCATGTGATCGATGAACGGAACAATGCGGTACATACTAATTTCCCCAAACAATTCAGGCTGGCTTTCAAGTATTTTTTTGACGAGATTTTTCCTGTTGATTCCATCGAAATCATTCTGTACTGTAAAATTTTACTTACGCTTGCGGTCACTGCTGCTGTTCTGGCTGTGCCGATACTGTTTTTGCTGCGGGATAAACCGCAGGTGCAGGGATTTTTATCGGCACTAAGAGATCTGCCAAAAAATGCGCTCGGACGCATCAGGAGTTTCCGCTTTAAAAAAGCGTTGCATACCGCTGCTCACGGTATCAGACATGCCAATCCCATTACGGCAGTCATTGTGTTGTCCGTGACGCTGACGGCGGCGGTCACGGCATATACGATCCGATATTCTATCGGCTATGTTGACCGATATCTTTTTATTCTGTTCCCGGTGTTTGCGGCGGGAGTGGTTTCGGTCATTTGTTTTGTATTGTCCGGTTGCAGATACAAAAAAACGCTGACAGCTCTTCTGCTGATTTTTACGATTTTTATCAGAATGCCGATGGGAAACCTGTCGTATCTGTTTGTGGAGGAAAAAACGCTGGACAGCCTTTCCGAACTGACAGACGGGGCAGACTGTATCTTTGTTGTCAATGCTAAGAGTGATGCATGGCTCATCAATACCTACCCTGTGGAGCTGTATCATGCCGATCAGGTGTTCGTTACATGGATCGCCGCCGGTATGAGGGAAGAAGCGGCACTTGAAAAGCTCAGCGGTGATTGTCCGGTATATCTGTTTGTGGACGATGTTCCGACAAGCTATGACGATAACGGTGACCCGTTCTACTATTATGTGGACGAGGAGCATGATAATGCAATTGTCCGCATAGATGATGATAAGCTTGACGAAGAGCTTTATAGCTATTATCGGGGGCTTTCTATCTCGGATACCTTCCGCAGTGTCGGCAGATACACCATTTTTAGCCATACCTATAACATTTATCAGATAAGGAGCTGAACAAAATATGGAAGAAACAAAAGAGATACCGGAAGTGTCTGAAAAAGATGCCGCTCCCGCCGAAGAATCAGAGCCAACCGCCGGAGCAGCAGCACCGGCAAAAAAATCCGGCGGCAGACTGACCGCGTTCTTTATTAAAAAGCCTGTTCCGGTCGTATTGCTGGTTCTGATCATTCTGATGCAGCTTTTGAATATCGTGAATGTCATTGTGAACGAAAAAAAGGGCTATCACTCGGACGAGATGTTCAGCTTCGGCATGGCGAACGGGTTCTATACACCCTATATTGATTCCTACGGTGTAAAAGCGTATGCCAACAAGGAAAATGCTACCGAAAACACACACGAATGGGTGTCGGCAGATGTGCTGCGGGAATACATTACCGTACAGCCCGGCGAACAGTTCCGCTATGATTCGGTATGGTATAACCTGATCAACGACAGACACCCGCCGCTGTATGAAGCGTGCTTACATACGATCTCGTCGTTTTTTCCCGATACCTTTTCGCCATGGTTCGGTTATGTGATCAATCTCGCGTGTTTTGTTGCCACACAGATTTTCCTGTATAAGCTTGCGCGGCTGATGCTCAAATCCCGCTATCTTGCCTTGCTGGTATGTACGATATGGGGCTTTTCGCTCGGTGCGATTGGTCTGACGATCTTTATCAGAATGTACTGTATGCTGGCGGTGTGGACGGTCATTTTCTTCTACCTTCACGCAAAGCTGTATCAGACAAAGGAACAGCCCTTGATGAAGCAGCTGATTCCCATCATCATAATCACAGCACTCGGTTCACTTACACAGTATATTTTCCTGTTTGTTGCCTTTGTGACAGCGTTATGCTTTTGTATCAGATATCTGCTGACAAAGCGGTTCAAGGTCTTTTTCGCCTACGGTTTTTCCATGCTCGGCGGTGTATTGCTGGCACTGGCGGCATTCCCCGCGATGATTTCCCACTTCCTTTATGAGATGAACCGCGGCTCGGGATATGATGTTCCCCGACAGTTCAGAATGGCGATCCTCTACTTTTTCAGAGAGGTATTCCCGCTGGGAATTCCTGAACTGATTTTCCTTGCCATCGTGATTCCGACGATTCTGCTGACAGGAGTGATTTTCTCTGTTCCTGTACTGTATCTGCTGCGGGATAAGCCGAAGGTCAGTGCGTTCCTGTCACGGCTGAAGAGCGGCGCAAAGGCTTTTCCTTCGCGCGTGAAGAACGGTATCAGGAATTTCAGCCTGAAACGCTTTTTTGCAGCCTGTTTCAGAGGTATCAAGAGAAGCAATCCGATCACGTTTATTACCGTGTTATCCATTGTGGTAGTTTCCTATCTGACAGCAAGCTCGGAATCCTTTATCGGTATGGGCTATGTTGACCGCTATCTGTTTTTGCTGTACCCTGTCTTTGCGGCGGTCATCACATCGCTGATCTATTTTGTGATCTCATGGTTCCGATATAAAAAGGTGACGGTGGCAGCCGTGTTGCTGATCGCATTATATGTCGGGTTTACGCTGAATCATTCCGCATGGCTGTTCCGGTTTGACAATACCGTTAGCAATCTGCGGGAACTGACAGCAGGAGCGGATTGTATTGTGGTTTCTGCCGCCAAGACGGAAAGCTGGACGTACAATACACTTTGCAGCGAATTATATGACGCTGATCAGATTTTTCTGACCTACTATGAAGAAGTTCATAACGACAAGGCCGCAATAGAAAGTCTGGAAGGCGGCAAGGACGTTTATTTGCTCAGCAGTGTTGTGTTCGGACTGGAGGATCTTGAAAATGCCGACAAAGAAGAAGAAGAATACAACGAGTTTATTGAAGGTCTTTCTGTTACCGAAAAAATGGAATATCTCGGTACCTACACGATCTTTTACCGTGTGTATAAGGTCTATCACCTTGCTGACTGAGCAATGAGGCATACAGCAGGAATATCAATTACAGGGGGAGTGTAAAAAAGTGACAAAGCTGCTAAAAATGAAATACACGGCGGTTGTGCTGTTAGTGATCGTGGTTGCTGCACAGGTATGTTATATCTGTTATCATTATGTGTATGAGAAGGAAGGCTATCATTGCGATGAGGTATACAGCTATGCCCTTGCCAACAGCTTTTATCGGCCGTACATCGAGCGTGATGCTGTGTTCAGCGATGAGATTTATAATGTAGATGAATGGCTTCCGGGAGAAGTGCTGCATAATTATATCACGGTTCAGCAGGGGGAACAGTTTCGCTATGATTCTGTGTGGTATAATCAGGCTAACGACAGACACCCGCCCTTGTTTTATGCGGTGATTCATACGGTCTGTTCGTTTTTTCCCGATACGTTTTCATTCTGGCCCGGTTTTATCTTGAATTTAGTGTATTTTGTCGTCATGCAGATTTTCTTCTATAAGCTGATAAAGACGATGCTCGGCTCAAGGTATCTTGCACTCGCCGCTTGCCTGATGTTTGGCTTTACTTCCGGTACGTTGAGTATGGTGCTGTACCAGAGAATGTACTGTATGATGACCATGTGGACGGTGATCTTCTTCTATCTGCACGCAAGGCTGTATCAGATAAAGGAAAGTCCCCGGTTCAGGCATCTTCTGCCGATCATCTTGATCACTGTATGCGGTGCGCTGACACAATATTTATTCTTGTTTGCGGCATTTATTACGGCGGCAGGATTTTGTTTGTATTATCTTTTTTCAAAACGGTTCAAGGCTCTGTTTGCCTACGGATTTTCCATGCTGGGCGGCGTTGCGCTGGCAATGCTGGCATTTCCGCCGATGCTCACGCATCTTTTCAGTGAAACCTCACGCAAATATCCCGAAAAGTTTGCTTCACAGATGGTAATTCTGAACCGCTATCTTTCGTCAGAGCTTTTTACATTGAGCTTTGAACAGATTGTATATTTTGCAATCGCCATATTGCTGATTCTGGTGATCGTGTATATTGTTTCTTTGCCCGTTCAGTTTTTGCTGCGGGATAAGGCACCTGTCCGCAATTTCTATACCGGACTTTTACAAAAGTGCAAAAGCGTTTTATTACTGCTGAAGACCCCAAAAGGCTGGGGCAAGCTCTTCATCAGTATGGTTGCCCGCATCAGAGCCTGCTCTCCGCTGAGCCTGATCATGGTGACTGCAACTATTGTGATTATGTGTATTACGTCCTACAGTATCAATTTCTATTTTACGGGCTTTGTGGACAGATACATCTTTTTGGTGTTTCCGCTTGTCATAGCGGCTGTAACAGCACTGATCATGCTGATTTTTTCTCCGCTCAAGTTTAAAAGAGTGATAACCGGCATTGTTCTGACGATATTTACGGCAGTGAATTTGTGTAATGTATTTTCCATCTATTACTTTGAGCAGAATGGTTCGCTTGATGATGTAAAGGAGCTTACAGACGGCGCACAGTTGATTGTTACCGGCAGTGACACGTCCTATCTTACCACCTTCTTTATTACAGCGGCTGAGTTCGAGCATTGTGACAGATATGTCTGGACATCTCTCAAAGCTGATAAGTCGTCGATGGAAGAGATTGCTGAAGGAGTCGAGTCGGATAAGCCGCTTTATCTGGTTTTCTGCGGTTCCGGCTGGACAGCCGATGCAGATGGTCACCTGCAGGTTTCAACTCTTGATAACCCCAAAAATCAGGAAATACTTGACGGCTATTTTGAATATATCCGCGAGATTGACGGTGTTGACAGTATAGAATATCTCGGGGATTATACGATAATGTCTGTAGGATACCACTTTTATAAGGTGCAATAAGGAGGACGCTATGTTTGTAGATATTGCAAAAATTCATATCAAGGCGGGTGACGGCGGTGACGGTGCTGTTACCTTTCACAGGGAAAAATACGTAGCCTCCGGCGGCCCTGACGGCGGTGACGGCGGCAGGGGCGGCAACATTGTGTTCCTTGCCGATACGAATCTTTCAACACTGGCGGATTTCCGCTATAAGAGGAAATATGCTGCCAAAAAAGGAGAAAACGGCAGGGGCGGCCGCTGCAACGGCAAAAAGGCAGACGACCTGATCATTCGTGTTCCGATGGGTACGCTTGTAAAGGAGGCAGAAACCGGCAGAATCCTTGCCGATATTTCTGATGATCAGCCCGTTATTGTCGCGAAAGGCGGAAAAGGTGGTTGGGGCAATACCCATTTTGCCACGCCTACCCGTCAGACCCCCCGTTTTGCCAAGCCCGGACTGCCCGGAGAGGAATATGACGTGCAGTTAGAGCTGAAGCTGCTTGCCGATGTGGGCATTGTAGGCTTTCCGAATGTAGGAAAGTCCACGCTGATTTCGGTTGTGAGCGAAGCCAAGCCAGTGATTGCAAACTATCACTTCACCACTATCACACCCGTGCTGGGCGTGGTAAGAATGGGGGAGGAGTCGTCCTTTGTCATGGCAGACATTCCCGGACTGATTGAGGGCGCAGGAGATGGTCTGGGGCTGGGACATCAGTTTTTGCGCCATGTGGAGCGCTGCCGTCTGCTTGTACACATGGTGGATGTATCGGGCAGTGAAGGGAGAGATCCCAAGCAGGATTTTGAAACCATTAACCGTGAGCTGAAAAAATTCAATCCGGCACTTGCCGGACTGCCGATGATCGTAGCAGGCAACAAGTGCGATCTTACCGATGATGAAACCGTAGAGAATTTCAGACGGTATATTGAAGCGCAGGGATATCGGTTTTTTCCGATCATGGCAGCGATCGCCTATGAAACACAGCCGCTGCTGAATGAAATACGGGAGCAGCTTTCCAAGCTCCCGCCCATTACCCGCTACGAAGCCGAGCCTGCTCCGCTGCCTGATGAAAGTGAATTCACCAAGCAGGAGGTTCATGTGGAGGTACATGACGGTGTCTACTTTGTGGAAGGCGAATGGCTTCTGCGGGTTATGAGAACCATTAACTTTGACGATTCTGAGTCGCTGCAATACTTCCAGCGGGTGCTGATCGGTTCAGGTGTGATCGACGCGCTCAAAGCGGCGGGCATTCAGGAGGGCGATACCGTGAGTATGTATGACGTAGAGTTTGATTTTGTGGAATAACGGAGGGAACATCATGGCAAGATTAACGCAGTATGATTGTGACCCAAGGCAGCTCAGTCCGTTAACGCTTGCGTTTGTAGGCGACTGTGTGTTTGACCTGTTTGTCCGGGAAGAGATCGTGTGCAGCGCGAATCGTCCCGTCAAAGACCTTAACAAGCTCAAGGTGGACAGGGTACGCTGTGAAGCGCAGGCAGCACTCTACTGCCGCATTGAACCGCTGCTCACAGAGGAGGAAGCCGATATCTTCCGGCGCGGCCGCAATGCCCACACCTCCCACACACCCAAAAATGCTTCTCCCGCTGATTATCATGCCGCTACGGGCATAGAAGCCCTTTTCGGCTACCTTTACCTTTGTGACAGGATCGACAGAATCCGTGAGCTGATTGCATGATCCACGCATAAAAACATCCCCGCAGCCCTGATATAGGCTTGCGGGGGTGTTTTTATGCGCCGGAAGTTCTCTTGGGGAGAATCTTTCTAAGAAGAAAGATTCCCCCCAAACCCCCTTTCAAAGACTTTGCCTTTATGTGGGGGAGAGGAATAACACCGGATTTGATCAGTGTTTCCTTAATTTTGGATTATTCTTCTGTAGGCTCTTCGTCCTGTTTTATGCGCCCGTCTGAAATTTCGATTTGTCTTTTGCAGACAGCAGCAACCTCGGGGTCATGGGTTATGATGATGATGGTTTTTCCCTCATCATTGAGCAGCTTGAAAAGCGACATGATTTCTGACGAGGTTTTTGTATCCAACGCGCCGGTTGGTTCATCGGCAAGTATGAACGATGGGTCATTGACAATTGCCCTTGCTATTGCCACCCTCTGTTTTTGTCCGCCCGAAAGCTTATTGACAGGCTTTTTGGCAAGTTCCTTGATGCCGACCTTTTCAAGAGCGGCAAGGGCGAGAGCGTTGGCACTGCCCTTTTTCTTTTTGGAAAAATAAAGCGGAATCTTGACGTTTTCGATAACGCTGTATTCTTCTACCAACGCAAAATCCTGCATGACAATGCCGACCTTTTCACTGCGGAGCTTTGCCAGTGCCCTGTCGGAGAGCTTATGTACATTTACGCCGTCAATGGTATATTCGCCCTTTTCAAAGGTATCTATACAGCCGATGATATGCAGCAGGGTCGATTTGCCTGCACCTGATTTGCCGATGATCACCAGCATTTCACCGTCATCTACCGTTAGTGAAATATCCGTCAGTGCTGTAAAGGCATTGCTTTTTTTATAATTATAGGTTTTTGTCAGGTTACTGATACTAATCATTGCTCACTACTCTTTTCTATGTCTTGATGATGTGGAAAATATGCTTTTTTGCCGGACAAGGTATTACACACTTTCCTTGACTACGGTGACAGGTGACGCGCTTCTGATCACATGGCTCGGAATAATAATGGCGATCAGATACATTACTGCCATTTCAGCAAGGCTTATATATAGGTTATTCCAATCAAATACCGAACCGATGAGATACTCAAAGTTGGTAAGGTTCATATATGCCAGAGCACCGGCGGTGAGTACGGCAGCGGCAGAGAAAATAATCACCATCTGAGCCAGAACAATTTTGGTGCAGTCCCGCCATTTGCAGCCGCAAAGATAAAAGATGCCGAAGGTTCGCATTTCTCTGATCACAGACATAGACACCGCACCGACCAGACCCGCCAACACGACTGCAGCCGCTACGATCAGAACAGGCATCATTCTCAGGTAAATATCATTCAGATAAATCGTTGTTTGTTCTCTGATCGTGCCAAAGCTTTCTTCTCCGTAAATACTTCTGATTTCACAGCCAAGGCTTTTGATGTATTCTGTGTTTTTTTCGGCTGCGGCTTTGTCAACATGACCGTAAGAAATAAAGATTTCCGGACCGAAATTAGGGTCGGAATGGTCGTCAATGCTGTCATACAGATTTCCGTCCATGAGAATAAAGGGTGAACCCATGCTGATATTGCTGTTATAGGGAGAGTAGTAGTCAAAAATGCTGAACTGTTTCTTATTATCCTCGGGTGCAACCATTCCCGGGGGAATATAGGTGTTTTCGGTGAGTATGCCGACAATCTTGATTTTCCCTCTTGTGGTGTTGTACACCTTATTCAGCTCCGCATTTGTTCCGCCTGAAATAACGACCTCGATCTCACCGTTGTCGTTGACTTCAGATGACGGCCATCTGCCGCAGCTCAGGGGCAGCTTCAGCTTTTGAAATATCGTACTGTCGATTCTCACTGTGTTGATCTCGCTTTTACCTCCCGAAAGCGGAACAGGTCCGCCGTTTTCGGCATACATCGCATAATACGGGCACCAATAGATCTCAGTATCGCCCTCAAGTTTTTCTTTGAGCAGGTCTATGAAATCGGGCATATATAAATAATTATGTTCGCTGACGATAGCCTGAATATCCTCACTGCTGCTGCCATAGCCAAATGTCGGAAACATTTCGATCACAACACCCTCGCCGTCAAGAAGCTCTCTGTAAGGCTCATAAAGTGTTTCTTTGCCGTTATAGACAGATACCACGGTGTTTGTCAGAACCAGAACACCCGCCAATTCGGCAATAACGATAATGTAAAAGAATATTCTGCGGGTAAGCAGGTCATAAGCAAGCTTAAAGTATTTCATCTTATCATTCCTTTCTGTTTATCGGTTTATTCTTATAAAACAGCGGTATCATATTTAGTGTCATAAATATCAGACCGATTACCATATAAACCGCAAACGCAAGAAGATAAGACTTGATGCCGAATATATTTGCAAATGTCGGGTAGAGCGTATCAATCGGAGTAATCAGTGCAAAGTGGAAAAGCAGAACGGCAATAACAAAGGACACGGTCATTGTTATAATGATTTCGAGAATATATATCAGAAAGACCTTAAGCTTTGTTGAGCCGCATATCGTATAGACCCCTATTGCCTTTTTCCTTGTTGACAGAATAAACGCATAAAGCCGCAGAATATTGAGCAGCACAACAGCCATGACGATTGCCGAAACAACATAGATCATATTATTGAACTGCTTTTCGAGCAAGGGCATTGGCTGGGGTACTTCGATGGTGGCTTCTGCGCCGAATTCTTCCTCTATAACAGCATTGATTCTCTCAATATCGTCAATGGTGGCATCATCTTTGATCGTAAAGCAGAGTGTACCTATTTTGCAGTTGTCGCCGAGGTTCTCAAACAGAAATTCAAAGCCCGTTTGCCCGCTGCCGAATTCGCGTTCCTCCACTTCAGTGACAATAAAGTCCTTGCCGTCAATCGTGACGGCATCACCGACCTCTATATGTTGATAAGGCGATTCCATATAAGAGCTTTTACGCACATTTATGCCATTGGCGGTATTGGAAATGCTGCTGTTCCAATTTCTCATATATTCCGTTGTGCCGCCGTCTGCCATCAATCTATATATATCTCCGTTGTCGTTATATATATAACCGATGGCGTAATAAAATTCATAACCGCGCGGGGCGGCATCAAATATTTTTTTTAGTTTGGTTTTCAGTTCGCCATAAGTTGGCAGGGTGGCAAAGTTGTTCGGATAAGATTCGCTATATACACTTAATGTCGTTTTCATTTCGCCGTATTTTTCCAATTCCTCCATTCCTTTATCATAATATTCTTTTTCGATTTGCTGTACTATTTGTGTATCAGTTCCTGTATAAACAAATTTTTTCTCCTGCATATCATACAAATAGTAGTAAGCGGTGGGCAGTTCGGTGTTATGCGACAATGCATCGGCTGTCTGAGGTTTTTTGACCGCTGACTCCGAGTAAGTTCCATCTTCATCAGGTTCACCATAGTCAAATATTTGAAAATCTATGATAAACATCTTCTCAAAATAACTTCTTTCATCTTCGGGAGCGGGGGTAATGGCGTACATCATGCCCGCCGCCGTGAGAACAGTTAAGATGCAGATAATCTGAGAAATAATAATTATTATAAAAAACAATGGTCTGCTTTTTATAAAAGTAGAAATATTATTGAAAACTAATTTTAACAATTCAGGTTCTCCTTTAATGCTTTATAAACAAGCGGTTATATATCGTAACATTGACTATCAATTTGCTTTTTTAAAATCAGTAGTTAGGTGCTCCCGACCTGAGTGTTCTGATCATGATGTGTTCAAGTACACCTGAACCAACCGACGACGTCAGATAGATATCTCCTACATACTCCGCCTTTGCAGTTATGCTTGTTATGGAAAGAAAACCGCCATTGGTGTATGAATGAGCAACAGTGCTTGTAGTATAGTTACTGGAGCAGGTCTTTATCGTTGAGTAGACACCATTGGTGATGGAGTAGGTTTTGCACCAAGTATATTTTGCACTGTCCGTATGATCGCTGACAGATGAGGAAAAATTGCAGTATTCAACATAGGTGTTGAGCAAACCGGCACTACCTGTTAAAGACCTGTTGGTTGTTAAGCCGCCATAAGCTTCAAATTTCGGTACGTAAGCAGCTTGTGCAGTTACCGCACCGATCGACAGTATAACAGACAGCACAAGCAAGATGGACATAAAAGCTTTTCTGAATTTTGCCATTTAAATCGCTCCTTTACTTTACAAACCAATAGTTTTATGTTACGATATAATAACCGACTTGTAAACGATAATAACTTATAAGTTGGTTGACTTACACTATCAGGGCAGCATAGATACAGGCATAGTCAGCACCTCACATGATCTGAATTTGTTCGGACATAGATTTCCATTGTAATGAAGAAACCATACGAATAATCGCACACAAGATTTCTACACAATTTAAGAAAAATATTTTGAAACCATTTTCACATACATTGTATCTCATATTCTTTAAAAAGTCAACGCTTTTTTACGTTTTTTTGCACAAAGTCACACAAGCTTTTTGCAAACTTTTCACAAGATATATGCAGCCATATTACCGCATTATATGAAAGATGTTATCTTCGGAGCACAGATTGGCATGATTATAATAAGATGTTCGTTTGCAATCAAAAACGAAGTCCCCGCCGACAGTCATGAACGTGCTGTCAGCGGGGACATTTTGCAGGATTGCAGATCAGTTTACGGGATTAACGGTATATACCTTGTCGAAGTGCTTTGAGAGTTCATCAGCGCAGTCATCAGCATCTTCGCTGCTTTCAAAAATGCCGAAAACAGCAGAGCCGCTGCCCGTCATACACGCTCCCGCAGCTTTATGATTCTTCATAACGGTTTTAATGCTGTCCAGCTCGGGAACGTCCGAGATCTGTTCAAAGCGGTTAAACAGTTTTCTGCCGATATCTGCGGTCAATCCGGCGCAGATGCTTTCAACGATCGAATCAGATGATTTTGTATGGCTGTATCCGATATGATCGGCTTTTGTGTAGGCATCTTTGGTAGAAATCATGACATCGGGCTTGACGATCACGATACTGCAAGCGGGCATATCGGGCAGAGGGGTGAGGATCGTGCCGATACCGCCGGCAGACATTGTGCCGTTATAGACACAAAATGGCACATCTGCGCCGATCTTTTCGGCAATACGTGCAAGCTCCGCACGGTCGAGGTCTGTGTCATACAGCTCATTCATTGCAAGAAGCACTGCTGCCGCGTCAGCACTGCCGCCGCCCATTCCCGCCTGAGCGGGAATACGCTTTTTAATGTGGATATGCAGTCCGCGGGGCTGCATATTGTTGTGTTCAAAGAATAATACTGCCGCACGGTATGCCGTGTTGGTTTCATCGCAGGGAATCAGCTTATCCGAGCACTGAACGGTAATGTCGCTTTGGTCGTCCTCCTCTGATACGGTGATATCATCATAGAGCGATACCGACTGCATGACCGTATCAAGCAGATGGTAGCCGTCACTGCGCTGTCCTGTGATCTCAAGAAACAGGTTCAGCTTCGCCGGGGCAGATATTGTAACCTTCATGTTTAATCTCCCATTTATAAATACTATATATGATATTATAGTAAAAGTTCGTGTAATGTGTGTGTTGTATTCTTACGGTTCAAAAACGATCTTCGCTTTGCAGCCGCTGTTCCAGTCTTTGTAATAGAATTCGTAATCTTCCGTTTTACCCTTAAAGATGATTGTTTGTTCCTCTGTCCAGCCTGAAAAAGCATAATTGTCCACAGATGTTACGCTTGCGGGAATTGTGAGTGTTGTGATATTCTTTGCAGAGGAAAAACACCGGCTTCCGATTTTTGTCAGAGCTTCCGGCAGAGTTACAGAGGTCAGACCGGTACAGTCAACGAATACATCGTCCATGAGCTTTTTAACAGCTTCGGGAACAACGACCTCCTTCAGCGAAACGCAGTGCTGGAATACGCCTTGTGAAAGGGTTTTCAGACCGCTCGGCAGCTTAACCTCCTCCAGACCGTCACAAAGAGCGAAGGCGCGTTCTTCTATTTTTGTTACGCTGTCGGGAATCTCCACTGTTTTCAGCATCTTACATTCATAAAATGCCTGATAGCCGATTGCTTCAAGGGATTGCGGCAGAGAAACGCTTTCGATTTTGTTACCGGCTGCAAAAATCTGCTCTCCGATTTCGGTAATGCCTTCTGAAATGACGACCTTAGTGATGGTAACGTCCCTTAGTATATCCATCACTAAAAACGATTTGGATACTTTACCTGTGCCGGTGATGGTCAGTGTGCCGTCGGCATCGACCGTATATTCAGCGTTATCGCCGCATGAACCGGAGAGATTGGATGCGTTCTCTGATGATGAGGAATCAGAAATTTCAGATACTTCGGTGCTTGTTTTGGAAGTGTCAGACTGTTCCGTGCCGGTGCTGCTGTCATCGGAAGAGCCGGCGGAACTGTTTGTGGTGCTGTTTACCGTTACGGAGCTGCTGCCGCCGTCATTTTCACCGCAGCCTGCAAGAAGTGTCAGGGATAATGCGGCTGACAGCGCAAAAGTGATAATTTTTTTCATTATAATACCCCTTTGTTTTGGTTTTATGTCAAGCCAAATTAACTGTTCACAAATTTTTCGATTCGTTCGAGAGCTTCTTTGATATGCTTGAGCGAATAGGAATAGGATACGCGTGCGAATCCTTCTCCGCATTCGCCAAATGCCGTTCCGGGAACAATGGCGACCTTTTGCGAGTAGATCAGCTTTTCACAGAATTCCTCGGATTTCATGCCTGATTTTTGTATGCTCGGGAACACATAGAATGCGCCCTCCGGCTCAAAGCAGGTCAGACCGATTCTGCACAGCTCATCTACGATCAGTCTTCTTCTCATGTCATATTCCTCTCTCATGTGTTCGATATCGCTGTCGCCGTGTTTGAGAGCTTCAATCGCGGCATACTGTGCGATAGTGGGGGCGCTCATAATAGCATACTGATGGAGCTTAGTCATCTGAGAGATGATCGGTTCAGGGCCGAGCGCATAGCCAAGCCGCCAGCCTGTCATGGCGTATGCTTTGGAGAATCCGCTGACAACCACGGTTCTGTCTTTCATACCGGGGATATCGGCGAAGGACACGTGACGTTCCTTGCCGTAGGTCAGTTCACCGTATATTTCATCAGACAGTACAAGAAGGTTATGCTTTGCAATAACCTTGGCGATTTCTTCAAGGTGTGATCTTCTCATGACCGCGCCGGTGGGGTTGTTGGGGAAGGGCAGAATCAGGAGCTTGGTTTTGGGGGTGATATGTTTTTCAAGTTGTTCGGCGGTAAGTCTGAAACCGTCCTCTGCTTTTGTCTGAATGATCACGGGAGTACCGCCCGCCATAAAAGCCATAGGTTCATAGCAGACGAAAGCGGGCTGAGGAATGAGCACCTCATCGCCGGGTTCTACAATAGTTCGGATACACAGATCAATGGCTTCAGAGCCGCCCACCGTTACCAGAATCTCAAGATCGGGATTATACTCCACGTTAAAGCGTCTTGCATAGTAATTGGAGATCTGTGCTCTCAGTTCAGCAAAGCCCTTGTTAGGGGAATACCACGTGTGACCTCTTCTCAGCGACTCAATACCCTCCTGACGCACGTGCCATGGGGTGGTGAAATCCGGTTCGCCGATGCTCAGAGAGATGACATGATCCATCTCGTTAGCGATATCAAAAAATCTTCTGATACCGGACGGCTTGAGAGCAGTCAGTCTTTTATTCATCATTTTGGAATAGTCCATTATAAAATCAGACTCCTTTGTTCTTCTTCCTCGTCATCGTCGCAGAACACAACGCCGCCGTCCTTATATTGTGTAAGAATGAAGTTGGTAGCAGTACCCAGAACGCCGTCCAGTGTAGAAAGACGTTTGGAAACGAATTCGGCGATATCCTGAATGGTTTCGCCCCTGACGGTAGCGATCAGGTCATAGCTGGAGGAAGCTGCTAAATAGACGCTTTCCACGTTGTCGTAGGACATCACGATTTTAGCTGTATCGTCGAAGCCTGTTTCGGGTTTCGGAGCAACCTTGAGTTCAATAATAGCGGTAACGCCGGAGTCCTTGACCTTATTCCAGTTGATCAATGCTTTATAGCCTTTGATAACACCTTGTGCTTCATAATCCTCGATTTGTTTTTGAACGGTTTCCTCGTCCTCACCGAGCATAGCGGCGAGCTGAGATGTATTGAAATCGGAATTTTTTGCCAGAAGGTGCAGTAACTTATCCATAATAATATCTCCTTTACACTTGATAACACTGATTATACAACATCTGTCCCCACTTGTCAAAGGCAGCGTGACGCTGCACCCGTGTTCGCGGCAGCGTGACGCTGCACCCGTGTTCGCGGCAGCGTGACGCTGCACCCGTGTTCACGTTTTCGCTCAGCACCAAAGGGGAGTTCTCTCTGCTGATAAGTTGAATAGCATAATCCGTCCTATGCTTCTATCCAACCGAGCTATCGCTCTTAAATCGAGAGATTGGTGCTATGCCGCGCCGGAAACAACAGTGGTCTGTTGATATGGA